>MGOD01000085.1:35204-36123 GCA_001795245.1 Chloroflexi bacterium RBG_16_70_13
CCGCGCCGCGTCGATGGCCGCCGATCCGACATCGGGTGTGCCGGCCGCCGCCATCACCAGCCCCGCGGCAGGCTCGTCCGTCTCCGGCCTGGTCTCCATCTCCGCGACCGCGACTGACCCGGATGGCATCGCCTCCGTCGAGTTCCTGGCCGACGGCGTGTCGGTCGGGACCGACACGACGGCGCCGTACGCCTTCAGCTGGGACTCCACCACGACGTTCGACGGCTCCCATTCGATCGGGATCCGCGCTTCGGACACGGGCGGCCACGCCCGCTGCGTCGAGATCCCTGTGAGCGTCGGAACAAACAGCCAGGGCAGCTGGGTCGGGACGTACGGCGTCGAGGGCTACGTCCTGGGCGCTTGGTACGGGCCGAGCGGCGATCTCGCCGCCCTGCCGGCCGGGACGAGCTTCAGCCTCGATCAGGGGGTGCGCTCGACATGGGTCGCCCCGACGACCGATGTCCGGGCCCTCCAGGACCCGACGGCGACCGAGCGGCGGGCAACGCATCTGGTCGACAACACGCAGATGCGGGCGCATCTGACCTTCGCGAACGGCTACAGCGGCACCATCCACATCTACGCCGTCGACTGGGATTCGACCGTCCGCCGCCAGAACGTCGCGGTCAGCGACGGCACGACGACCAAGACCGTCAACCTCACGACCTCGTTCTACGGTGGCGCCTGGATGCACTTCCCGGTCAGCGTCGGGCCGGGCGGCTCGGTCTCGATCACGGTCGATCGGCTCGCCGGCGCCAACGCCGAGATCTCCGGGATCTTCCTGGGCGGGGCCGGGGCGCCGCCACCGCCGCCACCGCCAGCCTGGGAACAGTCCCCCCAGGGCAGCTGGGTCGGGACGTACGGCGTCGAGGGCTACGTCCTGGGCGCTTGGTACGGGCCGAGCGGCGATCTCGCCGCCCTG
>MGOD01000086.1 GCA_001795245.1 Chloroflexi bacterium RBG_16_70_13
GACCGGCTCGAGCTCGTCGACGTCCTCTGCCTGGTCTGGCGGGACGCGATCCTGCTCCGAGCCGCGATCGGCGGGTCGGTATGATGCGGCCACGATCCGGCTGACGGGAGAGGAGGCGTCGTGGACATTCGCAAGCTGATCGCCGAGGCCATCGGCACGTTCATCCTCGTCGGGATGGGCTCGCTCGCGATCATCGGGGTCGGCGGTGCGGGCGAGGCCGCGAACATCGTCGTCATCGCGATCGGGTTCGGGCTCGGGCTGCTCGCCGCGATCGCGGTCGGTGGCGCCGTCTCGGGTGGCCACTTCAACCCAGCGGTGACCCTCGGCGCGCTCCTCGACAAGCGCATCGACCCGCCGGCGGCGGCCGGCTACGTCATCGCCCAGGTCGTCGGCGCCGTGGCCGCGTCTGGCGTGATCTTCACGATCAGCGACCAGGCCACCGTGGCCTCGACGAAGAACCTGCCGGGCATCGTAAGCGAGCTCGGGGCCTTCACCGTCGAGGTCGTCCTGACCGCGATCTTCGTGGCCGTCATCCTGACCGTCACGAAGCGCGCGCCGGAGCACGCGATGACAGTGATCCCGCTGACCCTCCTGGTCATCCACGCGGTCGGCATCCCCTTCAGCGGGGCGTCGGTGAATCCCGCCCGGTCGCTCGCCCCGGCGATCGTCTCGGCGGACTACGCGTCGATCGGGATCTACCTCACCGCGCCGTTCGTCGGCGCCCTCGTCGGTTGGTTCGTCCACCGGGTCCTCTCGGCGCCGGATTCGGAGAGCCAGGTGCCGGCGAGCTAGCTCGCGGCGACCCCGGGGGCCTCGGGGGACGGGGCCGCGGCTGCGACCCCAGCCGCCGCCGTCGTCGGCATCAGCGGGAGGCTGCGTCCGCCCTCGGCCAGCCAGCACGCCGCGGCCTGTCCAGCACCGACATCGAAGAGCGGCGGCGACTCCGTCCGGCAGCGATCGAAGACGAGCGGGCAGCGCGGGTGGAACCGGCAGCCCGATGGGACGTGGGCGGCGTCCGGCGTCTCCCCGACGAGGATCGTGCGCTGGGCGCGCTCGCCGGCCGCCGGCGGCGTCGTCGTCGGCGAGACGCTCACGAGCGCCCGGGTGTACGGGTTGTGGGGATCCTCGATGACCCGCTCGGCCGGCCCGATCTCCATGATCCGCCCGAGGTACATCACCGCGATCCGATCGGCGAGGACCCAGGCGAGGGCAAGGTCGTGGGTGATGAACAGGTAGGTCAGCCCGCGCTCGGCGCGGAGGTCGAGCATGAGCCGCAGGAGCTCGGTCCGGATCGACACGTCGAGCATCGACACCGGCTCGTCGGCGACCACGAGCTCGGGGCCCATGACCAGGGCCCCGGCGATGACCACCCGCTGGCGCTGGCCGCCCGAGAGCTCGTGGGGATAGCGACGGGCGAAGTCCTCGGCCGGCCGCAGGCCCGCGGCGTCGAGCGCTGCGAGCACCCGGCGGCGGCGGTCGTCCGGTGCCGGGGCGAGGCCGTTGACGTCGAGCGGCTCGGCGACGAAGTCGCCGATCGACTGCTTCGGGTTCAGCGTCTCGTAGGGGTCCTGGAAGATGAGCTGGACCCGCTGACGGTAGGTGCGCAGGGCGGCCCCACCTCGAAGGTCGGTGACGTCCTGGCCATCGAAGACGACCCGCCCACCCGTCGGGGCCGTGAGCTTGACGACGACGCGTCCCGTGGTCGTCTTGCCGCTCCCGGATTCACCGACCAGGGCGAGCACCTCGCCGCGCCGGATGGTGAGATCGATCCCGTCGACCGCCCGGACGACGCCCGGGTGCCGTCCGGGCAGGATGTCGAGGGCGCTGCGGCGGATCGGGAAGTGGACCTCGAGACCCTCGATCCGAAGGAGCTCGTCGGGCTCGCCGGCGCCGATGCCTGCCCCGCCCGCGCTCATGCCTGCCCCGCCCGCGCTCATGCCTGCCCCGCCCGCGCTCATGCCTGCCCCGCCGGCGCTCATGCGCGCCCGACCCGCGGTCACGCCCGACCGACCGTGGCGGCGGCCGGCACGAGGACCGGCTCGCCGGAGGAGCCCTCGGAGTAGAGGTGGCAGGCGACCCGGACACGGTCGGCGAAGGTGACCTCGGGCGGCACGACCTCCGAGCAGACGGCCATCGCCAGCGGGCAGCGCGGCGCGAAGCGGCAGCCCGGCGGAGGCGTCCGCAGGTCGGGCGGCGTCCCGGGGATCACGTCGAGCGTGCGGCGGTCGGCCTGGATGTTGGGGAAGGCGGCGAGGAGCTTCTGGGTGTAGGGATGCCGCGGCCTGGTGAAGACCTGGGCGACCGGGCCCTCCTCTGCAACCCGCCCGGCGTACATGATCAGGACCCGATCGCAGGTCTCGGCGATGACCGAGAGGTCGTGGGTGATGAGGATGAGCGAGAGCCCGAGGCGCTCGCGGAGGCGCTCGAGGAGATCCAGGATCTGGGCCTGGACCATGACGTCGAGCGCGGTCGTGGGCTCGTCTCCGATGACGATCGCCGGGTCGCAGGCCAGGGCCATGGCGATCATCGCCCGCTGGCGCATCCCGCCCGAGAGCTCGTGGGGATAGGCCGAGCCCCGGGCCCGGGGGATGCCCACGAGCTCGAGCAGCTCGCCGGCCCGGCGGCGTGCCGTCCGGGCATCGACCCCGAGGCGCTCGACGATGGGCTCGGCGATCTGGTCCCGAACCCGGGCGACCGGGTTCAGGGCGTTCATCGCGCCCTGGAAGACGATCGAGATCTCGCGCCATCGATAGCGCCGGATGGCGGTGTCGGACTTGGTCGCCAGGTCGATGCCGTGGAGCCGGATGCTCCCGCCGACGATGCTCGCGTTGGCCGGCAACAGGCGGACGAGGGAGAGGGCGGTCGTCGTCTTGCCGCAGCCCGATTCGCCGGCGATGCCGAGGGCCTCGCCCGCGTCGAGCCGGAAGCTCACCCCGTCGACCGCCCGGACGACCTCGCCGGCGAGCCGGAAGTGGGTCTTGAGGTCGTCGACCTCGAGGAGCGGTGCCCCGGCGACGGCGAGCCTCGGCAGCGCCCGCGGTGGCCGGTCGGGCCGCGGAACCGCGGCCGTCACGCCCGGCCTCGGCGCTTCGGGTTGAGGAGGTCGTCGAGGGCACCCCCGACGAGGGTGAAGGCGAACACGACGAGGACGATGCAGACGCCCGGCGGGACGAAGTACCACCACGCCCCGAGTCCCGGCGCGCCGACCGACCGGGCGGCCTCGAGGAGCTGGCCCCACGAGGGCTGGAAGGGGTCGCCGAGGCCGACGAACGAGAGCGTCGTCTCGGTCAGGACGGCACCGGCAAAGACCAGGACGGAATTGGCGACGATGAGGTTGATGACGTTCGGCAGGATGTGCCGACGCATGATGTGGCCGCTGCCGGCCCCGATGACGCGGGCCCGGTCGACGAAGGCCCGCTCCTTCAGCGACAGCGTCTGCGAGCGGATGATCCGGGCGGACGAAGACCAGCTCGTGATGCCGATGACGATGACGATGACGATGAGCGTCATCCGGATGCCCAGGATCTCGGTCGAGCCCGAGCCGACGAGGTCCCGGATGATCGGGGTCAGGATCAGGGCCAGGACGAACGTCGGGATCACGAGGAAGAAGTCCGTGATCCGCATGAGGACGGCGTCGACGCGCCCGCCGACGAAGCCGCTGACGATGCCGACGACGGCCCCGATGAAGACCGTGACGAGCGTCGCCAGGAGGCCGATGGCCATCGACACCCGGGCGCCGTGGACGGTCAGGTTGAGCATGTCCCGGCGGAGCTCGTCGGTACCCAGGGGGAACGCCGCCGACGGCGGGGAAAGTCGCGTCCCGTGGGCCGTGACCGCGGTCTGGAGCGGCCCGACGAAGAAGTCCGGGGCGAGCGCGAGCGCGGCGAAGATCGCCAGGATGAGGACCCCGAAGGCACCCTCCGGCCGCCGGACCAGCCGGACCAGCAGGTCGAAGCGACCGACCCGGCGACCGGCCGGGATCGGGGGCGACCAGCTGGCGCCGGCGGCGGTCACGTCCGGACTCGCGGGTCGAGCACGCCGTAGACGAGATCGGCGAGGAGGTTCGCGAGGACGACGGACACGCTGAGGAGCAGGAAGACCCCCTGGAGGACCGGGTAGTCGCGGGCCGTCAGGGCCTCGACGGCGAGCGTCCCGAGCCCGGGCCAGTTGAAGACGACCTCGACCGTGATCGCGCCCGCGACGACGTAGCCGAGGTTGATGGCGATGAGCGAGACGGTCGGCAGAAGCGCGTTCGGGAGGGCGTGGTGGCGCAGGATCCGGCCTTCGCTGAGGCCCATCCCGCGGGCCGTCGTCACGTAGTCCTCGGACAGCGTCTCGACGATCGAGGACCGCATGACGATCGCGTACTGGCCCACGAGGCCGAGCCCGACGGTGGCCAGCGGCAGGGCGAGATGGGAGACGAAATCGCCGAGCCGGGCCCAGATGTCGGGGTAGGTGGCCCCGGCGGTGAGCATGCCGAAGGTCGGGAACCAGCGCAGCCCGGTCGCGAACACGAGCAGCAAGGCCATGCCGAGCAGGAAGTACGGCGTCGAGTAGAGGATCAGCGAGATCCCGTTTCCGACGACGTCGACCGGCCCGCCGCGACGCCAGCCCGAGTACGCCCCCAGGGCGAGCCCCAGGACGATCGCCACGAGCTCGCCGAGGCCGAACAGGATGACCGTCGGCCAGATCCGCTGGGCGAGGACCTGGCCCACGGTCTGCCCGCGGGCGACGAAGGAGTAGCCCAGGTCACCGCTGACGGTCGCGCCGAGGAACGCCACGAACTGGTCGGGGAAGACCGGGTCGTTGAGCCCCCAGCGCTCCCTCGCAGCCTCGAGCTGGGCCGGCGTGACGTTCGGCGTGCCGCGCAGGATGACCCGCTCGGGCGAGCCGGGCAGCGCCCGGAACAGGACGAAGTTGACGAGGACGATGAGAGCGATCGTGAACAGCGCCGACCCGAACCGGCGGGCCAGGTATGACCCGCTCATCGCCTGGGTCGGCGCTGCTCAGTCGATCGAACGACTATTCCTCCTCGGCTCGGGTGCCCCGCCGCCGCATGGCGAGGAGCCCGACCGCGATGATCGCGACGAGAGCCGCGATGCCGACGATCAGCACCGTGCTGTCCGTCGAGCCCGTCCCTGAGCCGCTGCCGGACGGGGCCGGCGTGGCCCCGGCGCTCGGGGCTGCCACCGACGGCTCCGCGGTGGGCACCGCCGTCAGGTCGGTCAGCTTCGTGTAGCCGAACGAGCCATAACCGAACAGCGGCGTGCCGCCCTCGCTCGGCTGGTTCGTCCAGCCCCCGAACCGGTCCGTCCGGTAGGCGTGGAGCTCGGCGTCGTAGTACAGGATGATGTAGGGGGCCTCGTCGTAGACGAGGTTCTGCATCTCGGCCAGAATCCCCTTCCGGGTCGCCTCGTCCGATTCCGCCCGCTGGGCGAGGAACAGCTCGTCGTAGTGCGGGTTGGAGTAGAAGCTGTCGCTCGAGAACCCGATCTCCTCTGACCGGAAGAAGTTGAGGAGCGAGGTCGGATCCGGGTCACCGACCCAGCCCCACATGTAGATGTCGTAGTCGCCGGGGCCGTTCGGCGGGCCGGTGACGGCGTCGATGAGCGCGCCCTCCTCGGTCACCGCGGCGTCGACCGCGATCCCCAGCCCGTCGAACCACTCGACGATGAACTGGGCGTTGGTGGCGTTCTCCTCCTCGGAGTCGGGCCACGTCAGCCGGAGGTTGATCGGGGCGCCCGACTTGTCGAGCCGGCGGCCTTCGGCGTCGAGGACGTAGCCGGCCGCGGTCAGGCGGCGATCGGCCTCGGCCAGGTCGAAGGTGCGGGGATTGTCTGGCTCCACGTGCCAGCGGGTGTGGAAGGGCGGGATGATGGTGGTCCCCGGCGCGCCGTAGCCGCCGAGGGTGGCCTCGACGAGGGCGTCCTGGTCGATGGCGTAGCCGAGGGCGTCACGGAAGGCGACGTCGGACAACGCGGCGGTCGATCCGCCATAGCCCTCCGAGTTGCCGCCGGTGTTGAACGACAGCTCGGTGTAGCCGTTGGCGATGCCCTCCACGGTCTGGATGTCCGGCTCGTCGGCGAGGTCGGTGAACTGGTCGGCGAGGACGCCGCGGACGTAGTCGATCTCGCCGGTCTTGAGCGCCTGGACCGCGGTGTCGATGCTGCCGAAGTGCTGGATGACGATCTCGTCGGGCGCGCCCTGCTCGTCTCGCCAGTCGTTCGGGTTGCGGGCGAAGCGGACGAAGTTGCCGGGCTCGAACTCGACCGCCTGGTAGGGCCCGGTGCCCACGACCGGCGGCTCGTTGAGGAACGGCTCGACACCCTCGTGATTGCCGATCTCCTCGAGCGTACGGGCGCTCCAGAGGTGCTCGGGCAGGATCGGGACGTAGGACTGGAGCAGGAGCGTGTTCTCGAACTCGGTCTCGATGACGACCGTCGTCTCGTCGGTCGCCTCGACCGAGACGACGCCCGCGTTGAGCAGGTAGCCGTCGAGGTAGCACTGGCCCAGGCAGCCGTAGTCCGTGTCGACGGCGTCGAGAATGAGCTGGAAGGTGTAGACGACGTCGGCCGAGGTCGCCGGCTCGCCATCCGACCAGAGCATCCCGGGCCGGGTGTGGAACGTCCAGGTCGTGCCGTCCTGCTCCCATGACTCCGCGAACCCGGGCACGGGTTCCAGGTCCTGGCCGAAGTTCACGAGCAGGTCGTAGTTGAGGGTGAAGACCTCGAAGTCGGCGACCACGACCGAGTTCCAGGGGTTCAGGACCTGGATGTCCTGGTCCGTGCCCGCCCGAAGGATCAAGTGTTCGGCGCCGGCCACCGGCGCCAGCGACGGCGACAGCCCGGCAAGGATCAGCCCGATGGTCGCCGCGGCTGCGGCGAGGCGGGCACGAATGGACGATCGCATGGCTCCTCCTCCTGCGGCCCCCAGGCCGGATTCGCAGGGTCCCACACCGCGGTGTCGCATCGCAAGCCGGAATCGTCGCTGACCCGCGATGCGGATCGCCGGATCAGATCCGGAAGTCGGGCGTCGGGTGCTCCTCGAGCAGGATCGGGCGATCGACCCGGAAGGCCTCGATCTCGCCGGCCGAGGGCGTCCCGCCGTCGAGGACCAGCTCGACGAGGATCCGGCCGAGGACCGAGGCGAACTTGAAGCCGTGGCCGGCGCCGAGAGCCAGGACGACGCCCGGATGGTCGGGCAGGCGGTCGACGACGAAGTCGCGGTCGGGCGTGAGGGTGTAGATGCAGGTCTTCGTGACGATGTCCGGTCCGACCGCGCCGGGCAGGTGGCGCTCGAGGAAGCGGACGACGCGGGCGTGGGCCTCGAGATCGATATCGAACGTCCGGTGCTCGATGTCGATGGCCCGGCCACCGACGTCCTGGGCGGCCTTGGGACCGGCCTCGCCGTAGGTCGGGAACCCGTAGAACGCCGGCTCGTCCATCCAGATCCAGATAGGGAAGCGATCCGGGGCGAAGGCGGCCGGGTCGGGGCAGGCGAAGTAGGTGACCTGCTCGCGGGTGATCGTCAGCGGCAGCCGCCGGCCGAGCGGGGCCAGGACCTGGTTCGTCCAGGCGTCGGCGGCCAGGACGACCGCCCCGGTTCGGTGGACCGTGCCGTCGGCGGTCACGATCTCGAGCTCGCCGCCGGCATCGCGGACGGTGACGACGGGCGTCCGGTCGAGCAGCACGGCGCCGTTGGCGACGGCAAGGGCCCGGTGCGCAGGGTTGGCGCGGTTCGGGTCGGCGATGCCCGATTCGGCCTGGAAGACGACCGACGCATCGTGGGGCAGGTGCCACTGGGGCCAGCGCCGCATCGCCTCGGCGGCATCGAGGCGCTCGAAGGGCACGCCCTCGGCCTCGAGGCTCTCCGTGTAGTCGGCCTCGTCGGTCACGCTGTCGGCCGGGAAGATGTCGAGGCCGCCGGTCCTCGTCACGATCCTCGTGCCGGAAGCCGCCTCGACCTCCGCCCACGTCGCGTACGCCCGCCTGGCGAGCCGGACGTAGTCGGGCCGGTGGTACGAGAGCCGGATGATCCGGGAGTGGTCGCGGGAGGCGCCGTTGGGGTGATCGAGCTCGAACTGCTCGAGGCCGAGGACACGCGTGCCCGGCCTCTCCGCGGCCCAGTGGGCC
>MGOD01000087.1:0-1972 GCA_001795245.1 Chloroflexi bacterium RBG_16_70_13
GTCTCGGCGGAGGCGACGGTCATCGCCGGCTGGCCGAACGGCGCCTACGGCGCGATGCCGCTGATCTTCAACGAGGACGCCTTCAACAACCCGGACAACCGGGACTCGACGTCGCCGACCGGCTTCACCGAGCCCGGCTCCGGCACCGAGGACGTGCCGCAGGGCGACTCGCAGTTCAACTGGACGGTCTTCTGCACCGCCAGCGGCAGCGAGTGCAACGGCAACTCGGACACGGTCGACGATCTCATCAACAACGAGGGCACCTCGACCGTGGTTTACCTCGACGATGAGATCGGACCCCTCAACGCCGGCGCGCATACGACGCTCTTCGACTCCATGGCCGACCACGTCGGCGAGGCCTATCCCGTGGCGATCGTGAGCGACGCCGGCGAGCTCGTCGGCTGGGCCTACTTCCACATCACCGGCTCGGTCGGGGGCAGCACGAAGGAGATCAGCGGCTGGTTCGACGGCACCTTCAACGCGCCGCCGATGACGATCATCCAGGGACACGGAAACGCGAGCACGGATCTCCCACCGGTCGTCCACCTCATCGATTGACGGCCGGGCCTCGCGCCCGCCGCGTCCTCGCCGCAACGGAGCCGCGCCCGCCGGGCGCGGCTCCTTCGTATCCGCGTCAGCCCAGGCGATAGGCCTCCGGCCGCCGGTTCGCGAGGACCGGGACCTGGCGCCGGACGGCGGCCACCCGATCGCTGTCGACAACCGCATGGACGATCGATTCGCGATCCGGCGCCTGGGCGACGACAAGCCCCCAGGGATCGATGACCATCGACCGCCCGAAGGCCGGCTGACCGGGCGGTCCACCGATCTGTGACGGCGCGATCACCCAGGCGGCGTTCTCGATCGCCCGGGCCCGCAGGAGGACCTCCCAGTGGTCGCGGCCGGTGCGCTCGGTGAAGTTCGAAGGGACGGCGAGGACCTCGGCACCGGCCAGCGCCAGCGTCCGGTAGAGCTCGGGGAAGCGGAGGTCATAGCAGATCGTGAGGCCCAGGCGAACCCCCTCGACGTCGGCCAGGACGGGCTCGTCGCCGGGGGCCACCCGGGCGCTCTCGAGGTCGACCGGTCCGGCGTCGACCGCGACGTCGAAGAGGTGGACCTTTCGATAGCGCGCCCGGATCGAACCGTCCGGGCCCAGGAGGACCGAGGTGTTGTGGGGGCGGGCGGGATCGCCCGAGGTCTCGGCCAGGCTCCCGGCCAGGATCCAGCAGCCATGCCGTCTCGCCACCGCCGCGAACGCGTCCGTGAAGGGTCCCGGGATCGGCCGGGCCGAGGACCGGAAGCCCTCGTCCGGGCCGCGGTACTGGAGGTACTCGGGCAGGGCTACCAGGCGTGCGCCGGCCGTCGCGGCGGTGTCCGCGAGCCGCACCGCGCGGGCGACATTCGCCTCCGGGTCCGGTCCGGCATCGGTCTGGACGAGGGCGACGGCGAGCTCCACGGGGCCATGGTAGCGGCCGCCGTATCGGTACCCGGGGCGCGGCTCGAGCTGCCCCGGCAAGGCTCGAGGCGAATCGACGTGGCTCGGCGCGGCGCGAGGCGGTTCGACGGCGCCCGCGGCCGGGGCCGATGATCACTCCGCGAGGCTGCCCTCCGGGACAGCGTCGCCCGATTCCTCGAGCAGCGTCACCTGGCCACTGGCCGTGACCTCGAACACCCACACGTGGCGATTGATGCAGCCGGCCGGACAGTCTCCCCAGCCGATCGTCAGGGTGATCCCGTAGGCGCCGCCGGCAAGCGCCTCCGCCTCCCACCATTTCGAGGCCCCGATGATGTCCGAGCTCAGGCTGATCGCCCCTTCGAAGCGGGGGTCGGTGGCGATGACGAGGGCGGCCGCATCCTCCGGACTGGCGACATCGGCCGCGATCGGCGTCGGCGTGGGTGGGGGCGTGGTCGGGGAGGGAGTCGGCGACGGCGCGGACGAACCAGGGGGTCGCCCACCGTCGACGGAGCAGGCGGC
>MGOD01000087.1:2033-3130 GCA_001795245.1 Chloroflexi bacterium RBG_16_70_13
GTAGCGGGTCGGCGCGGGTTCCGTGGAGGAGTGACCGACGCGAGGCCGCGGATGGTCCGGGGCGGCGCGAGCCTGGACTGCGTCTCCCCTCGGCCGGATCAGCCCGCGACGGAGATCGGGGCGGGCACCCGTCGCACCTCGAAGTGGGCGATGTGGGCGAGGGCCTCGTCAACGGTCTTGTGGACGTCCACCGTGGCGTGCGGGTAGCCGGCACCGCGGAGGAGGAGCTGGAGGTGCGCGGCCGCGGTCGTCGAGTCGATGTCCACGGCGCCGCCACGGATCGTGTCCCAGGCGCGATCGACGGCCTCGCGGAAAGGGACGTCGTCCCAGTCGACGATCTTCAGCTCCACGCGGTGCTCCAGCACGGCGACACCTCCACGGTCACGGTACGCCACGCCGGAATCGATGGCGACGGCCCTCTTGCCCGACGGTGGGGGCCGACCGGCCCCCCTCCCGCGCCAGACGGCCCGGGCCACGGCGGGTCATCTCGGACGCGTCACGACCACGCATCGCGACCTCGCGCGACTGCGCGTCCCGACGCGGCGGCACTCTGCCCGCGCGCCGCACCGCACCGCCGGCCGGCCGGTCGGCGGCGGGTACGATGGCCTCGATGGCCCTGCCCGCTCCCCTGCCGGCCGCCCGGCGGGTCACCCGGCTCTCCGTGCCGCTCCTCGGTGCGTTCGTGGTCGGCGCCATCGCCTACGGCGGCCTCTACACGTTCCCGGCCCTGTCCGTCGCCTTCGCCGAGGAGTTCGGCATCAGCCGGACCGTGGCCGTGACACCCTGGACGATGTTCCTCATCGTCACCGCCGTCGCCAGCCCGCTCCTCGGCCGGGCCTACGACGAGCTCGCCGATCGCGACCTGCTGACGGCGTCGATGGTCCTCATCGCCGCCGGCTGGCTGGCCGTCTACCTCGCGCCCGACGTGTCCCTCGTCATCCTGGCCTTCGCCGCCTTCCATGCCGTCGGTCTACAGCTTGCCTTCATCGGGACGTCGACGGCGATCGCCCGGCGCTACGCCGGCGTATCCGGCCTGGCCCTCGGGATCGCCTACGCCGGGCCGGGCATCGGGGTCGCCGTCGCCCTGCCGGTTGCGG
>MGOD01000087.1:3304-15465 GCA_001795245.1 Chloroflexi bacterium RBG_16_70_13
GCCGCCGGGCTCCACGAGACATCGGCGCCGGGGGCGGTCTCGGCCGGGTTCGAGCCCCTGCCCGCCGGCAGCGTCGGCGCCACGGCCGGGCGGGCGGGCGTTCGCCGAACGATCCGGACGCGGCGCTTCTGGGTCCTCTTCGCCGGTGCCGCCGCGATCGGGGCGTTCGACGAGGGCGTCCTCCAGGCCTTCGTGCCCCACGCCGTCACCCAGGGCTACGGAGCCGACGTCGGGGCGAGTGCGCTGGGCGCCCAGGCCCTCGCCTATGTCGGCGGCCAGGTCGTCGGCGGCGCGCTCTCCGACCGCCTCGGGCGGCGGGTCGTGGGCATCGTCGCCGCGGCCGTCGTGGGGGGCGGCGTCCTCCTCGCCTTCGGCGCATCCTCCGCCATGCCGGCCGTGGCCGTCGCCGGGATCGTCCTCCACGGGATCGGCAGCGGGGCCACGATCGCGGTTCGTTCGGCGGCGTTCTCCGATGTCTTCGGCGGACCCAGCTTCGGGACGATCTTCGGCCTCCTCGCGGTCGCCTACCCGATCGGCGGAACGATCGCCGTGTACGCGGGAGCGCTCGCGTCCGACCGGCTCGGGTCGTACGCTCCGCTCGTGGCCCTCGTCGTCGTCGCGCTGGTCGGCTGGGCCGCGGCCCTCTGGCTGGCCGGGCCCCGCCGTCGTGACCTCGCCCGTCGGCGCCCGGCGGACGAGCCGGCAGCCGGCTGATGGCGACGGCGGTACCCCCGACCGCGGCAGTCGCCGACGCACTCGTGCGCCTCGGCCGGGTTCCCAGGGTCGGACCGAGCGCCGTGCACCGCCTCCTCGCCGGCCCGCCGATCGCCGGTCCGGCGATCCCGTGCCGCCACAGCGGCAGCGTCGACGTCTTCCTCGAGGCGATCGACCGAGCCGTGCCCGGCGGCATCCTCGTGATCGACAACGCGGGCCGCCTCGACGAGGGCTGCATCGGCGACCTGACGGTCGGTGAGGCGACCGCGGCCGGGATCGCCGGGATGATCGTCGACGGCTGCCACCGCGACAGCGCCGAGCTCCGGCGGATCGGCCTGCCGATCTGGAGCCGCGGCTCGGTGCCGGTCGGGCCGCTCGGGGGACGAGCCGGGCTGGCGGATCGGTTGTCCCGGGCTCGGATCGGCGACGTCGTCGTCACGCCCGATGACCTCGTCGTGGCCGACGACGACGGGGTCCTGTTCCTCGCCGCCGCCGAGGCCGACGAGGCATTCGGGATCGCGGCCGAGATCGTCGCCGCCGAGCGCGGCCAGTCGGAGCGCCTGGCGGCAGGCGCCTCGCTCCGCGACCAGCTCGGGTTCGACGAGTACAAGCGTCGTCGGGCGACCGATCCGACGTATGACTTCCGGCGCCATCTCCGGGAGTCGGGCGGCGCGATCGAGTCGTAGGGCGGCCGGGCCACCCGTCAGACCGCGAGCGTTCCCTCCGAAAGGCCCAACTCGCGCTCCGCCGCAAGCGCCGCCCAGGCGACCATTTCGGAGCGGGCGATGACCGTCTCGTGGGCGACGACCTGGAGGGCCAGGCCGTCGATGACGGAGATGATCCGCCAGGCCGCGGCCGCCGGATCCGGGCAGCTGAACCGGCCCGCCTGGACTCCGCCCCGGACGATGCCCTCGACGAGCGCCTGCCAGGCGAGGTTCAGGCGCTGCGACGTGGCCCGCAGGGCCGGCCGGCGGGCAGCTTCCGCCCAGGCGTCGAGCCACAGCTGGAAGGCCCAGTCGGCGTCGGCCGGAGCGTACGCGCGGAAGAACGCCGCCAGCGCGGCCTCAGGGCCGTCGGCAGCGTCTGCGGCGACCGCCTGGGTCGTCCGCCGCAGGTCGTCGGCCGCGACGCGTTCGAAGGCCGAGGCGAGGACGTCGTCCATCGTCGCGAAGTAGTGGTGGATGAGGCCGCTCGAGCTGCCCATCTCGTCGGCCACGTCCCGGACCGTCGTCGATGCGAGGCCCTTGCGCCGGGCCACCGCGAGCGCCGCGTCGACGATCGCCTCGCGCCGGCGATCGGCCGTCATCCGCGACATGTTGCCCGCCTCGCCTGACGACGCGCTCGCCCGGGGACACCGGTGTTCGGCGCGGCGCATCGTCCCCGTGACTGGCAGTCAGCAAACCGAGGCTCACGCCGGTGCCGAAGTGCCCCGCGCCCTCGTCGCGAACGAATCCATGTCCACGAGTCTCGATTCCACGCCCACGGCGACGTCCGCGGCCCGACTCCAACTGCGCCGGCCTCATCACGCCCGAATTGTTGACTGGCAGTCACGCCCCGGGCCGGCGTCGGAATCCGCACATCGGGCGCACTCTAGGACGCTCTTGCGCACGTGTCCAACAAGCGGCTAGGATGGCCGCCTCGGGCAGCCTTCCCCGGCCCATCGGCCGGTCCCGGGACAGCGAGGGGCGCGCTGCATGATCCGGACGACGCCGTTCCACGAGCGCACCGCCGCGCTCAACGAGACCGGCATCTGGGAGCACTGGTCCAACCACCTCGTCGCGACCCGGTACCAGATGTCGGAGAAGTTCGAGTACTTCGCGATCCGGAACACGGCCGGCCTGTTCGACACCTCGCCCCTCTACAAGTACCGGGTCCATGGCCCCGACGCGGATAGATTCCTGGCCGGCGTCCTCGCCCGGGACATCCGGACCTGCCCCACCGGTCGAGCCCAGTACACGGTCTGGTGCGACGACCGCGGCTTCGTGGTCGAGGACGGGGTCGTCCTGCACGTCGCGCCGGAGGAGTACCTGCTGACCGCCGCCGAGCCCAACCTCGCCTGGTTCCTGGCCCTCGTCGACGGGCTCGAGGTCGCGGTCGACGACGTCTCCGGCGACTGGGGCGTGCTCGCCGTCCAGGGCCCCAAGTCGCGCGAGCTCCTCGCCTCGCTCGCCCCCGACGTCGGCCGCCTGGCCTACTTCGACGTCATCTCGACGACGATCGGGGGCCTCGCCGTCCACGTCTCGCGGACCGGCTATACGGGCGACCTCGGCTTCGAGATCTGGTCCCACGCCGCCGACGCGGTCGCGGTCTGGGACGCCGTGTGGGGTATCAGCCGGGGGCGAGGCGTCATCCCGTTCGGGATGACCGCCCTGTACATGGCCCGGATCGAGGCGGGCCTCCTCCTCCTCGACGTCGACTTCCACTCGAGTCGGTTCGCCTGGACGGACGCGGATCGCTCAACGCCGATCGAGCTGGGCCTCGGCTGGATGTTCCGCGACCTGGCGACTGACGATCGAGCGTTCATCGGCCATGAGGCCGTCCGCCGGGAGATCGCGGCGAAGAGCTCGCGCTGGCGGCTCTCCGGCCTGATCCTCGACTGGCAGGACTACGACCGGATCTTCGACGCCGCCGGCCTCATCCCGCCCAAGGATCACACCCCGATCCAGGACGAGTACTACATCTACGACGACGAGCTCAACCAGCTCGGCTACGCCACGAGCCAGCTGTACTCGCCGATCCTCCAGCGCCACATCGCCCTGGCCCGCGTGCCGATCCACCTCACCGCCCCCGGTTCCCGGGTAAAGCTGGAGCTGGGTGTGAGCCATCGCTACGAGTACTTCGACGCGCACGTCGCGCGGCTGCCCCTCTTCAATCCCGCGCGAAGGACCGCCTGACATGCCGAAGTCGACCGCCACCAGCACAACGTTCGCGACATCGAAGCTCGACCGCCCCACTGATCATGCCTGGGACGCGATCGTGATCGGCGGCGGCCACAACGGCCTGACGAATGCCGCCTACCTTGCGAAGGCGGGGCTGCGAACCCTCGTTCTCGAGCGCCGGCACCTCGTCGGGGGCGCGGCGATCACCGAGGAGCTCCGGCCGGGCTACTGGTTCACGACGTTTTCGTATGCCCTGAGCCTGCTCCGGCCCGACATCATCCACGAGCTCGAGCTGACGAAGCACGGCTTCATGCCGATCCTCATGCCCACGACGTTCTGCCCGATGGAGAACGGCGACTACCTGCTCCTCGGCCAGGATCACGGCGAGAACCACCGGGAGATCGCCCGCCACAGCAAGCACGACGCCGATGCCTACGACGCATTCAACCACGACGTCCTGAAGGTCTGCCAGGCGATCAAGCCCCTCCTCGACGCTGCCCCGCCGGACATCTTCAGCGACGACCCCGAGGAGCTCGTGGCCCTGGCGATGCTCGGCCAGCGTTTCCGGAGGCTTGACAAGAAGGTCCTCCACGACGCTGTCCGGCTCCTGACCGGCTCAGCCGCGGACTTCCTCGACGACTACTTCGAGTCGGACATCCTCAAGGGCTACCTTGCCTCCTCGAGCATCATCGGGACCAAGGTCGGGCCGTACTCGCAGGGCTCGGGGCTGGTCCTGCTCTACCACCTCATGGGCGAGCACGACGGCGAGTTCGGGGCGTGGGCCTTCCACAAGCGTGGCAACGGCGGCTTCACCCAGCTCCTGGCCAGGGCGGCCGAGTCGTTCGGAGTCGAGATTCGGCTCGAATCACCGGTCGAGACGGTCATCACGGCCGGCGGCCGGGCGACCGGCGTGGCCCTCGACGACGGTCGCGAGCTCCATGCCCCGATCGTCGTCTCGGCCCTCGATCCGCGGCGGACGTTCCTGGAGCTCGTGGACCCGCGCCAGCTGCCGGCCGACCTCGTCGAGGCCATCACCCGCTTCCGCTTCCAGGGCACCTCGGCCAAGGTCAACTTCGCCCTCGACGGCTATCCCCGCTACCCGGCGCTCGGCGACCGGACGGACCAGTACCGCGGCTTCACCAACATCGGGCCCTCGATGGAATACCTCGAGCGGGCCTTCGACGAAGCCAAGTACGGCGCCTTCAGCCAGCGGCCCTACCTCGACTGCGCCGTCCAGTCGGCGGTCGACCCGGACATGGCCCCGCCGGGCAAGGCGGTGATGAGCTGCTTCGTCCAGTACGCTCCGTACCACCTCCGTGCGAGCGACTGGGACACCCAGCGCCAGCCGCTCGGCGATACCGTCCAGGCGACGCTCGAATCGTTCTTCCCTGGCTTCAGCGACCTCGTCATCCAGCGCGAGGTCCAGACGCCCCTCGACATCGAGCGGACGGTCGGCCTGTCCGAGGGCAACATCTTCGCCGGCGAGTTCCTCGCCCCCCAGATGTACTTCTTCCGGCCCGCGCCCGGCTGGTCGCAGTACCGGACCCCGATCGAGGGCTACTACCAGTGCGGCTCGGGCACGCACCCCGGCGGCTGTGTCATGGGCGCGCCCGGCAAGCTCGCGGCCCTGCGGATCCTCAAGGATCGCGATCGGGCCCGGGCTGGGACCGGCGCCCGGGTATGAGCGGCGGCGGCGCCGGGTCAGGCGGGCGTCACCTGGTCCTCGGGGGCCGCCCGCGGTAAGGGCAAGGCGATCGGGTCGGGAGCGAGCCGGCTCCGGCCGAGGGCATCGAATCGGTCGAGGCCCCAGGCGCCGACATCGACGACGTCGGTCCGCCCGGTAGTCGCGAGGTCCGCGCCGCAGCGGGCCACCGCCGGTCCCCACATCATCCCGTGCCCGCCGGCCGAGGCGACGGTCAGCCCCTCGATCGCATCGCCCGCCGGCGTCAGGCCCGGCCCGAGGATCGGCTGGTGATCCGGCGTGTAGTCGATCGTCGCCGCCCAGATCCGGCGGAGCCCCAGGCCGGCGGTGACCGGGACCAGCGCGGCGAGGTGGGCCCGCGTCCGGTCGAGGGCGACAGGGTCGACCTCAGGCCTGGTCCCGCTTGTCCACCGGCTCGGACGGTTGCCCACTGTCGGGCTAGCCTTGGTGGCGTAAACGTCGCCCAACCGCGCGCGTGTCCCCGGAGCGGCGCGCGGCCTCGATCGCTGAGGTTGTCATGGCCAACCGCCGCCCCCGCTTCCAGCTCCCGACGCGACGGCTCGCCCGGACGAAGGTCGAGCAGGCGGCCGGGCCGGCGCCCGAGGTCTCGATGGAGGCTCACCCGGAGGACGTCGCGGCACCCGTCGAGCAGAGCGTGGTGGATGCCGCGATCTACCGCGACGGCCACCGGATCGACACGCCGAAGACGGTCGCCGAGGCGGCCCGCCGGCTCCGGGCCGAGGCCGGGACGATGGCCTGGTCTCTTCGACGAGGCCCTCGCGCAGCGGGGGCCGGTTCGCTGGCCACGCGCAGCTAGACGGGCGGTTGGTCGGCCGCGGACTGCGGGGAGTCGGCCTCGCCAAGGCGCGCTGCCAGGATCAACGCCCAGGCTGGCAGCAGGACCCCCGAAGCCACCGCCAGGACAATGTCACCCGCTGGCGTGTCGCTGAATTCGTGGAGGGCGATGCTGAGCAACAGCAGCGCAGCTGAACCCCATGAGATCCATGACCAGAGGGGCGAGGGGCCGCGCTTGCCCAGGACGATGGCCGCCAACGCCACGCCGATTGCCCCGAATGTGACGGCACCATAGGTAAGCCAATCGGTCGCTCCCTGCAGGATGCTCAACGCCCAGAACTGGCTGATCGTTTCCTCGGCCTTGAAACCACAATCACAGTACTGCAAGGCGATCGTGACCTGCGTCCCGCCGAGATAGAGAAGTCCGGCCGCCACACCGAGGAAGCCGCTGAGGAGGATCGATGACCTCAGGATGTCGGCGCGCCGATCCCGAGCGGCAAGCGACGCGATCGATCCAGCCGCGAGCGCCAAGGCCCCGAACCCGAACACGAAGAGCAGCGTCGCGAGCGCATCGAACGGCCACTGGGCGACACGGAACGGCTGAAGTGCAATCAGCCTACTGGGGAAATCGATGGTGTCACCGATATCCGGCGGGGTGACCAGGAGGTCGAACCCGAGGGCCAAGCCGAGTATCGTCGCGAGTACCAAGCATGCGGAAAAGATCCCGAGCAGGATCTGTGCTGGCGACCACCGGCTTGACATTCAATGTCCCTTCAACTCGGCGTGGACCCTGGGTAGCCCGGCAAGGATCGAAGCGTGACGGATCGGGCCTTCGGAACCCTACCGGAAGGCGTTTCGTTCCACAATGGATTCGTTCGAGTTCGGCGTCGCGGCGGAGCCGCCCCTCGACCACGGTGGTGCGACGGGGCCAAAGTCGGCGCCCTGCCACCGCCGGAGTCGCTCGTTCCGCGCTCGCCCCGCGGTGTCGCCGGGGACGGACGGTATGGTCGGAGTGGCCGACGGCCCGAACGGGCAGCGCCGAAATAGAACAAGTGTTCTGGCGCGCCCGACAGGATTTGAGCGCGCGGATGCCAGAAATATCCGGATACCAATCGAAGACGCAGGGGCCAACCTGATGGCCAAGGGCGCCTGACAGAAATCCGGCGTGTTGGACACATAACCCAACCGAGGCATTCCGATCAGTCGATGCGCGGCGGTGGCGCGTCCAGCCGGCATCGGTCATCTCTGGACGGAGTCATCGGTGGGTTGCTCGATGAGGTGCCCGCCGATCGTCCTCGACGCTCTTCCTCGCGGTGAGCCGGCCAGACGCGTTCGGTTCCGACGATGGAGCTATCGCACGTCGACGTTCATGGAAGTCCACAGCGGATTCGTCGGCGTGACGGCCCCAGCAGCTCAAGAGAGCGTACGAACGAGACTTGGCGTTCGAGAAGACGAGGGGTCCATTTCGAGCGCGCCCGGCTCGATCCAGAACTCGGCAAGGTCTTCTGCCTTTCATCCGCCCCGACGAAGCAAGCCGTGATGCGCGTCCACGAACGCGCGGCCATCCGACCGCCGAGGTCTCTGAGCTCACGGTGGAGGTGTGGCCCCGCCAGCGTGACCTTGCCCGACAAGGGTCCGACGCCGCTACCGAGACAGGAAAGCGCTGAAATCGTGCCGATCGCTGTCTTGATGGTCGGGCTGCCGGTCCACGAACCAGCCGCCCGGCTCGACGGCCAGGGGCGTGCCGCCCAATCGCTAAGTCAGCGTGCCCGTGCCCGTGAGTACCCGCCGGAGAAAGCCTGCCACGACCGCAGCGTAATCCTCAAGCCGTGTAAACGACTGGCGAAGTCCGTGGCTGTTGAATGACCGAAGGAGGCAACCTTGAAGACACGCACAGCCACGATCACCGCCGCCATCCTGCTCGCCGGGTGCGCGAGCGTCGGTCCATCGCCGTCCCCGGTCCCTGCCGCCACGGCCAGCGCGCCCGCGGTCACGGCGACGATCGCCGCCACTCCAGCCGCCCCGGCGACCGGTCCCGCGAGCGTTCTCGAGGGTACCTGGATCGCGACATCCACCTGCGCACAGCAAGCGGCGGCCGTCGACGCCGCCGGTTTCACCGATGAGCAGCAGACCGCCGCCGAATGGGATGCGGCGACCTGTATGGATATGGGCCATGGCACCCGGATGCAGCTGCGCTTCTCGGGCGAGCGGTTGATCATCTTCCAGGACGGCGTCATTGGATGGGATGGCGTCTTTCGGACGGTCGACGCCGACACCTTCGAGGCAGGCGATTCGGGCACGTATTACCTCACGTACGAGTTCGCCGTCGCCGGCGACCAGCTGACCATCGACATGGTTCGCGATGATTTCCCGACTAGCGACCCGGCCGAGCTGGCCGGAGAGCAGATCGCGCAGACCGTGATCTACGAGAGCGCGCCATTCGAGAAGGCGTCGTGACGTGCAGCGCCAGCGTCTCGCGCGACAGGTTCGCGGACGCTCGATCGCCGGCCTGCTCGCCGCGCTGGCCGCGGCGACATGGACTGGCGGTTGTGCCGGGGACGGGCCGAGGCCCTCCCCGGCCGTCCCGCCCGAGACGGGCACAACTCGGGCCCTCATTCCCTCGGCCGCGGCTCCGACGAACGGCGCCATCCTCGTTGTGTCGAGCGTGATGCCCTTCCAGCTCCTGTTCCCGCCCGACTGGGTGGAGTACGGGGCGGGAGCCGACGAGCAGAGCTTCGGGACGAGCGATGGGATGCTGACGCTGATCGTCGGCAGGGCCGTGATCGAGCCGGGCCAGACTGTCGCCGACCGGGTCGAGGTCAACCGGACCACCGAGTTCCGGAACTGCAGCAGCGACGCGAGCCTGGATCGGCCGATCACGATCGACACGGAGCCGGGCATCCTGTGGAGCGTGCGGTGTGGCGACCGCAGCATTCTCGCCGCCAACACGATCCACGACGGGCGCGGCTACCGCGTCCTGGTGCAGTCGACGCCCGACGCGGCGGCAGACCTCGAGCCCCTGCTGCGCGCATTCGTCGACGGTTTCCGGTTCACCGAATAGCCGCCCCGACGGCCTACGGGACGAGCCGGAGGGGCGGCAGGTCGGCGAGACAGGCCGTATCGAGCGCCGCGGTCGGATCGTTCAGCCAGCCGCGCCGCACCTGCCGCGGGCACTCGTTGAACCCGAAGACGTTGTAGCTCTGGTTCGGGACCTCCAGGAACGTCGCACTCGAGAGTCCCACGAGCGCAGCCTCGAGCTCCGGAAGGGGCCCCGTATAGGGATCGAATTGCCCGACGAGCACGAGGGCGGGCACGTCCGACACAACCGGCGCAGCGATCGAGGGATCCGCTGGACGCACCGCCCAGGCGTCGCAGGCCGCAAAGAGCGGGCTGTGCTCGAACGTCGGCGCCAGCCAAGCTGTCGCAGCCGTCGGCGAGAGGGCCGCCGGGCGATCCATGAACGGGACGACATCGGCGCAGAGCGTGCCGAGCCAGGACCCGTCCTCCACATTGGTGCAGTCCGGGAAGTATCCGACGCACGCGTCACCCGCCTCGGTCAACAGCCGGACCAGGGGGTCATCCGGGACGATCGTCCGGTCGCTCGCCGCGCGGATCGAGCGCAGCAGCGACGAGAGCTTCCGTCCGCCTTCGTAGCCAAGCGTCGCGCGGATGGCGCGGGACGCGCGGATGTCGTCGAAGACGATCGTCGGGGCCTGGGCGGTCGCGCCCGCGTGCAGGGTGATGGGCTCGACGCGGAGGCTCTCGATCAGCGCGCCGAGCTCGGCCTCGACGTCTCTGTGTGCCCGGCCGCAGTCCGCGTCTGACTCGCACAACTCGGCCAGCCTCGCCATCACGGCCGCGGCGGCCGCGGCATTGAACGCGGGGTCCGGCCCCTGCGCCGGCACTGGCGAGTCGAGGACGATCGACCTGACGCCTGCCGGCGACTGCCGTGCGACCTCCAGCGCGAGCCGCGAGGCGCTGCCGAACCCGATGACGTTCCAGGGCGGGAGGGCCAGCTCGGTCCGCAGGGCCTCGATGTCGCGTGCGCTCGAGAGGAGCCCGTAGGCCTCGATGTCGATTCCGTCCGCAACGAGTCGGGCTCGACAGTCGCGCAGCGCGGCGGTCAACAGGGAGGTCGCAGCCGGGTCGCGCGCCGGAACGGCGAGGATGGCGTTGCGCGCCGCGCCGACCTCGTGACATCGCAGCACTGGCTCGGACAGACCGGTCCCGCGGCGATCCACGATGTACACGACACGGCCCGTCCGCTGGGCGAGGCTGGCGAGCCCGCCGTACTCGAGGCGCCCGCCGAGGGTCTCGCCCACGACGACCATCGGATCGTCGGCGTCGACGCCGTCGGCGGGGTCGACGCGCGCGACGAAGATGCGAATCGTCTTGCCGTTCGGCGCCTCCCAGCGCTCGGGGACGGTGAGGTAGCCGCACGCCGGAGTGACCACGAAGACCAACGCCACCTCGTCCGGGCAGTCCGTGGTCACGAACCCGCCCGGCGCGGGCGTCGGCTCGGCGACCGCGGTCGATGGCGCGGCGGTCAGACCAGGGGGCGATGTGCGATCAGGTGCCGGCGTGACTACGGGTGCGCACGCCGTCGCAAACACGGCCAGCGCGACGGCCGCGAGCCGGCGATCCAGCTCAGCGCTCCCTGACCCAGGGACGCGTGGCAAGCAGCGCGAGCCGGATCTCGCAGGTGTCGCCGCGAGCCGTGAACGTCAGGCTCGAGGACGTGCTGACGAACCCGTACGTCGCCACCGAGTCGCAGTAGTCGTTGTAGTAGAGGTCCGTCCGGAACGAGTCGCCCTCGATCGCAAAGGTGTGGCCCGTCGCAGCGCTCCCCTCGAACGTGGCAGGCGGCTCAAGGTCGATGGCGCCGCTCGGCTGCAATGTGATCGACCAGATGCCGGCCAGGCCCAGGCCCGTGACGCCCGGGTCGGAGGGTTGCAGGGTGACGGCGTAGGTGCCTGCGACCGCGGCCCGAGGATCCGGGCTCGCCGCCGGCACGACGCCCGGTCCCTGGATGCCGGGGAGATAGCGCGTCCCGATCAGAAGGACGACGATCGTCGCCGCGCCGATGAGGGCCAGGCCGAGCGGCTGTTCGCGCCTGGCTCGACCGCGGTCGAGGACGATCCGAAGTCGCTCGTCCGTGTCGGGCTCGACCGTCTGCGCCGCACGACCCAGCGCTCCGCGAAGGCGACGGTCAAGCGACATCATCGTCCTCCTCGTGGAGGAGCTCGGCCAGGCGGCGGCGCGCTCGATGGAGGTGGACGCGAGCCGTGGGTTCGGCACATCCCAGTGCCTGTGCAATGTCCGCGATCGGCAGGTCCTCGTAATAGAACAGGACCACCGCGGCGCGCTGCATGCCCGGGAGCCTGCGGACCGCGTCCGTGACGTCCAGATCGCGCGGCTGCAGCGGCATCGGCTGGCGAACGTCGGCCTTGACGAGCGACCACAGGCGGTCCCTCCGCAGCGCCCGCATGGCCAGCCGGATCGCCACCCGGCGAACCCAGGCGTCGGGGCGCTCGTAGCGCGAGATCTTGTCCCAATTCTTGAGAAGCTGGACGAACGCGTCCTGGGCGACGTCCTCCGCGCGCCGGGCGTCGTGCAGCATCAGCGCGACCGTTCGCGTGACCCTCGGGAAGGCCTCGACGAAGAACGCCCCGAACTCCGCCTCTGCCCCGACGAACGCGGCCGCCGACCGCCCCTCACCCTTCCTCGCGCGATCGTCGATCACCGTCGGCCGGCCGGCTGACGGTGATGGGCTCGCGAGGATCGCGGTCTGCTCCTGGATGGGGAATCTCCGCGCGGGGATCGGTCCTGCAACGCAACAGCGTCGACCACGGCGAAACGTTTACCAGCGGTCATGGAAACGTGAGCGATACGGCGTCGAGAACCCGGCGGGTCACGGCGGAGAGGGTGGGATTCGAACCCATGAGCACGTGTGGCTTGTTCCAAGTCCGGAGGCCCTCCCGATGCGGCCCATCGTCACATGCGGGGTCATGCTCGGTCCAGGATGGAGATTTGCCGTCGGCCCTTCGCATCGCGCAGTCAGCAATCGACCG
>MGOD01000087.1:15590-20521 GCA_001795245.1 Chloroflexi bacterium RBG_16_70_13
TTCGGATTCCGGTCGACGGGGCAGAGAACGCAGGTGAGGCGACCGCCTGAAGGTAACCCGGGAGACCTCCTGCCTACTCCTGAGCCGGGCCAAGTGATTCCTGGAGGCGAGGACGGTGGGCCGGGGTCGAACCCGCCCACCGTGTCGGAAAGGCCGCGGAGTCCGTCGTCGTCACGGGCACCCGGTGACCTTGAAGAAGTAGCGCTCGACGAACGGTTCGCCGTCCTTCCAGGTGAGGTGCCACCGCTCCCAGATCCGGATCCCATCCGGAGATCCGGGCAGATGCTCATGCAGGATCTGCGTGATGAGCACGTTGTCGTTCTTGTTGACCACGGCCGAGAACGGGCTCGTGTAGCGGTAGCCGGACACGTCCGGGATGGCTGGGTCGTCGAAGTCATAGGCGTACGTCCCGTTCTCGACGTCGACGATCTGGAACCGGTCTTCGTAGATCCAGATCGTCGTGTGGCCGGTCTCCACGTTCCTGAACACGCCCGACCGAAGGCCGAGACCACCGCCGACGTCCCCGCACACGTCGTCGATGACGGCTTCGATGATCTCCGCCTTGTGGTGGCGTTCCACGATCCGCTCGATGGGACCGCTGGCGGCGGCGCTGGCCGGAACCCCAAGCAGCAAGACCGTCGCGAAGGTGATGACGATCGTTCGGTGGCGGCGCATCACGCAGTCCTCCATGTCGCGGAGTCGACCCGTGAGTGGTGTCGCTCGATCCGCTGCCAGGAACGCTAGGAGCCGGGGCGTCTCGGTTGGACCGAGCCGTCCCGGCTTCCGAGTCGGGGCTGCCGTGGGCTGTGGGCCGGCACTCGTCAGGGCAGGCCCTGCCTGCGGACGAAGCCGACCAGGGCCTGGCCATGACGCATTGGATGACGAAGTTGGCCCCGGACGCCTCTGCGCCTGCGTGGTCGAAGACCTCGACCCCGTCCGAGAAGGCACGTGTCACAGTCGTCACAGGGCTAACGCCGTCGTGCGCTACGGCACCGGTTGCCACGCAGGCCGGCGCTCGAACTCCGGGGTGGATCGAACCAAGGTGCGGCCACTGCCGTCGGGTCGGATGGTGCAGAAGTCCCAGAAGCTGAGCTCACCGGGAGCGCACTGGAACATGATCATCGAGCCATCCGGCGCCCACGTCGGGGCGAACGAGGCCTGGAAGGGCCGGTTGGACGGATAGGGCGCCTCGTCGGTGAGGCGATGGAGGTGACTGCCGTCGGCGTTCATGATCCACAGACTGGGCCTGATCCCGGGCCGCCAGTCGGTCTGCATGACCAGCTGCGACCCGTCCGGCGACCAGTCGACCGTGAAGTTCAACAGGTCTCCGAACGGCGTGAGGCGCTTGAGGCCGGTGCCGTCGGCCTTGACAACGTAGACGGCGCCTTCTCGCGGGGCGCGGCCTCGTTGTCGCCAGGACGCCTCCTTGACGCCGGTGAATGCGATCAGCGATCCGTCGGGCGAGTAGCGCGGATACTGCGGGTAGTCGACGCCGTTCGGTAGCCCGATCACTCGCCGGCGGTCGCCGCCGTCGCTGGCGCGGATGGTGAACACACCTTGCTCGGCGAGGTCGAAGGGGTTGCCCATCGCGTACAGGATCCTGCTTCCGTCCGGAGAGAACGAGGGCTGCTCCTTGACGATGCCACCGGCCGTGAACACGTGCTGCTCTCCGGTGACGACGTTGAGGGTCGCGATGTCGATGCGGAAACCGGGCTCGGGCGGCGGTGCCGTCGAGTTCTGGTCGGTGGAGAAGACGAGCGTCTGACCGTCGGCCGACCAGGCGGGGTCGTACGTGTCGTAGTCACCGAACGTGAGCTGCTCGGCATCAGAGAGATCAGGATCGGCCCACCACAGGTGCGTTGGGCTGTCCTCGCCCTCGATCACGTATGCGACCCGACCGTTGGCGCCGGGATAGGCGGCGAGCGTCGGCGGCGCGCCTATCGTCGCGACGAGCAGCCCGACGAGCGCCGCCGCGCCAAGCGCTCGACGCCTCTGACTGGTGCTCGTTCGGACGAGTGTCGCGGCAGCATCTGATACAGCGAACCGGGTCCGTCCCTTGCGGTGCATGATGTGGTCCTCCGTGGTGCGGTCGCGACCCCGGTGGCGTCGCCAGATCCGCTGCCGTAGACGCTAGGAGCGGGGCCGGCTCAGGTGGACCGAGCCGTCCCCACTTCCGAGTCAGGGCTGCCGTGGGCCTTGGCGTACTGCCCTCAGGGCAGGCCCTCAGCGCCGCCCGACAACGTCATTCGTCGGAGCGCGTGTACGGCTTGACCACGCGGGCGGTCGGGCCGAACGAGACCTTCCGGAAGCTGAGCGTGTCCTCGAAGAGGCTCCACGTGTAGACGAATCGATAGCCGTCTTCGTGGAACGTGATCGACTGGTCGGCCTCATCGATCTCGACGGTCCCATCCGACAAGAACCCAGCGCCATGGGATCCTGGCTCGGATCCTGGCCGATAGTTCCAGAATCGATCGCCCTCGAAACGCAGGACGTGGCAGCCGATATTCTCCGGATTGTTCTCGCCGGCGTCGGCACCGGCGGCCAGCATCTCCTCCCAGGTCACGCACACCTCCCAGGCCCCCTCGAGAGGGGAGGGCGACGCCGCGCTCGACGGCGTCGAGCTGGCTGGGGCCTCCGTGCATTCGATCGCTGGTGCCTGGCCGGTCGAGATCGCGGCGAGGCGCCTGGCGTCCTCCATGACCGCCGCGGCGAGCGGGTCACGTGCGATGGTGTCGTAGACCGGCGCGACCGCCTGGCGGAGTCCCTCGAGAGCCGGCTCGCCCGCGGCGGTGAGCTTGATGCCCATCCGGCAGAGTCTCGTCAGGCCCTCGTCCTCCTCCCAGCCGATCTCGGTCAGCCGAACGGCACGGGCGTCGATGGCGGCCTGCCGCAGGGCGGCCTGCTGCTCCGGGCTGAGGCGATCAAAGGCGGCCGCGTTGGCGAAGAGGACGCTGACGCGCGGCCACAGGACGAGGTCGCTGGCCAGCGAGTCGGCGCCTTCGTCGTAGCCCGCATTGGCGATCAGGGACAGGTGCGCCTCCATGCCGTCGAGTCCCGACGCCTGGCCAGGTACGAAGGTCGTGGCGGTCCCTCCGAGGGCGTCGAGCGTCGCCGCTGTGATGGCGCCCTCGCGTGCTCCGAACGTGGCGCCCTCGAAGTCGGTGACGCTGGTCAAAGGTCGGCTGATGCCCAGGGGTAGCCGGAGCGGGCCGGGATCGAGGCCGATGCCGGCCAGGCCGAGCGGCTCGAGCGCCGCCAGGGTGGCCTCGGCGGCCGCACCGCCCAGGACGCGCTCCTGGAGGTCGTAGCTCGTGATCAGGAAGGGTGCCAGGAAGCCCTGGAAGGCGGTCACGCCGAAAGCCTCGACATCGAACGCCCGAACGCCAGTTACGCCGAGATCCGCCTTGCCGTCGATGACGTCCTGGATGATGCCGCTCTCGTATGCTGCCCCCCCTGGTCGCCAATCGGTCTTGACCTTGACCGTCAGGGAGCCGTCGGTCAGCCGCTCGACGGCATCCACGAACGGCTGGACCTCGGACGGGTCGTTTTCGCCGGTGATGAGGGTCAGTTCCGTCGGCGCCGGTGCGCCTCCAGCACGGTCGGCCGGAGGAGCGGCGGTCGGCGTCTGACAGCCCGCCAGCGCGCCCGCCAGGCTGAGCGTGATCACTCCTGTTCGGAGCCCGCTGCGGCTCCTGAGCCTCGTCGTCATCATCCACCTCCTCGATCGATCCGATCGCTCGAGGCTAGGCAGTCACAGGTTTGTCGCCACCAGTGTCTGCCCTCAACGTGCGCCAGGGCCAGCATCCATCAGGCTCGCAGGTAAGCCAGGACGGCCAGCACGCGCCGGTGGTCGTCCGGCGTCTCCTCCAGGCCGAGCTTCATGAAGATCTGGCGAACGTGCGACTCGACCGTCTTCGGGCTCACGAAGAGGAGCTCGCCGATGGCGTGGTTCGAGCGCCCCTCCGCCATCAGGCCGAGCACTTCCACCTCGCGCTCCGAGAGGTCGACGAGCGGATTCGGGTCGCGTCGGCGGCCGATGAGCCTGGCCACGATGGTCGGGTCGATGACGCACTCCCCTTCGTCGATGCGGCGGAGCGCGTCGGTCAGCACGGCGAGGTCGGAGACACGCTCCTTGAGGAGATAGCCGGCCCGCTCCGGCTGGTCCTGGAGCAGCCGCATCGCGAAGCGCGACTCGAGGTAGTGGGACAGGATGAGGACGCCCAGCTCGGGCTGGCTGTGGCGCAGCTCCTGGCTGGCCGTCAGGCCCTCGTCGGTGTGGGTCGGGGGCATCCGGATGTCCACGATGGCGACGTCCGGTCGATGGCGATCGACCGCATTGATGAGCTCGTCGCGCGTTCCCGCCGTCGCGACGACCTCGAATCCGGCATCGGCCAGGAGTCGCGCGATTCCCTGGCGCAAGAGGACCTCGTCGTCGGCGATCACGAGGCGCATGGGATCTCCGCCCTGATGGAGAGCGACGTCGGCGTCGCGTGCACGTCGATCGTACCGTCGAGCGCCCCGACCCGATCGGCGAGCGCCACGAGGTCGTCGGGCGCGGCGGCGTCCTGCTCGATCTCGACGACGAGCCGATCGCCGTCCTGCCCGGCTGCCACGCGCAGCTTGTCCGCGGCGGTCCTGCGCAGCGTCTCGGCGACGATGAAGTAGGCCGTCGCCTCGACTCGAGGATCGAAGCGCCCAGTCGGCAGCGATCCCAACTCGATCGCCACCGTAGACGCCTCCTTGAGCGCTTCGAGTGCAGCGGCCAGGCCCTCGCCACTCAGCGCGGCTGGGTAGATGCCGTGAGCGAGATCGCGAAGCTCTGCGATCCCCGCCCGGAGCTCGTCGCTGGCCTCCGCCACCAGCCGTTGTGACGATCCCATCCCGTGCGCCTCCAACTCCCGATCGAGCAGCCGCAGGGCCATCGCGAGCCC
>MGOD01000087.1:20543-20889 GCA_001795245.1 Chloroflexi bacterium RBG_16_70_13
GTCCCGCTCGAGTCGCCTGCGTTCGGCATCGGACGCCTCGACGATGCGAACGCGAGATGCGCGAAGGTCCTCGAGCTGAGCGTGCAATTCGGCCTGCAGCCGCTCGCCCTCGAGCGTCAGCCGGAGAGCTGCAACGACATCATCGATCCGCTCAGGATCGTCTAGCAGGTCGCGACGATGCCGGAGGAGACCGACGAGATCCTGTCCGCGGACGAGCGGCGTCACGGCGCGTCCCGGATCCGGGCCGACCTCGACCTCGCGGCCGTCGCGGGCGACGACCCGGCCGTCTGCCAGCCCATAGGCGACCTCGAGGTCCGGGTCTGACAGCTCGTGCGCGAGCACCTTG
>MGOD01000088.1:0-1039 GCA_001795245.1 Chloroflexi bacterium RBG_16_70_13
AGGGGCTCGCCCGTCGCGTTCGAGCCGTTCTGCGTCACCGCGTCCTCGCGCTCAGCTGCGGGCGCGGCCATGGGGGTCGATCCGGTGGACGACGGCCCGGACCCCGAACCACCAGGCGACCGGGGTCGCAACCAGCAGGATCGCGCTGCAGAGCAGACCGAACGCCGCGGCACCCGTGCCCCAGGTGAAGAGGAGCAGGTGGACGACGACGAACACGAGCAGGCCCCCGTAGGCGAGCGTGAGGAGGGTCATCAGCAGCCACGTCGCCACCTGGGTCAGCCGACCCGGGGCACGATGTGTCTGCATCGGGCCCAGGAAGACGACGACCAGGACGAGCGCCGCCCAGAACAGGACGCCCCAGAGCGCTTCGATCCAGTTCATCCGTGTGTCCTTTCGTCGGACGCGGCGTCCGTCGTGGCGACGTCACGCATCTGACCCGAGGCTAGGTCCGACGGTCGCGGATTGGTACGGCACGTCCGCCACCACCTGCGTCAACGGGGAGGTCGAATCACGACGACGGTCGTCGTCATGACGACGACGGTCGTCGGAATCGCGGCAACGGCCGTCTGAATCTCGCCAACGGTGGTCATCTCCGACGGCGGTCCTCGATCCGGCGATCGTGGTAGCTACTGGCACGCGGGCCGGCTGCTCGCTGACGGCGCCTCGCCGTACGACCTCGATGCCCTGCGCCTGCTCGCGACCTGGGACGGCGACGTCTTCATGGTCGGCACCGGGTACTCCTACCCGCTGCCGTTCGCCCTGGCGATGGTGCCGCTGGCCGGCCTGCCATTCGCTGTCGCGCTCGTCGCCTTCTCGCGGGGTCGGGCTCCCGCGCCTATGATCGGGCCAGGTGAGATCGATCCAACCGCTCGGCGACCGGCCGATCAGGGCACCACGGGCGGTCCGCAGGCCGGCCGCCCCGCTCGGCGACCTCGGGGATCCGATCGTCTCGGAGCTCTTCAGCGTCGAGCGCCTCGAGCAGCACGCCCAGTCGCTCGCCGTGGCCCAGACGGTCACGAGCGAGCCCCGGCGCGGCCGC
>MGOD01000088.1:1087-5336 GCA_001795245.1 Chloroflexi bacterium RBG_16_70_13
TACCGCGTGCTCGCGGGAGCGATCAAGGAGGAGCGCTCGATCACGCCGGCCGCGGAATGGCTCGTCGACAACTTCCACATCGTCGACGAGCAGCTCCGCGAGATCCGCGACGACCTGCCGGCCGACTACTACCGCGAGCTCCCGAAGCTCGCCGAGGGCCACCTTGAGGGCTACCCCCGTGTCCTCGGGCTGGCCTGGGCCTACGTCGCGCACACGGACAGTCGCTTCGATCCCGAGAGCCTTCGACGACTGGTGGCCGCCTACCAGCAGGTTGAGCCGCTGACGATGGGAGAGCTCTGGGCGATCGCGATCAGCCTCCGCATCATCCTCGTCGAGAACCTCCGCCGCCTGGCCGAGGAGATCGTGCGCAGCCGGGAGGCTCGGCAGCGGGCGGACGAGCTCGCCGACAGTCTCCTGGGCATCGGCCGGGTGACGCCTGAGGCCGCCGGGGCATCGCTCCGCCGGCTCAAGGACGCGACGCTGCCCACGGCCGCCCGGGTCCAACTCTTCCAGCGCCTCCGGGACCAGGACCCGGCCGTGACTCCCGCCCTCGGCTGGTTGGAGGAAAACCTCGTCGCCCAGGGCACGACGGCCGAGGAAACAGTCCGTGTCGAGCACCAGCGGCAGGCGGCCATGAACGTGACCGTCCGGAACGTGATCACGAGCATGCGCCTGATCTCCTGGTTCGACTGGGCCACCTTCGTCGAGAGCGTGAGCCTTGTCGACGAGGTCCTTCGGTCGCGGAGTGCCTTCGGGCAGATGGATTTCGCGACGCGGGACCGATACCGCCACGCGATCGAGGAGCTCGCCCGCGGCTCGGGGCACACGGAGGTCGAGGTCGCGCTCAGCGCTTCGGCCAAGGCCGACGAGGGCCGCATCGCCGATCAGGGCCCGGCGGGCGAACCCGGCCACTACCTCATCGCCAGCGGCCGGATGGAGTTCGAGCGCACCCTCGGGGTCCGCGTCCCGCTGGCCGGTCGGCTGCGGCGGGCCTATGCGGCGGCAGCCACGCCCGGGTACCTTGGCACGCTCGCGTTGGCGACCGCGGTGGTTCTCGCGGTGCCCTTCTACCTCTCCGGCGGCGCCCACGCGGGCCTGCCCGGCATCCTCCTCACTGCGGCCCTGGGGCTCGTCCCGGCGTCCGACCTGGCAATCGCAGTGGTCAACCGGGCCGTGACGAACGTCCTCGGGCCGCGGCCGATGCCCCGCTTCGAGCTCGCCGACGGCGTGCCCCCGGAGTTCCGGACGCTCGTCGTGGTGCCGACGCTCCTGACCACCGAGGCCGACGTCGAGGAGCAGGTGAACCGCCTCGAGATCCACTACCTGGCCAACCCCGAGGGCGACCTTCGGTTCGCGCTCCTGTCCGACTGGCTCGACGCGACCGCTGAGACCGTCCCCGGAGACGACGAGCTGCTCTCGACCGCGGCCTCGGCGATCGACCGGCTCAACGCCAGCCACGGCGACGCCCCCGGCGGCGGCGCCCGCTTCCTGCTCTTCCATCGGACGCGCCGCTGGAACGACGCCGAGAGCCGCTGGATGGGCTGGGAGCGCAAGCGGGGCAAGCTCCATGAGCTGAACGCCCTGCTGCGCGGCTCGACGTCGACGAGCATCCTGACGACGGAACGGCCGGCGTCCACCGCGCCGACGGATGTCCGCTACGTCCTCACCCTCGACGCCGACACGCGCCTGCCCCGGGGCGCCGTGGCCCGCCTCGTGGGGACCCTCGCCCACCCGCTCAACCGGCCGAGCTTCGACCCCGGGACGGGGCGCGTCGCGCAGGGCTACGGGATCCTTCAGCCGCGGATCACGCCGACGCTCCCCGCCGAGCGGGAGGCTTCGATCTTCCAGCGGACCCACTCCGGGTCGGCGGGGATCGACCCGTACGCCTCGGCCGTCTCGGACGTCTACCAGGACCTGTTCGGCGAGGGGAGCTACACGGGCAAGGGGATCTACGACCTCGATGCTTTCGAGCAGGCGCTCGCCGACCGGGTGCCCGACAGCACGCTCCTCAGTCACGACCTCTTCGAGGGGACCTTCGCCCGAGCTGGGCTGGTGACCGACATCGAGCTGTTCGACGAGTACCCCTCGCACTACCTGGAGTCGGCGGCCCGGCAGCACCGCTGGGCGCGGGGTGACTGGCAGCTCCTGCCGTGGATCCTCGGGCGAGCACGCGACACGCACGGCCGAACTGGCCGGAACCCGCTCCCGGGCATCGCCCGCTGGAAGATGGTCGACAACCTCCGCCGGACCCTGTCCCCACCGCTGACGCTGGCCACCCTCCTGGCGGCCTGGACCCTGCCGGCCGTGCCGGCCGGCGCTTGGACCGGGTTCGTCCTCGCGGCCCTGATCGTGCCGGCGGCGCTGCCGGTCGCCGCCGGCCTGCTGCCCCGTCGGCGGGGCATCTCGAAGCGCAGCCATCTCCGGTCCGTCGCCTCCGACATCGCCTTTGCCACTGCCCACGTGGCCTTCGGGCTGACCTTCCTCGCTCATCAGGCCGCCCTCATGGCCGATGCCGTGCTGCGAACGCTGACCCGCCTGTTGATCACGCGACGAGGCCTGCTCGAGTGGACCACGGCCTCGCAGACGAAGGCCAGCATGACGATGGACCTGGCCGGCTTCTACCGCCAGATGGCCGGCGGCGTAGCCATCGCTGCGGCGATCGGGGTCCTCGTCGTCGCCACGAAGCCGGTCGCGGCGCCGCTCGCGTTGCCGTTCGTCGTCCTCTGGCTGCTCTCGCCACTCATCGCCCGGTGGGTCAGCCTGCCACCCGCCGAATCCGCCGCGCGACAGCTGTCGGCAGCCGACGCCGCCGTGCTCCGGCTCATCGCCCGCCGGACCTGGCGGTTCTTCGAGCGGTTCGTCGGCCCGGAGGACCGCTTCCTGCCGCCCGACAACTTCCAGGAGCAGCCCGAGCCGGTCGTCGCCCACCGGACATCGCCGACCAACATCGGGATGTACCTCCTCGCGATCGTCACCGCGCGCGACTTCGGCTGGATCGGCACGATCGAGATGGTCGAACGCCTCGAGGCGACGCTCGCCACCATCGCCGGTCTGGCGGGCTTCCATGGGCACTTGTACAACTGGTACGACACGCGCGAGGGGCGACCGCTCGAGCCTGCCTACGTGTCGTCGGTCGACAGCGGCAACCTGTGTGCCGCGCTGCTCGTGCTGTCCAACGCCTGTCGCGACATGGTCGACCGGCCGCTGGCAACGGCGACCGCGCTGGCGGGCATCGACGATGCGATCCAGCTCACCCGAGCCGCGGCCGCGGCGATCACCGACGAGCGACGGACCCAGACGCTCTCCAGGCGCCAGCTGGCCGAGGCCCTCGAGCCGCTGGCCGTCCCCGGTGACGTCCCGGCGACGCCGATCGAGTGGGCGGCGCGACTGGGCCAGCTGGCCGGGCATGCGCGGACGCTCGCCGACGTCGCTGCGGCGCTGACCGCGGAACGGGGTGAGGAGGTCGACGGCGAGCTCGTGACCTGGGCCGAAGCCGTCGGCGAGACGATCGACAGCCACGCCCGGGACCTCGAGGTCCGTCGTGCGGATGACCAGACGCCGGCCGCGGTTCGGCTCGCGCGGCGCCTGCAGGCGATCGCGGACCACGCCCAGGAACTCTTCCGGGCGACGGACTTCAGCTTCCTCTTCGACCCCACCCGCAAGCTCTTCTCGATCGGCTTCCGGGTCATGGATGGGACGCTCGACCCCAGCTACTACGACCTGCTCGCGTCGGAGGCCCGCCTCGGCAGCTTCCTCGCGATCGCCAAGGGCGACGTCGCCCCGGATCACTGGTTCCGGCTCGGCCGGGCGCTGACGCCGGTCGGCCGGAGCTCGGCGCTGATCTCGTGGTCGGGGTCGATGTTCGAGTCCCTCATGCCGGCGCTCGTGATGCACGCCCCGCCGCGCAGCCTGCTGGACCAGACCTACAGCCTGGTCGTGGCGCGCCAGATGAGCTACGCAGCAGAGCGCGGCGTCCCGTGGGGGATCTCCGAATCGGCGTTCAGCGCGCGAGACCTCGCACGCACCTACCAGTACTCGAGCTTCGGCGTGCCCGGGCTCGGCCTCAAGCGCGGCCTGAGCGAGGACGTGGTGGTGGCCCCGTACGCCACCGCCCTCGGGGCGATGATCGACCCGGAGGCCGCGGTCAGGAACTTCGCCCGGCTGCAGGCCGCGGGCGCGAGCGGACCGTTCGGCTTCCGGGAGGCGCTCGATTACACCACCCGGCGGCTTCCCCAGGGCGCGACTGTCG
>MGOD01000088.1:5347-5516 GCA_001795245.1 Chloroflexi bacterium RBG_16_70_13
AACAGCTACATGGCCCACCACCAGGGCATGGCCCTGGTGGCGATCGGCAACGTCCTCAACGACGATGCCATGGTCGCGCGCTTCCATGCCGACCCGATAATCCAGGCGACCGAGCTCCTCCTCCAGGAGCGCATGCCGCGCGACGTCCTCGTGGCCCGGCCCCGGGCCG
>MGOD01000088.1:5536-17394 GCA_001795245.1 Chloroflexi bacterium RBG_16_70_13
GATGTGCGTGATCTCGTGCCGCCCGTCCTCCGGCGGTTCACGTCGCCCCACGACGTGACGCCGCGGACGCACCTGCTCTCGAACGGCCGCTACGCGGTCATGGTCACCGCGGCCGGGTCCGGTTACAGCCGCTGGGGGGACGTCGCCGTCACCCGCTGGCGGGAGGACGTGACCCGGGATACGTGGGGCAGCTACCTGTTCCTGCGCGACACACGGACGGGCGTCGTCTGGTCGGCCGCGCATCAGCCGAGCGGCGTGGAGGCGGACAGCTACGAGGTCCGCTACTCGGAGGAGCATGCTGAGTTCGCCCGGCGGGACGGCTCAATCGCGACCGGGATGACCGTGGTGGTGTCGGCCGAGCACGACGCCGAGATCCGCCGCGTGTCACTGACGAACCTCGGCTCGCACGCCCGCGAGATCGAGCTGACCTCATACGCCGAGATCGTCCTCGCCCCACAGGCGGCCGATGTCGCCCATCCCGCCTTCCAGAACCTGTTCGTGGAGACCGAGTTCGCGCCGGAGATTGGCGCCCTCCTGGCGACCCGCCGGCCGCGCTCGGCGGACGAGCGGCAGATCTGGGCGGCCCATGTCGCAGCGGTCGAGGAGCAGACCGGCGGCGTCATCCAGTACGAGACCGACCGGGCCCGCTTCCTCGGTCGTGGCCGGTCGATCCGCTCGCCCGTCTCGGTCATCGACGGACGTCCGTTGTCAAACACGGTCGGGGCGGTGCTGGATCCGATCTTCAGCCTCCGCTGCCGGGTCTCGCTGGCCCCGGGCGCCACCGCCCACGCGATCTTCTCAACCGTTGTCGCGGGGTCACGGGATGACGTCCTGGACCTGGCCGACAAGTACCGGGAATCGGCGACCTTCGAGCGAGCGGCGACCCTGGCCTGGACACAGGCCCAGGTCCAGCTCCATCACCTGGGCGTCGACGCCGACGAGGCGCACCTCTTCCAGCGCCTCGCCAACCGGATCCTTTACTCAGACCCGACCCTTCGGCCGTCGCCGACGCTGCTGGCCCGGAGCGACCGCGGTGCCCCGGGGCTGTGGGCATACGGCATTTCCGGCGACCTCCCCATCGTCCTGGTCCGGATCGACGAGGCCGAGGACATCGACATCGTCCGCCAGCTGCTCCGGGCCCACGAGTACTGGCGGCTGAAGCTGCTCGACGTCGATCTGGTGATCATCAACGAGCACGGGGTGTCGTACGCCCAGGACCTCCAGGAGACCCTCGAGACCCTCGTCCGGACGAGCCAGTCTCACCTCGCCCATGAGCGTCACGACGCGCACGGCGGCGTCCACATCCTGCGCGGCGACCACCTCTCGCCGGAGGACCGGACGCTGCTCCAGACCGCCGCCCGGGCCGTCCTCCTGAGCCGGCGGGGCAGCCTGGCAGACCAGGTGATTCGCCTGGAGAGGCCGGAACGGATCGCCCCGCCGCCCTCCGTGTCGCCATCCGGGTCCCCGAGCGACCACGCGCCGGCCGTCGCCTTCCGTCCGGACCTCGAGTTCTTCAACGGAATCGGTGGCTTCGCCGAGGGTGGACGGGAGTACGTCGTCGTCCTCGGTCCGGGGCAGTCGACCCCGGCCCCGTGGCTGAACGTGATCGCCAATCCGTCCTTCGGCTTCCAGGCCTCAGAATCCGGCTCCGGCTACACGTGGTCGGAGAACAGCCGCGAGAATCAGCTCACGCCGTGGTCGAACGACCCAGTCGGTGATGGCTCGGGGGAGGCCATCTACATCCGGGACGACGACAGCGGGGAGCTGTGGGGGCCTACGGCCCTCCCGATTCGGATCGACGACTCCACGTATATCGCACGCCACGGCCCCGGCTATAGCCGCTTCGAGCACGAGCACGATGGCATCGGCCTGGAACTCCTCCAGCTCGTGCCGCTCGACGACCCGGTCAAGATCTCCATCCTGGCGATCGCGAACCGGTCGGGCCGGACGAGACGCCTGTCCGTGACGGCCTACGCGGAGTGGGTCCTCGGCACGTCGCGGGGAGACGCGGCGCCCCACATCGTCACCGACCGCCAGCCGGCGACCGGGGCGCTCCTTGCCCGAAACCCGTGGAACACGGAATTCGGCGGGCGAGTCGCCTTCCTCGACCTGGGCGGCCACCAGACTGGCTGGACCGCCGATCGCACCGAGTTCCTGGGTCGCAACGGGGCCCCGAACCAGCCGGCGGGCCTCGACCGGGGGCACCGCCTGCAGGGCGCGGTCGGGGCCGGCATGGACCCATGCGCCGCCGTGCAGGTGACCGTCGAGCTCCCGCCCGGAGCCCGCACGGAGGTCAGGCTGCTGCTCGGCGAGGCGGACGATGCCGAGGCCGCTGCCGGCCTCATCGGGAAGTGGCGCGCCGCCGACCACGCGGCGACGCTGCGCGGCGTGCGGACCTGGTGGGACGACCTGCTCGGCACGGTTCAGGTGCGCACACCGGATCGATCGATGGACATCATGGTCAATAGCTGGCTGCTCTACCAGGCGCTTGCCTGCCGGCTCTGGGCCAGGGGGGGCTTCTACCAGGCCGGCGGCGCCTACGGCTTCCGAGACCAGCTCCAGGACGTCGCCGCACTCATCACGGCCCAACGCAAGCTGCCGCGCGAGCATCTCCTGCGAGCCGCGGCCAGGCAGTTCGTCGAGGGCGATGTCCAGCACTGGTGGCACCCGCCGTCCGGCCGCGGGGTGCGAACGTGGATCTCCGACGATCGACTCTGGCTGCCATACGCGGTAGACCGGTACGTCACCGTGACAGGGGACGCGGCAGTGCTCGACGAGGCCGTCCCCTTCATCGACGGGCCGGCGCTCCAGCCCGAGCAGACGGACCTGTACTTCCAGCCCGAACGCTCAGCCGAATCGGCCTCGCTGTTCGAGCACTGCGCCCGGGCCATCGATGTCAGCCTCGCGGTCGGCAGGCACGGGCTCCCGCTCATGGGCTCGGGCGACTGGAACGACGGCATGAACAGGGTCGGACACGAGGGTCGCGGTGAGAGCGTCTGGCTCGGCTGGTTCCTCCACGCCGTGATGGCCGCCTTCGTCCCGATCGCGGAGCAGCGCGGCGATCGGCGGCGGGCGGAGCGCTGGCGGGCCCACATGAAGTCGCTCCGGCGGGCCCTGGAGCGGGACGGCTGGGACGGCGACTGGTACCGGCGGGCCTTCTTCGACGACGGGACGCCCCTCGGGTCGGCGTCGAACGCCGAATGCCGGATCGACTCGATCGCCCAGTCGTGGAGCGTGCTCTCGGGTGCCACCGATCCGGTTCGCGCGGCCCGCGCGATGGCCGCCGTCGAGGAGTACCTCGTCCGTCGCGGGGACGGCCTCGTCCTGCTGTTCACGCCTCCGTTCGACCGCTCCACCGTCGACCCGGGCTACATCAAGGGCTACCTGCCAGGCATCCGGGAGAACGGCGGCCAGTACACCCACGGCGCGATCTGGTCGACCCTGGCCTTCGCCGCGCTCGGCGAGGGTGACAAGGCGGGTGAGCTGTTCTCCATCCTCAACCCGATCAACCACGCAAGCACGCGGGCCGGCGTCCACCGCTACAAGGTGGAGCCGTATGTCATGCCGGCCGACGTCTATGCTGAACCGCCGCACGTCGGCCGGGGTGGCTGGACGTGGTACACGGGGTCCGCCGGCTGGATGTACCAGGCGGCGGTTGAGGCGATCCTGGGATTCCGCCTCCGCGGGAAGACGCTCGTCGTCGACCCCTGCATCCCGCGGGCATGGCCCGGCTACGAGCTCGACTTCCGCTACCACGCCGCCCGCTACGAGATCATCGTCGAGAACCCGCAGGGAGTGAGCCGCGGCGTCGCCTCCACCGAGCTCGATGGCGTCGTGCTCGAGCCCGGGACGGCGGCGATCCCGCTGTCGCCCGAGGAAGGGACGCACCGGATCAGGATGGTCCTGGGCTGAAGGTCGGTGGCGTACGTGGCACCATCGCCGGGTCACGTCCGCCGCTCGGGCTCGGGAGGAGATCCATTGGGCGCCTTCGAGATCGGAATCGTGCTTCCCCTGGCGCAGTTCGGGCCCGACCGGGAGACGGCCCGCTGGGCCGACATCCGGGCCATGGCGATCCGCGCCGAAGAGATCGGCTTCGACACGATCTGGACACCGGATGAGCTCCTGTGGCAGACCGAGGACGGCCCGCCCCGTGGTGTCTGGGAGGGCGTCGCAATGGCCGGTGCCGTGGCGGCGGTGACCTCCAGGACGAGGGTCGGGACGTGGGTGCTGTCCGCCCTCCATCGCAACGCCGGGATCATCGCCAAGGCGGCCGAGACGCTCGACGAGATCAGCGGCGGGCGGTTCATCTTCGGCCTCGGCGCCGGTCACGTCTGGCCGGGCCAGGCCCACGCATTCGGACTGCCAGAGGACAACGTCTTCGCCCGCTTCGAGGAATCGCTCCAGGTCATCATCCCGCTCCTGCGCGGTGGTCACGCCGACTTCGAGGGGACGTGGCATGCCGCCCACGACCTGCCGCAGGCGCCTGTCGGCCCGCGCCCCAATGCGATCCCGATCCTCATCGGCGGCAACGGCCCGCGGGGCCAGCGCGCGGCGGCTCGCCACGCCGACATCTACAGCTGCTACGTGGAGGAGCGGGCTCACGTCGACGAGGTGGCACCGCGCCTCGTGGCACTCGACGCCATCTGCGCCGAGGTCGGCCGGGACCCGGCGACCATCGCGCGATCGGTCGGGGTCTCGGTCCATCCCCTCGAGCCGGCCGGCGTGCGGCCCGACGTGATCTCTGGCTCGGCCGAGGCGATTGCCGACGCCGTCCGCACATTCCGAGAGGCCGGGTTCACCCGGCTCGAGATGATGGTCGGTCCGGGGACGATGGCCGCGTTCGAGGCGCTGGCCCCCGTCGTCGAGCAGCTCCGGGCCGACTGACCCGCTACGGCAGCGACGGCGGGAGACGGTACACGTTCGCGCCGGCGACCCAGATTGCTCCGTCGGGCGCAACGGACACGGCGGTCAACCAGAGGCCACGCCACCAGTGGCGCCACCGCTGCCCATCGAACTGGGCGATCCCGTCTCCGACAGCGATCAGTGACCCGTCGGGGAGCAGCGCGAGCGCATGGACGTATTCCACACCCTCACCGCCGCCACGATGCACCCACTGCGCGCCCGCGAGCTCCATCACGTCGGCGCGTATCGAACCATTGGTGTTGAGCGTGTTGACCACCGCCCACAGGGACCCGTAGCGGTCGACCGTGATCGCCGCCGCATTGGCGTCCACGCCTGGCTGGTCCCCGGGCGACAGGGGTACGACGTCCCACGGCCCGCCGGCCGAGCGCCTCAGGGTGGTGCCCCAATCACGCTGGAGGAGCCAGATCGCGCCGTCAGCGGTCACCGCCAGCGTCGCCAGGCACGGGTCGCCCAGCGGCGGCGCAGGATGAAGGCTCGCTTCCCATGAGCTGCCGACCGGCAGGAGCATCACCAGCCGGTTCCCCGAGCGCGGTCCGGCGTAGTACACGACGCCGTCGCCACCGATGAAGACGGCGCCTCCACAGGGGGTGCCGTCATCGCCTGGTTCGGGCACCACCCCCGCGACCGTGTCGCCAAGGTTGATCCAGTCGCCATTACGGCGGACCAGCGGGCCGGAGGCGGTGGCCACCCAGAGCGCCCCGTCCGGGCCGACCACGACCTGTCCGACGGTCGACTCGACCGGCAGTTGCTGCCGCTGCCAGCTGTCGCCGTCGAAGTGGAAGAGCCCATCCTCCCGGGGACTGCCGGTCGGCCAATTGGCCGCCCAGATCTCGTTGCGCGACATCGCCGCAATCGCCGCCACAAAGCGGGTTGGGCTCGACGCGCGTGCGGGCCGCCCAGACTGCGTCGACATGTCCAGCCGCTGCCATGACCCGTCGGCCAACCGGTACAGCCCGGCCTCCGTCGCCGCGACCACGTAGCCCGGTCCGCTCAGGATCGTCGCCCCTGGCCAGTCGACGTCATCGGCGCCGGGCAGCCCGTCCTGGTCGGTGTAGGTGGTCGGCGTGGGCCCGTCCAACACCTGGATCCGAACGCCGCAAGCCTCGCAGTCCGACCGGACGAACCAGAGCCGGCCACCGTCGTCGACGGTGCTCAGCGACACGCCACTCGCGAGATCCGCCACGTCGTACCTCGTCCAGCTACCCGCCTGGAACCGCGCCAGCTGCCTCTCCATGACAACCCAGACGCTGCCGTCGCCAGCCGCGACCAGGGATGGGACCCAGGGTCCGATATCCACCAGTTCCGGCAGGTTCTCAGCGGTGAAGGTCGTCCAGGCCGAGCCGTCCCAGACGGAGATGCCCCGCGGGGTCCACTCGCCGTCCGCGCGCTGGTCCATGTTGGCCGTCCACACCTGACCCTCGGCGTCGACCGCGATGTTGACCGCGCCCCGGGTCGGGCGGCCCGGGGGATCGCTGGTCCAGACGCCGTCGGCCCAGCGGATCAGCCCGTACGTTCTCGTCGTTGCCCAGAGAACGCCGTCGGAGCCCTCGACGACGGTCCAAACCGACCCCGGCGATTCGATGACCGCGCGGAACCGTTCCCCATCGAACAAGCGGATCACACCCGGACTCGCCAGCCAGACCCCACCCTGCCGCGCTGGCGCGAGGACGGCCGTCGCGAACGCCGGATCGTCGGCGAGCGTCCACTCGCGGGTGAAACCGGTTTGCGGGTCCACGTTGGCGACTCCGCCCGCGCGGTTCGCCCAGATCGTGCCGTTCACGTCGGCCACGAGGCCGCCGAAGGCCGGGTCACCGATGCCGGCCACGAACACGCCGGTCGGGGAAAGCTCGGAGGTGGTCACGGGCGCGGCCATGGGCTCCAGGGTGGCCTCGGGCGTCGGCGCCGATGTCGGGCCAGGGGTGAGGCGGGGCGTAGCGGCCGAGACCGGACCGCTGGCGATCGGGGGCCGCGGCGACGCCTCGTCATTCCGCTCGCCGGCCAGGTTGCCCAGGATCCCGAGGCCTGCAACGAGCACGAACGCGGCGATCACCACGAAGGCTGAAACCCGCGAGCGATCAACGCCAATCGACGCTCGGAATGCCGTTTGCTTGTCCAGCGGATCCACGTGTAGCCCTCAGCAGGCGGTCGCGTCGGTGGCTCGGCGCGGTCCTGGTGGCCAGGGACGGTGCCGCGCGTCGTCGCCCCCACGTCAGCGTCGAGTCTGGATGAGACGATCAAGGCTGCCTAAAGCCATCCGTCACGAAGTCACGGTCAAGCCTGGCAGGACTCGCCAGCCTCCTGCTCGCCGCCCCTGGATCCGTGGCGCGCCAGGCGGGCGCCGGGGGCCAGCAACGAACGACGCCACGGAGGCGGATGAGCGCGGCCCGGTCGGATCACGCCGAGGCTTCGATCGCCTCGAGCAGCAGCGACGCGGCCCGAACGCAGGCCTCCTTCGAGACGTCAAGGTGGGTCACCGCCCGGACGGTTCGAGGGCCGAACGCAAAGACTAGGACGCCCCGCTCCCTCGCCCGGGCCACGACGGTCGCGGCGTCAGGCCCGTCATCGGTGAGGCGAAAGACGAGGATGTTGGTCCGGACGGTCACCGGATCGAGGATCGCCCGTGCGCTTTCAGCCACCCGATCGGCGATGACCCTGGCGTTGGCATGATCCTCCACGAGCCGGCCGATGTTGTGATCGAGGGCGTAGAGCCCGGCGGCCGCGAAGATCCCCACCTGGCGCATCGCCCCGCCGCTCATCCGCCGGTAGCGAATCGCGGCCTCGATGTGGTCGAGAGAGCCGGCCAGGACCGAGCCGCCCGGAGCGCCGAGCCCCTTGGACAGGGCGATCGATACGAGGTCGAAGGGGGCGGCGAGGTCGGCCGGGCGCCTGGCGCCGGCAATTGCGGCGTTGAACAGCCGGGCGCCGTCGAGGTACGACGCGGTGCCCTGCTCGCGGGCGGCACTGCAGATGGCGGCAGCGTCGGCCGGCGGGAAGACGACGCCACCGGCTCGATTGTGGGTGTCCTCGACCTCGACGAGCGTCGTCGGCGGATAGAGCAGGTGGCCGCGTGGTTTGCGAGCGGCGAGGAAGTCGGCCGCGGTGAACACGCCCCCGGAACCCACCTCCGTGAACTGGACCCCGGCGTTCGCCGCCGCCGCTCCCGTCTCGTGCCACATCGCGTGGCTCTCCCGGCAGACGATGACGTCGTCGCCCGGACGGGTGAAGACGCGGAGCGCCACCTGGTTCGCCATCGTCCCCGTCGGGACCCAGAGCGCCGCTTCCTTGCCCAGCAGTTCGGCGACCCGCTCCTGGAGCCGGTTGACCGTCGGGTCCTCGCCGAACTGATCGTCGCCGACCTCGGCCGCGGCCATCGCCGCGCGCATCCCGGGGGATGGCCGCGTCACCGTGTCGGAGCGGAGGTCGATCTCGTCCACGGGCGGGATCGTACTGCCCTGGAGTCCGGCCACCCGTGTTCCGCTCGCGGCCGCCGTGCCGGACCGAGTCCAGTTGGAACGCGCGCCCGGAGGGCGTCGAGCGCGCACGAACTACACGTTTGGGCTGTGTCAGCCTGGCGTCTCGATGCCTGCTCGCGACGATCATCGCGGCGATCGCGGTCGCGCGGCACACGACGTCAGGAGATGTGAGTACTAGACTCGCGGCCTCGCTGGGCTGGAGGAGGAAGGGGTGAGATCGCTCAAGACGGGGATTGCGACCGCCACCGCGGCGGAACAGACGGTCGACGCGGCGCGCTCCCCATACCCGCCCGGATGGCCGCACCTGCTCCTGAGGGCAGTGGAGCGCCTGCCCGGACCGACCTGGATCGTCAGCGTCGCCCTCGGCCTGATCGTCGCCCTGGTCACGCACCTGCCGGGGTGGTGGCGCGGCGACGCGCCGGTTGGCACGCTCGATCCGACGAGCTCCTACTGGGGCCTGCTCGCCGGGTCGTTGCTGTGGGTCCTCGGGTACCTCGAGCGCGTGGCATCGAGGGCGTTCGACGCCGTTCGACCGGCGCTCTCGCCATCCGTGGGTGACCCGGAACGGCTCCGCTACGAGCTGACGACAGCGCCCCGGATCCCGTCCCTCGCCGCTGCTCTCCTCGCGACCTTGCTCACGGTCGCGACGCTCGTCTCCGACCCGGCATCGTCGGACGTCGACCGTGTCCCGGGTCCCTTGTTCGTCGCGGTCCTGATGGCCCAGGCCTTCATGGTCTCTCTCCTCTTCGTCGTCCTCTACCAGCTCATCCGCCAGATGCGGCTGATCAGGCGGACCCTCGATCGCCATGTCGTGGTCGACATCTTCCGGCCCGGTCCGCTCCACGCCTTCCCGCGCCTCATGGCGACGTCCGGGGCCTCGCTCGTCCTTCTCGCGGCACCGTCGGTGGTGCCAACGGTCCAGACCGCGGGCGGCAACGTGCTGGCATGGGCGCCGTACGTACTGCTCCCACCGGTGATCGCCGTGATCGCCTTCATCGTCCCGCTGTACGGCACCCACCAGCGGCTCGCCGCCGAGAAGGAGCGACTTGCGGACGAGGCCGAGGAGCGCCTGAGGGGGCTGCTCCGGGAGATCAATCGCGACATCGACGCGCGGGACCTCGCCGGCCTGGACCCGCTCGACCGGGCGCTCGCCTCGGTGATGCGGCAGCGCGAGATCGTCGCGAAGCTCTCGACCTGGCCGTGGTCCGCCGGGACGGCTCGCGGGTTCGCCTCGGCGATCCTGCTGCCGCTCGGGCTCTACCTGGTGCAGCGGCTGCTGTCCCAGCTCGTCTGACGGGGGGATACTGGCGCGCCCGGAGGGCGTCGGGCGGGCAGGAACAACATGCCGTGCCGCCATTTCGCTACGATCGCCTGCCGGCATCCCCGGAGCGCGGCCGGATCGGGGTCCTGGCGGGAGGAGTGCCATGGCAGTCAAGGTCATCGTCGAGCTGAAGGCCAAACCAGGGCGACGAGACGAGTTGCGATCGCTCATCGAGCAGCTCGCCACCCGCGATCGACCGAGCGGCTACCACGGGAGCACGTACTACCAGTCGCTCGACGACCCCGACCTGCTCATCGACATCGCCGACTGGGACTCGCCAGAAGCACGGACGACGCATCTCGCGAAGGCCACGGCCGCGGGTGCCTATGGTCCGGTGCTCGGGCTGCTCGCGGGGCCCTTCCGGGCCACGGTCATCCGCCCGCTGTCCTGAGCCCTACGCCCACGCGGCGGAGGCCGTGGCGCGCCCGGAGGTCATGGCGCGCCCGGAGGGATTCGAACCCCCGACCCTGTGGTCCGAAGCCACATGCTCTGGTCCGCTGAGCTACGGGCGCTCCGTTCGGGCCATTCTCCCGTTCAACGAGACCATGTGACCCGACTGCGCAGGCGACAAGCCCTTGACCATGACGCTGCGAGAGCGTATAACCTCGGCTTCGGAACCCGCGGTTAGAAAGACACTCGCGATGGCCCGTGACTCGTCGACCGCCCACCTAGTGTCGTCGCCCGGCGACCTGGCCGTCAACGCCGCCAGTTTCCTTCGCCACATCCGGGCCGAGAACCTCTCGCCGGCGACGATCCTGACGTACATGCAGTCCGTCGCCCGCCTGGCCGAGTTCCTCGCGGCTAAGGGCATGCCGACCGACGTGGCCAACATCCGGCGCGAGCACCTGGAGGCGTTCCTCGAGGATCTCCTCGCCCGCTTCACCCCGGCCACGGCCCGCAACCGCTACAGCGGCCTCCGGGCGTTCTTCCGCTGGCTCGCCGACGAGGGCGAGATCTCCGAGTCGCCGATGACCCGGATGCGCCAGCCACGGCAGCCCGAGCGGCTCGCCCCGGTCCTGCCCGACGACGCCGTCCGGCGCCTTCTCGCCGCGGCTCGGGAAGGCGCCCGCGACGCGACGTTCAGCGACCGCCGCGACGCGGCCATCATCCGCCTCTTCCTCGCGACGGGGGCGAGGCTCGCGGAGCTCGCCGACCTCCGCTATGAGCCGGTGCACCCCGAGCGCCACGACGTCGGCGATCGGGTCATCCGGATCCGCCAGGGCAAGAACCGCCGCGAGCGCCTAAGCGACATCGGCCTCAAGGGCGACCGGGCGCTCGATCGCTACCTCCGGGCCCGGGCGAAGCACCCCCAGGCCGCGCTGCCCTGGCTGTGGCTCGGGCCGAAGGGCCGCCTGACCGCCACCGGCATCGCCCAGATGATCAAGCGCCGGGGCCGCGAGGCCGGCATCCCGAACCTCCACCCCCACCTGCTCCGCCACCAGGCCGCCCACGGCTACTTCGCGGCCGGCTACCTCGAGGCCGACGTCATGCAGCTCATGGGCTGGAAGTCGCGGGACATGCTTCGCCGCTACGCGGCCGGGGCAGCCCAGGACCGGGCCCTGGCGGCGGCCCGCCGCTTCAACCCGGCCGACGAGCTGTAGGCAAAGACGCTACTTAGGGCTCGGAGGCCCCCGAGCCACGGGGGCAACCACAACGCTGGGCGGATCTGGTGCCCGATCATCCCGTCGTGCTGTGCTTCATCGACAGGGAGATCGCGAAGCCCCTTTCCACTCCTCGGAAAGAAGGTGGCGCGGCCACATTCGGACGTCAGTTCCGAAGGACGATTCCTCCTGGGCTTGGCCATCCCACCGCCGTCGGACGGTGAGGCGGCTCGTTAGGTCCGCCTCCATCGCGGCACAGAGCGAAGCGAGTCGGGTTTAGAGGTGATGCCGCAGGGGCGGCGCGGACCGCCGAGCGGATCCGCACGTCCGTGACGTACGCCATCCCGCCGTCGGGCTGGATGCTGGTCGCGCGGATCCGGCGGGAGGGGTGCTTTCTGGGTCGTTCGCGCGGTGATTCGCGCCGGAGTCATGTTGACACCCCTCAGTTCGTGCGTATGCTCGCTCCGCAGGCTTCGCCAGGGGGATTCGCGACCATGCATAGTCAGCGCCGAGTATCACGCCTCGCTCCATTGATCGCGG
>MGOD01000089.1:0-1152 GCA_001795245.1 Chloroflexi bacterium RBG_16_70_13
GCCTCGAGGAGCGCGTCGCGTGCAGCGTCAGTCTCGTGGGCGGCGAGCCAGTTCCGGGCCCGGGTCGCGGGACGATCCGGGAACGCTCCGGCGAGGGCCGCGTGGTAGCGCCGCCGCTGCATCGGCAGGAGATCCGTGGCGATGGCCCTGGCCACAAGCTCGTGGCGAACCTCGACCTCGCCGCCGGGATGCTCCGTCACGAAGCCCGATTCGACGCCCTCCTCGAGCCCGGCTCGCAGGTCGGCATCGAGGCCCGCGGCGGCGCGCCTCGGTCGGCCGGTGGAGCGGGGTGGCAGGCCGTCGGCGTCGACCTCGAAGGCCGTGGCGACCCGCTGCAGGTCGTCGCGTCGGAGCGGCTCTTCGGCGAGGGCAAGGAGGCGGAGTGCCCGGCGGCACTCCGGGCTGCGGAGGGCGAGGCGGCCGGCGACGAGCTCGTCGAGCGAGGACCCGAGCGAGACGCCGGAGAGCTCGCGCCGGGCGGCCAGGACCTCCTCGGCGAGGAGCGGGTTGCCGGCCGAGCGCTCGGCCGCCAGGAGCAGCAGGGACGCCGTGGGCCGCTCGCCCTCGATGCCGGCGACGAGGTCGGCCAGCTCGTCGCGGCTGAGCGGACCGAGCTCCAGGCGATCCGGAGGATCGGCGGTGTCGGCCATCGCCGCCAGGTCGACGAGGAGGGGATCGCCCCGAACGAGGCGGTCGCTGCCGTAGGTCGCGATGATGCACAGGCGGGAGGGCCGCGAGACGCGGGCCAGGAAGACGGCGAGAGCCCGGGTCCCGGCATCGGCGACATGGAGGTCCTCGAGGGCAAGGAATACCGGGCGCCGCTCGCCGGCCCGCTCGAGCATCCCCAGGACCGCCTCGGCGAGCCGGGCGGCACGCCGGTCCGGGCCCACGCGCAGGGCTCGAGTCCCCTCGGGATGGCCATCGTCGCGGCGGCGGTCTCCAACGCCCGGGAAGAGGGCCGCGAGGGCATCGGCACCGGGACCCAGGAGCCGCCGCCGCTCGGTATCGGGCAGCTCGCCCAGGAATGGCCCGAGGCCGTCGATCACCGGCGCGTAGGGTTCCCAGGAACGACCGGCAACCGCCCGCCAGCGCAGGATCGCAAACGGCTCGGTGAGCCGCCCGACGCGCCGGATGCTCTCGTCGACGAGGCGA
>MGOD01000089.1:1177-2384 GCA_001795245.1 Chloroflexi bacterium RBG_16_70_13
GCCCGAGATGACGACGCGCTGGCTGTGACCCTCGGCGGCCGCTTCGAGGGCGACGGCGATCCGGGCGATCTCCCGCTCTCGCCCCACGAAGCGTTCGCTGCGCAGCGTCGCCAGCATGACTGCCATCGTGCCACACGCCGGGAGCCGCTGATCCGATCTGATCCGGCCTGCGCAGGAACGTCTGTCGCCCGCACGCACCGCCCAGCCCCGCCGCGGACCCCGGGGTCGTCCTCCTCCCCGGGGTTCGTGGTGTCCGGCGGCCGACGTTCCCGGGGCGCGGTCGCGTAGGCTGCATCGGTGGCCGAACCCCGTCGAGCTCCCCATCCGCGGAACCAGCTCAACGAGCTGACCGGCGAGGAGTGGCTCTACTTCACGAAGTCCGTCTGGACCACGGCCTACCCCTCGGAGCTCGGCCATGCCCTCCGGCGTGCCCACGGGGCCAACAAGCCACCGCGTCTCATGGCCCGCCTCATCGAATTCTTCACGAAGCCCGGCGAGCTGGTGCTCGATCCGTTCGCCGGGGTCGGCGGAACCCTCCTCGGGGCGGCCATCGCCCGCGGCCCCCGCCGCGCCCTGGGCTTCGAGCTGGCCCCCCGCTGGGCCGAGGTCTACGCCGAGGTCGCGACCGCGGCGGCCGCCGAAGCCCGCGTCGGCGCCGAGTTGGCCGACCTGGGCCCGCAGGACCCGGGCGGTCCGCGGACGTTCGACGCCTCGGGCTGCGAGCTTCGAGTCGGCGACGCGCGCGAGCTCCTCCGCCGGCTCGCCGATCGCACCGTGGACTTCGTGGCCACCGACCCGCCCTACAACGTCCAGCTGCCGATGACGATGTCCGGCGGGGCGCTGTCCGAGGCCTTCGCCAATCGGCGGACCGACTACGCGATGGTCACCGACGACCCGGCCGACCTCGCCAACGCTGCCGACTACCCAGCCTTCCTCGACGCCATGACCGACGTCCTCGCCGAGCTGCGCCGCGTCCTCCGCCCCGGCCGCTACGTCGTCCTCATCGTCCGCGATGCCTACCAGGGCGGCCGCTACCTCTTCACCGGGGCGGACCTCGCCGCCCGCGGCGCGGCGGTGGGCCTGATCCCGAAGGGCGACGTGATCTGGTACCAGGCGGGGACTCGCCTCCGGCCGTACGGCTACCCGAACGTCTTCGTGCCGAACATCACCCACCAGCACCTCCTCGTCCTGCGGCGGGATCCCGAGC
>MGOD01000089.1:2391-3268 GCA_001795245.1 Chloroflexi bacterium RBG_16_70_13
GAGGGCGACGGTGTCGCGCCGGGGCGGGCGACGGGCCGGGGCGGGACAACCGGCCGAGGCCGGTCCCGACGAGGTGTCTTTCGGCTAGCGGAGGCCGCGCGCCGCGAGCATCGCGGCGAGGGCGTTATCGGCCTCGGGCTCCGGATCGGCCGCGCGCGAGTGACCCTTGGTGGGCTCCGCGATGACGTCGCCGAGCGTCGTCCGGTGGACCCAGCCCTGGCGGCCATCGGGGCACAGGACGTGGCAATAGGCGCCGGAGCGCTGCTCGACCTGGACCTCGTCCCCGGCGACGAGCTCCCCGATTCGCTGGGCGAGGATCTCGTCGGGGCGATCCAGGAGCGGGATGACCGCATAGCGGATCGCTCGGCGCTCGGCGCCCGGGTTGGCATCCGAGGCCCCGATCGCGAAGGTCAGGCGCGGGCGCACGGGGGCCGGCGAGCGGACCGGGTCCGTCTTGCGGGCCTCCAGCAGGGAGGGCCGCCGCCAGCGGGGCATGAGGGCCTCCGGATCCGGTGGGGCCACCGGGGCGGGCGCGAAGACCATGCCCATCCCGATCCCCGTGGCCGCGGCGGCCTGGAGGATGCCGTCTGGTGCGGGCGGATCTCCGTCGCGGCGCCGCTTGTTGAAGAGCATGAAGGCCATCCAGGTCGTCACGAGGATGGTCGACCCGACGACCGCCGGCAGGGTCGGCAGCTGGTCGGATCCGGAGCCGGTCAGCCCGAGGGCGGCGAACCCGCTGGCGAGCGACCCCGGGAGCCAGGCCAGCGGACCCCCTCCGCCGCCGCTGCCGCTGGTTTCACTACCGACGCTGTTGCTGCCGCTGCCGCCGATCGTGCCGTCCCCGCCGCCGCCGCTCGTCGAGCCGAGGCCGACGACG
>MGOD01000089.1:3331-3594 GCA_001795245.1 Chloroflexi bacterium RBG_16_70_13
CGGGCCTGCCGGCCCTGCCGGGTCCCTCGAACGCACCGGCCCCGCCGCGCTCGTCCGAGTCGGATGTCGACGCCTCCAGGTCAAAGCCCCAGGGCCCGCGACCCGTGCCCCGGACATCGTCCGAGCCGTTGGCATCGATCGTGCCGCTGCCGGTGCCGGTCCCGCCGCTGCCGCCATTGCCTTCGATCTCGCCGGTCGACCCGCCGCCGGAGGTTCCTCCGCCGGAGCCTCCCGGGCCCGGCGTCGAGCCCGGGGGCTCGGTG
>MGOD01000089.1:3779-5808 GCA_001795245.1 Chloroflexi bacterium RBG_16_70_13
CGGCAGCGTGGTCGTGACCGTAAAGACGACCCCGGCCTTCCAGTCGGTCCCGGCCCCGGTCATCGCGTAGGTGCGCCCGGCGACGGCGACACGGACGTAGTCGGGCGGTAGCGCGTGGGCGTTCCGATAGGTGACGGTGAAGGTGATGGGCGTGGCCGCGTCAGCGGTCCGGGGCGAGATGACCTGGTCGAGGAGCTTCGTGGGACCGGGCGGCGCACCGAGGACCGGCAGGCTGAGGGCGAGCAGGAGCAGCGCCGCGCCCCACGCGGCGACCAGCAGCTCACGGGCCCGTCGGGCCGGACGAGTGATTCGAACGACGGTCACGGGGTACCTCGGCACGGGCGCGCTTCGCCCGCATCGGGTGGAGCATCGCCGGGCGCCGGGGTTGCATCAATGGTACGGGCGTCCCTCCCGACCCCGGGACCTGCGCCCCGGTCGACCGCCGGTCCGTGCAGTCGATGGTTCGGTCCGGTACGGTCCGTGGCAGTGAGTGGTCCCGTCGTCCGCGCCCAATGACCCGAAGGGGCCATTCCCACGCGCGCGAGCCGGGCACACCATCTGGCCATGCAGGTGATCGCCTCCGAGCGCCCCGTCGCCGGAACCCCGAGCCGGTTCGACATCGCCCGCGCGGTCGTCGTGGGCGGGATCCTCGTCGTCGGCGCGACGATACTGGGCTACCTCGTCTTCTCGACCGAGTTCCTCGGCCAGTTCACGCCGTCCGGGCGGGCCAACCCAACCCAGCTCGCCGCCGGTGCCCTGGCCTGGACCTTCGCCCTCACCGCCCCCGCCGGCTTCGGGCTCGTCGGCCTCGTTCGCCTGGGCTCCGCCGTGGAGCGCTATTCCGCGCGACGCCGCCCGCCGACCCCGGTCGTGGCGATCGCGCAGACGGTCGCCGACGACCACGCCGTCGCGACCCGCGTGCGCCTCCCCGACGGCAGCCGGGTCGTGCCCGAGCTCGTCATCGGCCCCTTCGGTGCCGCGGTCATCGAGGTGCTCCCCCCGTCGGGCGCGGTCATCACGCGCGGTCCGCGGAGCTGGGAGGTTCGCCTCGCAGACGGCAAGGGCCACCTCATCGACCACCCGCTCGAGCGAGCGGCCCGCGACGCCGAGCGCGTCCGGACCTGGTTCGCCTCGGATGACTCCGATCACGTCGTCAAGGTCTACGCGGCGGTCGTCGGCACGGACCCGGCCGTCGGCCGGATCCCGAGCTGCGCGTACATCTCGCCGGACCAGGTCGGTCCGTGGCTGGCCTCGCTGCCGCCGCAGCGGTCGTTCGACGCCGATCGGCGCGACAGAATCATCAAGCTCGTCCGCGCCACGCTCTGAGGGGCCTCGACCTCGGCGGTCGGTCGCCGGGGCGCGGGGCGCCGGCGTGCCAGCGCACCGCCGTGGAACCGCCCCTCAGGGTGGTAGGGGAGCCTGGATTCGAACCAGGGACCGGCCGTGTATAAGACGGCTGCTCTAGAACCGCTGAGCTACTCCCCCATCGTCGCGATCGTACACCGGTCCGTTGTCGGGTCGGCTTCGTCGGGGGTGCGCCTCAGGAACGAGGCCGGCGTACCCGGTCGGCGAGTGCGCGGATCGAGAACGGTCGCGGACCGATGTGCCTGGCGGGCGAAGCTTCGGCGACCGAGGCGACGACCATGGGCGATCCGGGCACGCGGCCGGCGGGATCCGGCAGCCTGGCCAGGACCGCGATGTCGTCCTCGGTCATCTGGGCAACGATCGGGAGGTCGTCGGGATCGAGGGGACGGGGCGTGTGCGCCACCGCGATCGCGGGCCGAGCGTAGGCCGGCGCTCCGTAGAGCTTCGGCAACGCGACATGCTGCGCGTACTCGTCCATTGACACGAGGTTGTTCTCCACCCTGCCCGCGGCCACCCGGTCCGCGGATCGGCGACACAGTAGCGCCTCGAATGGGTCCCTGCCAACCACTCCTGCCCCCTCGCGCGACGACGGCGGTGCCCCGGGGAACCGCCCGCGGGGCGCCCCCGGGCTCAGGTCAGGAGCGGCTTGAGCACCTGGCTCGCC
>MGOD01000089.1:5819-6117 GCA_001795245.1 Chloroflexi bacterium RBG_16_70_13
ACACGAGATAGGCGATGGGCACCGCGGCAAGGAGACCCAGGGCCGCGCTCCAGCCGGTCCGCGTGGTCCGGTCGCCGGCGCCCTTCGGTAGCGGCACGATCAGGTATGTGACGAGGCTCCCGAGCATCAGCACGAGGACGACGTCGAGCGTGGCGGCGAGGGCCCGGAGGTCGCCGCCCGGAAGCCGGGCGCCCCGGGTCAGGGCGACGTCGTAGGCGAGGTAGACGAGGCCCAGGGCGATCGCGACCGCGAGGTTCGCCCCGACCGCTCGCACGACAGGGCGCGGAGCATAGCGGAA
>MGOD01000089.1:6177-6473 GCA_001795245.1 Chloroflexi bacterium RBG_16_70_13
GCTCATCCCTCGCCGAGGATCGCGAGCATCCGGCGCGGCGGCAGCGTCTCGGGCGTGTGCTCGGCGAGCAGCCGGACCGCGGCCACGAACCGGTCGATCTCGTCGTCCGAGTTGAAGAACCCCACGCTGATCCGAATGGCATCGACGAGCGGGATCGTCCGGGCGATGACGAAGACCCGGGCCCCGAGCTCGTCGAGCGCGGCCTGGGCCGGCCAGCCGCGGATCCGAAAGGCGACGAGGGTCGCCATCTGGTGACGCGGCGTCAGGAGCTCGACCCCCGGAACGGCGGCCAGGGC
>MGOD01000089.1:6493-9985 GCA_001795245.1 Chloroflexi bacterium RBG_16_70_13
CGCCGCGCCGAAACACGTAGTCGAGCCCGACGTACATCGAGAGCCAGCCGATGGCCCGGGCCATGCCCACGACCGACGGCCGGTGGTAGCCGGCGGTCTCGAACCGCCGGGCGTCCGGATGCCATGCGCCCGAGCCCCGCGAGTCGTACGAGGCGAGCGAGAAGTGCCCGGCGAACGACGGCCGGATCCGGTCCCAGGCGTCACGGGCGACCCACAGGGCGCCCATCCCCTCCGGCCCGAGGAGCCACTTCTGGGCCGGAACCGCATACCCATCGACGGCGAGCTCGCGCACGACAACCGGGATCGCTCCGGCCGCCTGGGCCCCGTCGACGACGACGAGAGCACCACGCTCGCGAGCGATCGCCGCGATCCTCGCGACCGGCACGACGGCCCCGGTCGACCACAGGACGTGGGAGACCGACACGAGGCGCGTTCCGGGCGCGATCGCCTGATCAAAGGCCGCCACCGTCCGCTCGTCGTCGCCCCCGTCGCCGATGTCGGCGAACGTGATCTCCACGCCGAGTCGGTCGCGCAGCGCGTAGAGCGGCCCGAGGGCGCCGGCATGCTCCTGGGTCGAGGTGACGGCCCGGTCGCCGGGCCGCCAGTCGAGCCCCCACGTGCCGACGTTCAGGCCGTCGGTCGTGGCGTGGGTCAGGGCGATCTCGTCGAGGTCGGCCCCGATGACCGCGGCGACGCCGGCCCGGGCCTCGGCCATCCGATCGAGGAGTCCGAGGTAGTAATCGAAATGCGCCCGCCCGACGTCGCGCTCGTAGGTCTCGAGCTCGGCCATCGCGGCCGCGACCTCGGCCGGCATGGGACCCACCGAGCCGGTGTTGAGGTGGATCCCGGACGCGAGCGCGGGCAGCGCCGCCCGAACGGCGGCGAGCTTCTCCGCGTCCGCCATGAAGGGGGAGACCACGGCCGTATCATACCGGCGATGCCCCCACCCCCCGATCGCGCCGGCCACCCGTGAGCTCCTTCGCGCGGCCGGAGCTGATCGCCTCGCCGGAGTGGCTGGCGGACCAGCTGGGCCGGCACGACCTCCGGATCCTCGACGTCCGCTGGCGCCCGGACGGGTCCGGGGCGGCGGCGTTCGCCGCGGGCCACATCCCCGGCGCCGCGCACGTCGACTGGCGCGAGGAGCTCATCGCGCCGGAGGCGTCCGAGGCGGGTCCCGGCCTCCGGCTGGCAGGCCCGGACAGGGTCGCCGCGGCCATGGCTCGCTCGGGCATCGGCGACGGGACCAGCCTCGTCATCTATGACGATTCGCTCGGCCTGTACGCGACGCGGGTGTGGTGGAGCCTGCGGGTCTACGGCTTCGAATCGGCCCGGATCCTCGACGGGGGCCTGCCGGCCTGGATCGGCGAGGGCCGGCCGCTCTCGAATGCCAGCTACCCGCCCGCGCCGGCTGTCTTCACCCCGCGGGCGAACCCCCGGATGCGCCTCACGACGGCCGATGTGCGCTCCCTCCTCGGCTCGCCCGACGTCATCCTCATCGACGCCCGGGCCTCGGCCGAGTACCGCGGCCTCGAGGGCAACGCCCGGCGCCTCGGGCACATCCCGGGCGCGATCAACGTCGCCGTCGGGGCGATGCACGTGCCGGGCACCCAGCGCCTTCGCGACGGCGCCGAGATCCGCGACCTCCTCCTGAAGGCCAACGTGCCCCGCGGGCGGCGGATCATCACCTACGACGGGGCCGGCGTGGCCGCGGCCAAGCTCGCCTTCGTCCTCACCCTCGTCGGCTATGACGACGTCGCCGTCTACGACGGCGGCTGGTCCGAGTGGGGCGATCGGCTGGACCTGCCCGTCGACCGCTGAGGGATCAACCTCGTTCAGCCGGGATTCGGCTTCGCCCCGCCTCGGACGCCCGCCTCGTACGGCGACAGGATCTGGGCCCGAGCGTGGTTGACCGCGACCATCGGGGCGCTCCGAGGCGCCTCGCCGGCCTCGTCCGACCGGAAGGTGGCTTCGGTGACCGGGATGAACCGACCGGTCAGCTCCAGGAGCGCCTGACGGAGGTCGCGCTCGGGGAAGAGGTGGATCCGACCGATGATCTCGAACGGCGGAATGCTGATGAGGGCGGTCTCGGTGACCTTCGGCGTCCTGAGCTCGGGGATGGGCGCGACCATGGTGTCCGAGACGGCGAAGAGGACGGCCGAGAGATTCACCTGGGCGAACTCCGCGTACCGCGCCGGTCGGCGGTGGCCGAACCGCTCGAAGGTAGCGTCGGCGAGGACGAGGAACTCGTCCTCGGCCGAGTTGAGGATGTCGGACAGGCGGTGCTGCCGCGTGGGCAGCGTGCCGCGCACAACGTAGGCGTCCGTATAGAGCGTCAGCGCGACGCGCTGCTCCACCCCCGCCCAGCCTTGGAACATGGGCGCCAGTCTAGCCGTCAGGCTGACCGTCGACGACCGGATTCGGGGACCGCGGCGGCGTGGTGTCGACCGGAGGCACCACCGCTGCCCGGACACCGGCGGTGACGAGGCGCTCGGCCCCCGGCTGGAGCTCCTCGAAGAGTCGTGTCACGGTCGCGAGGGTGTCCGCCTCGGAAGCCGGCTTGTCGGTCCGCAGCCGGGCGATCCGGGGAAACCGGAGGGCGAAGCCGGACCGGTGTCGGGCGGAGCGGAGGATGACGTCGAAGGCGACCTCGACGACGATCGTCGGCTCGACGACACGGTAGCGTCCGTGGACGCTGATCGTGTGGGCCTCGAACCATCGGGTCATCTCGGCGATCTCGGCGTCGGTCAGGCCGCTGTAGGCCTTGCCGATCGTGACGAGCCGATCGTTGGCCTCGTCTCGAACCGCGAACGTGTAGTCGGACAGGACGCCGTGGCGCTTGCCGTGGCCGACCTCGACGCCGACGACGACGCAGTCGATCGTGGCCAGGGCCTTCTTCATCTTCAGCCAGCCGTAGCCGCGCCGGCCCGGCGAGTACGGGCTCTGCGGATCCTTGACCATGAGCCCCTCGTTGCGTCGGGCTCGGGCCTCGCCGAAGGCCGCCTCGAGGGCGTCGGCCGAATCGGCGCTGGCGAGGTGCGAGAGGGCGAACGCCCCGCCGGCGTCGGCGAGGGGCAGGTCCATCGACGTCAGCAGCTGGCGCCGTTCTTCGAGCGGCAGGTCAAGCGTGGGCCGGACGGGGGCTACGCCGCCCGGCCCGAGGCCCAGGACGTCGAAGGCCACGAAGACCACCGGGACCTCGGCGAGCACCGCCGCCGACGGCGTCTTGCGCCCGAGCCGGGTCTGCAGCGAGACGAACGGCAGGACCTCGCCGTCCCGGAGGCCCAGGAGCTCGCCGTCGAGGATCCCGTCCCAGGGCAGGGTGCGGGCCGGCTCGACGACCTCCGGATAGCCGGTCGTGACGTCGTGGAGGTCGCGCGAGTAGAGGCGGACGTCGGTCCCGCGCTTGTGGAACTGGGCCCGGATGCCGTCGTACTTGTCCTCGACCCAGACGACGGGGCCCAGCCGCCGGACGATCTCGGCCGCGTCCTCGGC
>MGOD01000090.1:0-4093 GCA_001795245.1 Chloroflexi bacterium RBG_16_70_13
GCCGGCGCTGACCGGGTCCTCCTTGCGCCCGACGTCCGGGACGCCCTCGAGACCGCCGCGCTCGCCGCCATCGCCGCCCACCACGACGCCGAGCCGGCATCGTCCGGTCTCCCGGCCCCGGCCCTTCGCGGCACCCTCCGATCGGCCTTCGGTCGGCTGGTGACGATCCGGGGCGACGATGCGCCGGCCGTCGAGGCAGGGATCGCCGCGGTCCTCGACGATCTCGTCGTCCGGCGACGGCTGGCCCGCGACGGCGACCGATTCCGCGACCCGGCCCGTGGCTCCGGCCCGCCGCCCGCCCTGGCCGCGGCGATGGACCGGCTCGTGGCGCTCCTCGACGTCCCTGCCCCGCCGGACCTGTCGGCCGCGGCCCGCGCCGCCGGCTGCCCGCCCGAGGGGATCCGCGACCTCGAGCGTGCCGGACGGATCGTCCGGGTGGAGGCCGACCTGGCCTGGGCCAGGCCCGCCTTCGAGCGACTCGCCGCCACGGCCCTGGCCCTGGCGCGCCGCGCGCCCCTCGCCCCGGCGACGCTCCGGGACGCCACCGGGACGAGCCGCCGCGTCGTCATGCCGCTCCTCGAGGACCTCAACCGGCGGGGCATCCTGGTCCGGACCCCGTCCGGTCATGTCCCCGGCCCGCGGGCGCCGCGCGAGGAGCCAGTCCGCCCATGACGAGCCCGCCGCCGCTCGACGACGTCGTCGGGATCGTCCTCGCCGGGGGCCGGTCATCGCGCTTCGGGGCGGACAAGCTGGCCGTGGAGGTCGACGCCCGGCCTCTTCTCCATCACGCCCTCGACGCCGTGGCTGCCGTCGCGAGCCGGCTCATCGTCGTCGCCACGCCCGGCGCCGCTCCGCCGCTCCCCGCCGACCTCGAGGCACGCGTTCGCGTCGTCCACGACCCGGAACCGTTCGGTGGCCCGCTCGTCGGCCTCGACGCAGCGCTGGCGCAGGCCGAGGCCCCGATCGCCCTCGTCGTCGCCGGCGACATGCCGCGGATGGTCCCGCTGGTGCTCCGTCGCCTCGTCGCCACGGTCGGACCGGGCCGGCCGGCGGTGAGCTTGGAGGTCCCCGGCCGGATCCAGCCCCTGCCGATGGCCCTCGACGTTCGCACCGCGCGTCCGGCCGCGACGACGGTCCTGGAGCGCGGTGGCCGCGCGCTCCGCGATCTCCTCCGCGAGCTGGGGGCCATATCGATCCCGGCACCTGTCTGGCTGGCCCTCGACCCCGCCGGCGCGACGATCGTCGACATCGACCGCCCTGCCGATCTCGACACGTAGACTCCCAGGATGGACGCCGCGATCCGCGCCCTATTCTCGCCCGAGCCCGGGACGACCTACCTCGATAGCGCCACGTACGGCCTGCCGCCCGAGCCGAGCCTGCGGGTCATGGGCGCGGCCCTCGACGACTGGAAGGCCGGCCGCGCCAACTGGATCGAGGACTGGGACATGGCCGGCGAGCGTGGGCGGGCCGCCTTCGCCGCGCTCGTGGGTATCGATCCGGGACGCGTCGCCCTCCTGCCGGCGACCTCGGTGGCGGTCGGCCTCGTGGCGGCCGAGCTGACCCGCGACGATGATGTCGTCGTCCCGGCCGACGAGTTCACCTCGGTCCTCTTCCCGCTGCTCGTCGCCCGAGACCGCGGCGTCCCCGTCCGGGAGGTCGAGTTCGAGCGGCTCGTCGACGAGATCCGGCCGGGCACGACCCTCGTGGCCTGCACCCTCGTCCAGATGCAGACCGGCCGGACCGCCCCGATCCGGGCGATCGTGGAGCGGGCCGCCGAGGTCGGTGCGCGCGTCCTCCTCGATGCCACCCAGGGGACGCCGTTCGTGGCCCTCGGCGACCTTGTCGACCGGATCGACTACCTGGTCGTCTCGGCTTACAAGCACCTCCTGTGCCCGCGTGGCGTGGCCTTCATGGCCCTGCGCCCCGACCACGTCGGGCGCCTGCCGCCGATCAACGCCAACTGGCGGGCCGCCGATCGGCCCTACGGCCGCTTCTTCGGCGGCCCGCTGACCCTCGCCCCCGACGCGGCGAGGTACGACGTCTCGCTCGCCTGGCTGCCCTGGCTCGGCGCGGCCGAATCGCTCGAGCTCCTCGTCGGCTGGCAGGCGGCGGGCGCCCTCGAGGAGCCCGTTCGCCTGGCCCGCCGGCTCGCCGAGGGCCTGGGCCTCGAGTGGGGCGGCAGCACCCTCGTGTCAGTCCCGGTCGCCGACGCCGACTCTGCCCGAGCGGCCCTCGCCGGCGCCCGGATCCGGGCCGCCTTCCGGGGCACCGGCATCCGCCTGGCGCCCCACGTCTACAACGACGCCGCCGACATCGCCCGGGCGGTCGAGGCGCTGAGGTGACGTCGAACCGATCGTGATCACGGGCGCGCGACGACCCGCTGACGCATGCCTGCCACGGCCAGGGCTGTCCAAGAATCTTGACGCGGGGCACGTCGTGACGCCGTCGTCGATCCTCGTGATCCGGTTGCCGTCGAGGTCGCAGGCAGAAGCGACGGCTGATCCCCGCGAGATCCGCTCTGGGTTTCGTGGAGACTCGCTTGATGGGATTTCACGCCGCCTCACCGGTCGGCTGTAGGGCCGAATGGTAGGCGGCCTCGTAGTCCGCCGGCGGGATCTCGCCGGCCGAGTGCAGCCGCCGGATGTTCTCCAGGGTCGAAGAGCGCGCCAGGATCCCCCGCCCTCCGGCCCGGCGTCCTCAGCCTGTCGCTCCCGCCCGATCAGGATGTCCGATCGCGACGACATCGAGGTTGTCGATGCCGGCGAAGGGCCGTCCGCCACGATCCCGGAGGGGTGCACCTACATCTCGAGCGCCGGCGCCTCGTGGACGAGCTCGCCGCCGACGATCGTCGCGACGACCTTCGTGTCGCCGATCGGGGGCGCATCGGGGGCATCGATGTGGTGGTCGAGGACCGCGAGGTCGGCGAGACGGCCGAGGCCGAGCCAACCCGCTTCGTCCTGGCGGTTGACGTAGGCCGAGCCGACCGTCGCCGCCCGGAGGGCCTCGTCGAGGGTGAGCCGCTCCGAGGGCAGGAACGGCTCGGCGTCGCGGTGCTCGGGCCAGACGCGCCGGACGGCGACCTCGATCTGGGGGAAGGGATCGGCCGTGCTGACGGTCCAGTCGGATCCGAAGGCCAGCCTCGCGCCCGCCCGCAGCAGCGAACCGAACGGGTACTGCCAGGTCGTCCGCTCGGGCCCAAGGATCGGGATCGTCAGCTCGTCCATCTGGGGCTCGTGGACGGCCCACAGGGGCTGGGCGTTGGCGACCGTGTCGAGGGCCGCGAACCGCGGCACGTCGTCGGGATGGATGACCTGGATGTGGGCGATGTGTGGGCGCCGGTCGCGCGGGCCGTTGGCCCCCCGGACGGCCTCGATCGCGTCGAGCGCCTCACGCACGGCCCGATCGCCGATGGCGTGGTAGTGGAGGTCGAGGCCTCGCGCGTCGAGCTCGATCGACAGCCGCCGGAGCTCAGCTGGTTCGAAGTTCAGGAACCCGACGTCGTCGGTCGGTCGGCCGTCTGGCTCGAGGTACGGCTCGAGCATCGCCCCGGTCCGGCTCTCGAGGATCCCGTCGACGAAGAACTTGACGCTCCCGGACGACAATCGCGCGGGGCCAGGAGCGGAGGCGCTCGCCGCAGCCGCGTCGGCGGCCACCGAGTCACGGATGGCGGCGATGCCGTCGGGTCCGCCGAAGCCCTCGAGGTCGGCCGACCGCAGTGACAGCACGACGCGGGCCGTGAGCCCGCCGCGCCCGGCGACGGCGCGATACGCCGCCAGGAACGGGCCGTCGACCATCGCGTCGTTCCAGCCGGTGATGCCCCAGGCGTGGTACTGAGCCTGGGCGTCGAGGACCGCCCGCTCGAGCGTCGGCGCATCGTGGGGCGGGATGTGATCGGCGACGAGGTCCATCGCCGTCTCCTGGAGCATCCCGAGGGGCGAGCCGTCGGGATCTCGCTCGATCCGGCCGTGCGGCGGGTCCGGCGTAGCCGCCGTGACCCCGGCGAGCTCGAGGGCCCGGGTGTTGACCCACGCCCCGTGGCCGTCGCGGTTGGAGAGGAACACCGGCCGGTCGGGCACCACGGCGTCGAGGAGCT
>MGOD01000090.1:4130-4430 GCA_001795245.1 Chloroflexi bacterium RBG_16_70_13
GCGACCAGCCGTCGCCCGAGATCCACAGCCGGTCGGGGTTCGCCGCGGCGAAGGCGGCGACCGCTGCGAGATGGTCCTCGACGGTGCTGAAGCGGTCGAGGCTGCACTCGACGCGGCGGAGGCCGCCGAAGACCGGGTGGCAGTGGGCGTCGGTGAAGCCGGGCATGACCGTTCTTCCCCGGAGGTCGATCACGCGGGTCCGGGGGCCACGGGCCGCCATGACCTCGCGGTCCCGCCCGAGGGCGGTGATCCGGTCCCCGGCGATGGCGATCGCGGTGGCTGCCGTGGGTACGTCCCGGT
>MGOD01000090.1:4554-7801 GCA_001795245.1 Chloroflexi bacterium RBG_16_70_13
CCGTTCACCTGCTCCATGCCGGCTACGCCCGCGACGACGGCCGCGTCGGCGGCTCCGTGACGCTCGTCCGCGACGGCGACGCCATCATCGTCGCCGACCCCGGGATGGTCGCCCGGCGCGGGCTGATCCTCGAGCCGCTGGCCGCGCTCGGCGTCACCCCCGAGGCCGTGACCCACGTCTTCCTGAGCCACCATCATCCCGACCACACCGTCAACATCGCCCTCTTCCCGAACGCCGAGGTCGTCGACTTCTGGGCCCGCTACCGCGACGACCTGTGGCTCGACCACGCCGGCGACGGCCACGAGCTCGCGCCGCACTCGCGGCTGTGGCTCACGCCCGGCCACACCGAGGAGGACGCCACGCTCGTGGTCGAGGCCGACGACGCCACGTACGCCCTGACCCACCTCTGGTGGTTCGGCGACCGGACGCCGCTCGTCGACCCGCTGGCCTTCGACCAGGCGGCCATCGAGCGGGGCCGGGCGCGGGTCCTGGCGGCCGCCGACGTCGTCATCCCGGGTCACGGCGCGCCGTTCCGGGTCCGCGGCTGAGGCGAGCCGGCTGCTGCTCGGCCGAGGGGTCCTGGCCCCGGAATCGAACGGCCCGCCGTTGCCGGCGGGCCGTTCCCTGGTCGCCTCGAACGTCGAGGTCAGCCCATCGAGGGCGCTCCCGGGACGGGCGCTCCCGGGGCGGCCGCGGACACCTCGGCGGTGACCTTCCGGTAGATCGTGACCCCCGAGCCGAACCCGAATGCCGTGCCGATCGCCGTCGCGAGCGGGGTGCCGACGAGCGGGATGATCCCCAGGACCGTACCGAGAATCGCCCCAACGATCCCGAACACGATTCCCGCGGCGATGCTCCAGCCGATGATCATGAGGACCTTGGAGGCCGTGATCTCCCACGACTTGCGCACGGCATCCATCGCCGCCGCCCCGTCCGCGGCGAGCCAGCCCGCGAGGCTGAGCCTCGCCCCGATATAGATCGAGGCCACGATCGCCACGAGGAACAGGACGAACCCGATCCCGCCGAGGAGCGCGACGAGGATCCCGCCGACGATGAAGAAGCCGAGCCCGACCCCGGCCACGATGATCCCGGCGCCCAGGATCGCCACCCAGCGCAGGGCAACGCGGGCGAACGCCTCCTGGATCGTCGGCGCCGTCCCGACGCTGGCCATCGTCGCCCAGACCTGGCCATAAAGGTTGAGCAGGACCCCGCCGATGAGGCCGGCCACGAGGGCGCCGACGATGCCTGCGATGACCTCCCCGCCGATGACCTCCGAGCCGGAGGAGTCGCCAACCACGAGGTTGACGAGCAGCGGCACGAAGGCCGCGTACACGATGGCGTTGATGATGACCCCGATGACGAGGATCGGGACGATGAAGTTCACCTGGATCGACATCCGGAAGCCGGTCATGATCGCGTCGTTCAGCGTCAGCTCCCGCGCCGGCCGCCCACCGTAGAGTGCCATCCCCACCTCCTCCATGGGACCGCGCGGTCCCGGAGTCGCGATCATCGGTGCGCCGGATCCGCCGGTCAATCGGAGATTCGTCCGATGGTGACGTTGCGGAGGACCCGTCGGCGGCACTCGGGCGAGCCTGTCGACGGCGCCGTCCAGCCTTGCCGAAGCCGATGATGCTGCCACCATCTCTATGAAGCGGGAGCGGCGGGGTCAAGGTCAGCTGAAGGGGTCGGCGCACGCATGACGGTGAGGCGATCGTGCTTGGAGGGACCGGTCCGACGGGCATCTCGGCCCCGTTGTCGACTGCCGAGGCCCCGCCTGATGGTGCCAGCATCACGGGCCCACACAACACCCGGTGGCGGGACCTTGCGCCGGGGACGGGCCGCGTCGCGATGCAGGCAAGAGCGGTGGGGGCGGGTCAGCGGGGCGGGTCAGCCGCGGCGGGTGGCGAGGATGTTCAGGCGGACGTAGTCGAGGACGGGCTCCGGCATCCGCCGGGCGACCTCGGTGACGTACGCGGCGCGGGCCCCCACCGGGAGGCGGGCGATGTGCTCGCGGAGGCAGACCGTGGCGAGGTACGTCTCGAGTGGCTCGCCGGGCTCCAGGCGGGTCGGCTGGTCGGCCAGCCAGACCTCGATGTTGCCGAAGCCGGCGGCCTCGAGGCGGGCCGCGGTCGCCAGCGGCGTGGCGAAGTTCCGGGCGGCATCGAATCCGTCGCCGACGGTCCGGACGATGCGCCGGATGGCCTCGATGTTGCCGATCCCGCCGCACTGTGCGACGAGCCGGCCGCCCGGCCGCATGGCCGCCGCCAGGTTGCGGAACAGGGCGTCGTGGTCGGGGACCCAGTGGAACGTCGCCGTCGAGAGGATGGCGTCCATGGGCTCCTCGATCGGGAGCGGCCGGCCGAGGTCGGCCTGGACGTAGGACACCCGGTCACCGAACCGCGCCAGCCGGCGTCGCGCCTCGACGAGCATGGCTGGTGAGGCATCGAGGGCCACCACGTGGCCGCCCGGAAGCCGCTCGGCGAGGGACTCGGTGACGCGGCCGCTGCCGCAACCGGCGTCGAGGACGCGCTCGTTCCCGGTGAGCGGCAGCCGCTCGAGGACCTCGACGCCCCAGCTGTGCATCGGGTCGGCGATCCGGTCGTAGGTCCGGGCGTCCCACTCGGCGGTCATGGCCCGGCCTCCCACGGCGACGCGGCGTCGCGCTCCGCCGTCATGTCCCGGCCGCGGGGCTCTCGGGCTCGGGGGTCATGACCCGGCCATCGGGACTGGCGGCCTCGGCCGGCCGGAGCCCGATCCAGTTGACGATCGCCCCGGCGAGGAGCAGCCCGGCGACGACGAGCATCGTCGCCGCGAAGGCCTCGCCTGAGGCCAGCCGGGCGGCCTCGGCGATCGCGGGCTCCACCCCTGCCGCAGGCGCGTTCAGCGGCTGGACGGCGGCCCGCAACGCACTCGAGGACGGATCGACCCCGGGCACGCGACTCGCGAGGGTGGCGTAGAAGCGGTCGGTGATGACGATGAAGATCCCCGCCGAGACGAGCGGCTGGCCGACTCGCGACAGCGCGTTGTTGATGGCCGAGGCCAGGCCTGCCCGCTCGACCGGCACGGAGCCCATGAGGGTCGAGGTCAGGGGTGCCACCACGAGCGAGATCCCGATTCCGAAGAGCAGGACGGATGGCAGCGGATCGACGATCGCGGCCAGCGGCGGCACGAGCGAGGCGAGGTCGTCGACGCGCGCCAGCCAGGGGGTCGAATCCGAGGGCACCCGCAGCCACCACAGGACGCCCGC
>MGOD01000090.1:7809-8125 GCA_001795245.1 Chloroflexi bacterium RBG_16_70_13
AGCAGCGGCCCCCCGACGAGGAACGGGCGAGCGCCGTGGCGGCCGGCCAGCGTCCCGGCACGGGCCGAGAGGAGGACCAGTGCCAGGCCCATCGGCAGGCCGATGATCGCCGCCCCGACCGGGGTGTACCCCAGCACCCCCTGAAGGAACAGGCTCTGGACGTAGAGGAGGACGTAGAGCGCGGCGTAGATCAGGAGCGTCGAGAGGTTGATGGCGCTGAAGGTCCGGCTCCGGAAGAGCCCGGGCGGGACGAGCGGATCGCGGCGCCGGAGCATGAGGATCGGGAACGCGACGAGGGCCGCCGCCCCGACGCCGA
>MGOD01000090.1:8181-14623 GCA_001795245.1 Chloroflexi bacterium RBG_16_70_13
CGAAGGCCAGTCCGCCGACCGCCACGACCGCGACGACCGAGCCGAGCCAGTCGAAACGCACCCGCTCCCCGGCGGCTCGCAGTTCCGGGACGTAGCGCATGGCGAGGACGAGCCCGATCGCCACGAGCGGGCCGTTGACGAGGAAGATGCTCCGCCAGCCGAACGCCTCCACGAGGGCGCCGCCGACCGGCGGCCCCACGATCGCCAGGGCCGACGTCGCCGATGCCCAGATCCCGAAGGCCCGCGCCCGCTCAGGGCCCTCGAACATCGCCGTGATGATCGCCAGCGAGCCCGGCACGAGGAGGGCGCCGGTGATTCCCTGGAGGAGGCGAGCCAGGGCCAGGACATCCAGGCTCGGCGCCAGGCCGCAGACGAGCGACGCGACGCCGAAGCCGGCCAGGCCGATGACGAAGACCCGCCGCCGGCCGTACAGGTCGCCGAGCGCCCCCGCGATGAGCAGGAACGCGGCCAGCGTGGCCATGTACCCGGCAACGACGTAGACCTGGCCCTCGAGGACGCCGATGTTGATCGCCGGCAGGGTCGCCCCGATCCGGGGCAGGGCGATGTTCACGATCGTCCCATCGAGGAAGACGACGGCCGAGCCGATGATCGCGGCGCCGAGGGCGCCTCGCTGGGTCGAGGTCACGCGTTTCTCCTATGTCAAGCGGCGAGTGTAGTGGCGAGTCGGATCGGGCCGGGCCGGTTGCCGGCCGGGCGGGCCCGGACAGGCGCTAGACTCACCGCCGTGCCCGGGCCCGTGGCGCTGATCGGCGCCGGTGAGTTCCTGCCGGGGATGGCGGCCTTCGACCGCGATCTCCTCGCCTCGATCGACCGCGCCCGCCCGAGGGTCGTCATCCTGCCGACGGCGTCGGCGCCCGATGGCGAGGCCGTCTTCCGGCGCTGGGCCGATCTCGGGGCCGATCACTTCGCAGCGCTCGGCGCCGAGGTCGAGCCGGTCCTCATCCGGAATCGGGAGGAGGCCGGCGACGAGGCCGCCGCCCAGGCCATCGGCGAGGCCGATCTCGTCTCCCTCTCGGGCGGCAAGCCTGGCCACCTCCGGCGGACGCTCGACGGCACCCGGGCCGGTGGCGCCCTGTGGGCGGCCCACCAGCGTGGGGCCGTGATCGCAGGCTGCTCCGCCGGGGCCATGGTCCTCGCCGCACGCCAGCCCGAGTTCCGTCGCGGCATGCTCCCCTGGCCGCTTCGCTGGAAGGATGGCCTGGCGCTGGTGGACGCCGTCGCCATCCTGCCGCACTACGACGCCTGGCCAGAGGTCGTGGTCGCGCTCATGGCCCTCCAGGCGCCGCGCCACGTCGCCGTCCTCGGCATCGACGAGGACACCGCGGTCATCGGCCGCGATGGCGCGTGGCAGGTCCACGGCCGGGCGCGGGTAACCGTCTGGCGCGGCCGCCACCGCGAACGCTTCCGGCGCGGCGACGTCTTCCGGCTCTAGCTGTGATTCACGAAGGCGTGCTTGACCGGGAGCCCCGAGCCGCCCGATAAGCGTGGTTCATCGATGGGCCCTCATCCACGCTCCGCCCGGCCTCGATTCGAGGGGATTCGCCCTGGGATTCGCGCCGGGCCACGCTCGTGTGTGACGGATCTGATGAGCCAGCCGCATGCGGGTTGCGGAGCGGGTGGAGTCGAGGCCGATCCGGCGCCTACTCCGGGCGGATCTTCCGGAAGCAGTCGGAGCAGTAGACCGGGCGGTCCATCCGCGGCTTGAACGGGACTTGGGCCTGGTTGCCGCACTCCGAGCAGAGGACCGCGAAGTACTCGCGGCCGGTGCCGGATTCGTAGCCGCGCGGGCCGCCGAGGTCGCGGGCGTCGTAGCCGCCGTCGCGGGCGGCCCGTCGGCTGGCCCGGCAGCTCACGCAGCGCTTCGGCTCCGAGGAGAAGCCCTTCTCTGCGTAGTACTTCTGATCGTCGGCGGAATGGATGAATTCGACGCCGCAGTCGACGCAAGCGAGCGTTCGATCGACGTAGGTCACAGGGCTGCCTCCCGAGCGCGATGTCAGCTTGGTGCGCTCCGCGGGATCGGCGTCGGGACGGCCGGGAAGGCGAGGAGCCGGGGCCGCGACCCGTGGTGCCGATGTGGAGTCCCTTGGGCGGGGCGCACCGGAGTTCGTTCCGGCGAGGATACACCGGATCGCCGAAACGGCCGGTTTCAGGGCCGGTGAGGGCCGCCGCGGTGCCGCCCGGGTCCGGCCGCAGCAGTGCCGCCCGGGTCCGCGGCGGCAGCCGGCCCGGGCATCGGCGCGCGGAGGGCCCCGGCTGTGACAGGCGACCTGTCACAATGCGGGGCGACGGTTCCGGGCGGCGAGCGAAGAGCAATGGGGGCGCTTCGTTCGCCGGGACCCGTGGGGCCGCGGGGCCGCCACTCCGGTGGCACCCGCCGGCCCGGACGGGTCGGGCACCCGGGGCGTCCCTCGACACGGGATCCACCTGGAGGCCGGCAGACCGAATGCTCCGAGTGCTCCATACCGCCGATGTCCACCTGGGCGCGCGCCACGCGGACCTCGGGGAGCAGGCCGCCGCGCAGCGCGAGCGCCAGTTCGCGGCCTTCCGGGCGACGGTCGACGTCGCCCTGGCGGAGCCGGTGGACCTCGTCCTCATCGCCGGGGACCTGTTCGACTCCAACACCCAGCCGCGGCGCTCCGTGGAGCGGGTGGCCGCCGAGCTGCGCCGGCTCGTGGAGGCCCGGATCCGGACCGTCCTCATTCCCGGCACCCACGACGTCTACGACCGGGCCTCGATCTACCGGTCCTACGACCTGCCGGCCCTGGCCGGCGCCGTCGGCTCGGACCTCCTGACGGTCCTGACGCCGGACCGGACGTCGGTCACCCTCGAATCCCTCGACCTCGTCGTCCACGGCCCGGTCTTCGCCACGAAGCGGGCGCCCCATTCGCCGCTCCGCGACCTGGACGCCGCCACGGCGCCCGGCGCGACCTGGCAGATCGGCCTCGTCCATGGATCCATCGCGATCCCCGGTCAAACGGAGGGTGACGAGGTCGTCATCACGACCGACGAGATCGCCGCGACCCACCTCGACTACCTCGCCCTCGGCCACTGGCATTCCACGAGCAGGGGCCGGGCCGGCACCACCGTCTATGCCTACTCCGGAGCTCCGGAGCCCGTGGCCCTGGACCAGGACCGGGCCGGCAAGGTTCTCCTCGTCGCGCTCGACGAGCGCAACGGCCGCAAGACGGTCGAGGTCACCGAGCGCCGGGTCGGCCAGACCCGCTTCGAGCGCCTCGAGCTCGACACCCCGACCGTCCCGTCCCAGCCTGCCCTCATCCAGCTCCTCGCCGGTCGCGCCGATCCGGACCTCGTCCTCGACGTGAAGCTGATCGGCGTCCGCCCCGACGCCCTCGACCTCCACACGGACGAGGTCGAGACCGAGCTCGCCGGGCAGTTCCTGAGGATCCGGGTCCGGGACCGCTCCGTGCCGGCCCTCTCGGAGGGAACCATCCCGCCGCCGGACACGATTCTCGGGGCGTTCATCCGGGACGTCGAGGCCCGCGTGGCCGAGCTCGAGGCCGCCGGCGACGACGCCGCCGCCGGCGAGGTCCGTGACGCCCTCCGTCTCGGCCGGCTGCTCCTGTCGGGCGAGGAGGTGACCCTGTGAGGATCACCCGGCTCAGCGTCGAGCACCTCCGTCGTCACGGCAAGCTGGATCTCGAGCTGGCGCGCGGCCTGACGGTCGTGCGCGGTCCCAACGAATCGGGCAAGACGACGCTCCAGCGGGCGATCGAGCTCGGGCTGACCCGCCGGGTGACGTCGGCATCGGCTGACATCGACGGCCTCAGGACGTGGGGCGCCGCGGAGGAATCGAGGCCCGTCGTCCGGATCGAGTTCGAGCAGGAGGAGGACGACGGCATCCACGTCGGGTCCGTCGAGAAGGCCTTCCGTGGCGCCAAGGGCACCGTTCTCCTGGAGTACGACGGCCAGGTGATCGGCGACCCGACGCTCGCCGACCAGGTCCTCGCCGAGCTCACCGGCATCCCCACCGAGGCCTTCTTCCGCTCCACGGCCTCCGTTCGCCATCACGAGGTGGCCGATCTCGCCCGTGACGAGAGCGCCCTCCGGGACCGCCTCCAGGCCTCGATCTCGGGTGCGGACCGGGGCACCAGCCGGGCCCGCAAGAAGCTCGACAAGGCGCTCTACGAGCTCAACACGAAGGGCGAGAAGAACCCCGGGCGGCTCAAGGTCGCCGAAGCCGAGGTCACCCGCGCGGGCGCCGCCGTCGAGGCCGGCGAGGCCGCCCTCGCCCAGCTCGAGCGGGATCGGGATCGCCTGGCCCTGGCCGGGGAGCGGCGAGCGGAGGCCGACGCGGCGTTGACGGAACGCCGCTCGCTCCTCGAGAAGGCCCGCCAGGCGGAGCGCCTCGTCGCCGAGCGCGAGGTCGCCCAGGAGCGTTTCGAGCGCTATCGCACCGCGGTCCAGGTCTCGGAGGGGATCGCCGGGCTGCACGACACCCACCCCGCCCGCGACCCGTTGCCGGTCCTCCGGACGACGGTCGGGCGACTGCGCAACGTCGACATGCGGATCCGCGAGCTGCGGGCGATCCTGTCCGGCGAGGTCGAGGTCAAGTTCGAGCTCGAGACGCCGACCCCTCGCTCGTGGCGTCCGATGGCGATCCTCGCCTTCGTCCTGATCCTGGCCGGGATCGCTGCGGCCGGCCTCCAGCAGCTCGAGTTCGTGACGCTGCCCAGCGGCTTCGCCATTCCCCTCGCTCTCGTGATCGGCGGCTTCGCCCTCGCCATCCTTGGCCGGAACCAGCGGATCCGGGCGCTCGGCTTCCGACAGCAGAAGCAGCTCCGGGACGTCGAGATCGACCGCCGGCTGCGGGGCCGCTCGCAGCTCGAGCAGGAGCTCCAGCAGGCCGAGTTTGACATGGCCAACCAACTCTCCGGGCTCGAGCTCCCCGACGTGGCCGCGGCCGAGGCCCTCCTCGAGGCCGAGGAGGGCCACGTCTCGAAGATCGAGGTCCTGTCCGCGCAGCTGGAAGGCCTGGTGGGGCGCGAGCCGCCCGACGTCCTGCCCTCGGTCCGCGACGCCGCGGCCCTCGAGATCGACCAGAAGACCGGCGCCCTCGACGCACTCGGGCCGATCGCAAGGGAGCCGCGCGCCCGCGAGCGCCTGGAGGTCGAGGTCAAGGACGCCGAGCGGGACCTCGAGGTCGCCCGTGACGAGGAGGCCAACGCCCGGGCCAAGGTCGAGCAGAACACCGTCGACGCCGAGGAGGTCGCTGCCCAGATCGAGAAGCTCGCCACCTGGCAGGAGCAGCTCGCGACGCTCCAGCGCCGCGCCCGGGTCTACGACCTGACGCTCAAGGCGATCGACACCGCCGAGCGGGCGACGATGCGGACGGCCACCCGGTACCTCGAGAAGCACATGGTCGGCGACCTCGCCAGGGTCACCGACGGGCGCTATCGGCGGGTCCGGGTCGACGACGCCACGCTCGGCATCGAGGTCTTCGCCCCGGAGCGGAACGACTGGGTCGACGTCGGCGCCCTCAGCCAGGGGACCCTCGATCTCGTCTACCTCGCCGCCCGGATCGGGCTGGTCCGGCTCGTGACCGGCGACCGTCGTCCGCCGCTCGTCCTCGACGACCCGTTCGTGACCCTCGACGACGACCGGGCCCGGCGGGCCCTCGACGTCCTCAAGGCCATCAGCGCCGACTTCCAGGTCATCTACCTGACGACCTCGGACCGCTACGACGCGGCGGCCGACGTCGTCCAGGTCCTCGACGGCCCCACCCTGGCGGACCGGGAGGCCGCCGGGGCCGCCTGACGGGCGCGTCCTCTCGCGGGTCCCGTGGTCGACCTCGTCCTGCCCGCCTCGGGCGCGGTCGTCATCCTCTCGCTCATCGCGGCCGCCGCATGGGGGACCTCGGACTTCGGGGGCGGGCTGCTCGGCCGGCGGGCGCCGATCCTCGGCGTCCTCATCTTCACCCAGGGCACGGGGCTCGTGCTCGCGCTCACGATCATGGTCGCCCGGGGTGAGCCGCCGCTCGCCGGCGACGACCTCGCGCTCGGGCTTCTCGGCGGCTTCCTCGCGGTGTTCGGGGTCGGTGGCCTCTATGGCGGGCTGGCGATCGGGCGGATGGCCATCGTTGCCCCGGTGGCCGCCGTCCTCACGGCCCTCACCCCGGCCATCCTCGGGATCGCCCTCGAGGGCGTGCCGAAGCCGATCGCCATCGCCGGCATGGTCATCGCCATCGGCGCGGTCGTCGTCGTCTCGCGGGTGGCCGACCACGCCGGCTCGGACCGGCCGTCCGGGCTCCCGTACGGGCTCGTGGCGGGGGTATCGCTGGGGCTCCTGAGCTTCGTGATGTCGCGGGTCGACGATACCTGGCTCCTGGCGCCGATGGCCGCCCTCCGGGGCGTCCAGGTTGTCGTCTTCGGGGCGGTCGTCATCCTCGGCCGCCGGGCGTGGC
>MGOD01000090.1:14646-14970 GCA_001795245.1 Chloroflexi bacterium RBG_16_70_13
GTTGGGGTCGGCGTCATCGATCTCATCGGCAACGTCGCCTTCCTCAGCGCCGCCCGGATCGAGCTCGCTCCGGCCGCGGTCGTGTCCTCGCTCTACACGGTGGTCACGGTCCTCCTTGCCGCGACGATCCTCGGCGAGCGGATGACCCGGTCCCACGCCGCCGCGATCGTGTTGGCCGTCGTCGGGGTCGCGATGATCGCCGCCGGCGGCCCCGCCGGCTCCTGACCGGCGACCACGGCCCCGGGCCCCGACCGGCTGACCGGCGACCACGCCCCGGCCCCTGACCGGCGGCCCAGCGGCCCCGGCCTCGACCTCGACCGGCGG
>MGOD01000090.1:15081-22562 GCA_001795245.1 Chloroflexi bacterium RBG_16_70_13
GCCGCCGTACCCGCCGCCCAGCGGCCACAGCCACGGCCCGCCGCCGTACCGGCCGCCCAGCGGCCACAGCCACGGCCCGCCGCCGTGCCCGCCGCCCAGCGGCCACAGCCACGGCCCCGGCCCTGCCATGATCCGCGAATCGCGGAGTGACCACCCCGAGGTCCTTATCTCGTGCTCGGGGCCCGGCTCGGCCGATTCGCGCCCGACCGAAGGTGAAACCGCCGACCTGACGACCACCCGGTGGTCGTTAGGCCTCGAATCGGGGGCCAGCCGGCCGCGCGGCCGTCGTGACGCTTCGTAATGACCACCGGGATGGAATTCCGCTTAACTTGGCGCTCGCCGCCCCTCCGAACGCGACCCGGGATCTGCCGACGGGGCCGCGACTACCTCCCGACGCGAATCATCGTCTCATCGACCTCCGTCGGCGTCGGGAGGCGGACGATCATGGCGTAGCCCTCGGCCTCGAGGGTGCCCAGGGTGCGGGCGCGGGCGAGCGTGGCGAGGTGGCGCGTCACGACCTCGTCAGGGACGGACCGCCCCATCCGACCCGCATTGCGGGCCCTCACGATCGCCTCGGGCAGATCGAAGACGACGGCGACGATCGGGGTGCCGTGGCGGGCCGCGATGCGCCGGATCTCGCGCCTCGCGGCGGCCGTCGCGTTCGTGGCGTCGACGACGGCCAGGCGGCCCGAGGCGAGCCGGCGATCGAGGGCCCGATGGAGCGCCGCGAATGCGGGCCGATTCACGCGCTGGTCCCCGGCGTCGCCGGCGATTGCCTCGCGCATCGCGTCGGAGGAGAGGATCGCCTCGTGCGGGAAGTGCCGTTTGGCGAACGTCGACTTGCCCGCCCCGGCGGCGCCGACCAGAAGGACGACGCACGGGTCGGGGATCGCGAGCTCGGCCATGGGCCGCGATCATCGCACCGGACGGTGAGACCGGAGGCCCGAGACCGGAGGCACGTGGCCGGAGGCGTGAGGTCGGAGGCGCCGGGCCCCGGAGGGCCTGAGCCTGTGCGAGGCGCGTCCGATCAGCTCGCCCGGCGTCGGGCCTCCCACCCGCCAGAATCGGTGCGACGGACCTCGTAAGCCGGCTGGTCATAGACCGTCGGCCCGCGTCGGGCCCGGCCGTCCGTCAGCCGGTACTTCGACAAGTGCCAGGGGCAGACGAGGCAGCCGTCCTCGATCGTGCCCTCCGACAGCGGCCCGCCGGCGTGGGCGCAGGTGTCGTGGAGGGCGAGGACGATCTCGCCCTGGCGGACGAGGGCGAGGGTGTTGATCCCGAGCTTGCCCTTGACCGGCCGGCCCTCGGGGATGTTGCCGGTTTCGTCGACCTCGGCCGGTTCCAGGGCGATCCACTTCGTCCCGGCGCCACGGAAGGCATGCCGGCTGACCATGTTGCCGAGGGCATAGACGACGTCGCCGCCGACGTAGGCACCCGCGGCGAGGACCAGGAAGGCCACCAGCGAGGTCCACACGGCGAGCGCGCGGTCGGCTCCCTCGCCGCCGCCGCCCCGGATCGCGAGCGACGCCACGTACACGAGCAGGGCCACGACCATGAGCGTGCTGTGGACCGTGGCCCGCTCGCGGGCCGTGCCGTCGGTGTCGGCGTAGTCGGCCGCGCCGGCGACCGCCGCGGCGAGCATCGTGAGGATCCCGACGATGAGGGTGACGTCGGCGGCCGTCCGCAGGTCGAGGACGTCGAGGACGATGACGAGGAAGAGGATCCCGATCGGGGCGTCGGTGAGGACGCCGTGGAGGGGGTGGCCCAGCCAGCGGCCGTTGAGCAGGTCGCGGATCGCCGGGATCGGGCGGAAGAGCGCGTGGAGCCAGCGGTGGTTGAAGTCGCCGAAGGGCTTCGCCCAGCGGCCCTGGGCGACGATGAGGCGGGCCAGCCAGCGGTCCATGGTTACCTCCCGCCGGCGAGCGTAGCGCAAACCCGTCTCGGACCGGCTTTCCAGTAGGCTGCGCCGGATGTCAACGACCGGTCGACGCGGGTGGCCTACGCTCGTCGCGGTCTTCTGGATCACCTCGATGGTCGAGGGCCTCGGCGTCAGCCAGGTCTTCGCTCTGCTTCCCTCGCAGCTGACCGCGATGGGCGTCCCCGACGCCGACCGGCTCCAGTTCATCGGCCTCTTCAGCGCGTTGCTGTTCGTCCTCGGCATGCCCCTCGTGCCGCTGTGGGGCGTCTGGGCCGACAAGTACAGCCGCAAGGCGGTCATCGTCCGGAGCGCGCTCGTCGAGGTCGTCGTGTTCATCGGCATGGCCCTCGCCCGCGAACCCTGGCACGTCGCCCTGAGCGTCCTGCTCATCGGCTTCCAGCTCGGGAACACCGGGGTCATGCTGGCCGGAATCCGCGACGCGACGCCGAGGCCGCAGCTCGGCACGGTGATCGCGGTCTTCGGCGCGTCGGGTCCCGTTGGGTTCGCTGTTGGTCCCACGCTCGCGGGTATCCTCATCGACGGCCTGGGCTGGACGGTGAGCGGCGTGTTCGCCCTCTCCGCGGCGCTGTCGCTGGGGACGGCGGCGCTCGTCACGTTCGGGTCCCGCGAGGTGCGGCCGGAGATCGTGCCGGAAGGGCGGGCGCTCAGCCTCGCCTTCGGGGCGATCCGGGGAGTCGTCGGTGACCCGGCGGTCCGGGGGATCTTCCTGATCTTCGGCACGGCCTTCCTGGCCAGCCAGATGTCGCGGCCGTACCTGCCGGTCGTCGTCGAGGAGATCGTCGGCCGGGGGCCGGGACTGGCCAGCGGCATCGCGCTCGTGGCCGGGACGGCGGCGCTGGCCGGGGCGCTGCTGTCGCCGGCCGTCGGCGCGCTCGGCGACCGGATCGGGTTCCGGCCCGTGCTCATCGGGGCGCTCGGCGGCGGGGCGGTCACGCTCGCGCTCATGCCCCTCGCCCCGCAGGTCGGCGGGCTCGGGCTCCTCGCCCTCGTCGCGGTCGCCTTCGCGGCGGCCAGCTCGTCGGTCAGCGCGATGGTCTTCGGCCTGCTGGCCACGGAGGTCCCCGCCGAGCGCCGGTCCCAGACGCTCAACCTCGTGTACCTGCCGCTCTACGCCGCCGGCATCGTAGGGCCGGCGCTCGGCAGCATCGTCGTGACGGCCGGCCTGCCGGCGCCGTTCTTCCTCGGTTCGGCGGTTTTCGCCGCGGGCGCCGTGATCGTGATCCGGCGGCACGGCCGGCCTTCCCCGGCGGTGGCCGAGGTGCGCGCCGGCACGCCCTTCGTCTAGCTCGGCCGCCCGTGGACGTCCTCAGGCAAGGGCATCGGGCCGTTTTCATGCGCCTCGATCATAGATCGGCGCCCTTCCATGCTCCGCCGAGCTCCGTGGACCCCGCGATGGGACGGGAATCGCGCCGCGCCACGCTCGACGGGCACGATTCTCATGAGCCGCGCTCATCAGGACGGCGGAGCGGGAGGATCCGCGACCGACGCGGCGCCGGCACGCTGGCACGCCGGCACGCCGGCACGCCGGCACGCCCCTCGTCTAGCCCGGGCGGCGGCGATCCACGATCGCGAAGGCGAGGACGATCCCCCCGAGCCCGATCGCCCCGAGGATGACCGCCAGCCGCCACTCCGCGATCGGGTAGAGCTGGCCCGGGGTCACCAGATACGCCGTTCCGAACCCTGCTGTCGGGTCGTAGCCTGGGCGGTCGGGATCGAGGCCCTCCGAGAGCGTCGTGCCGTACCGGGCCTCCGCCTCGAACCACGAGATCAGCTCGCCATCGGGAGTCCGGATCAGGGAGTCGAACACCCGGCCGGCGGCGAACGCCCGGACCTCGATCATCGACGATTCGGCGATCGGGATCGCCTCGCTTCGGAGCATCGCGTCGACGATCGCGGTCGTCCCGAGGACGCTCCCGAGGGACAGCGCGCCGGCCAGCAGGAGCGCCGGCAGGACCCGCCCGAGCCTGGCCCCGACGGCCAGCGCGATCCCGAACGAGGCGAGGGCGTAGGCGGGCAGGACGACGCCCCGGAGCCCGAGATGGTGGAGCGACGCCGACGGGTCGATCGACGGATCACGCGCGAGCTCGAGCCGATCCGCGACGAGACCGGCAATGAGACCCAGCCCGAGGACGGCGACGAGACCCGGCGCGACGACGCCGAGGAGCCATCGGCGCCGCGACGGCCCGACCGACCAGGCCAACGCGACCGTGCCGCGCTCGAGCTCCTTGGCGATGACCGCGACGCCGAGGATGAGCCCCAGGACGAACGGCAGGAGCGCCAGCGCGAGGACGGCGTACATCCCGACGTCGGCGGCCAGGTTCAGGTAGTCGTTGTAGTCGGAGCGCCCGGCGCAGCCGGAGTCCAGCCCGTCGCCCGAGTGGGAGCTCCGGAAGCACGAGAGGGGCACGTTGAACGCGAGGAGCCGGAGCAGCAGCCCGCCGGCGAAGCCCAGGACGGCCGCCGCGAGGAGCCCGAGAGCGACGGCCTCGAACCGATGGATCCGGAGCGCCAGCGCGGCCCGGGTCATGACGCCACCGCCAGGGCCGTCGCGGCCTCAGTCAGCGGGCCGGCGGTCGGCGCCGCCCGCCCGGCGGAGAGGTAGCCCATGACGATCTCCTCCATCGTGGCGGGGCGGGTCGAGGGTGTGTCGGAGGCGGCTTGGACGAGCGCGTGGAGTGTCCCCGCTCGATCCGGGAACAGGGCAACGAGTCCTGGGGTATCGAGCGCGCCCTCCGGTGCAACCCGGTGTGCGCCGAGCGCCTCGACGACGGTCTCGTGGAGCAACACCCGCCCCTGACCCAGGACGAGCAGCCGGTCGCAGACCGGCTCGACCTCGGCGACCACATGCGAGGCTAGGACCGCGGTCACGCCATCGGTCCGGACCGCCTCGCCGAGGACCGTCAGGAACTCCCGGCGGGCGAGCGGATCGAGGTTCGCCAGGGGCTCGTCGAGGAGCAGGACCGGGGCGCGCGTCCCGAGGGCGATCGCGAGCGAGACCTGGGCCTGCTGGCCCCCGGACAGGTCGGTCGCCGGCGCCGACAGCGGGATCTGGAGCCGGCGGAGACGGCTTCGTGCGTGCTCGGCGTCGAAGCGCGGCCGCAGCGAAGTGGCGAATCTGAGGTGCTCCTCGACCGTCAACTCGCGGTAGAGCGACGGATCCTGGGGCACGTAGCCCACCGATGCCACGGCGCCCGCGCGATCCCGTGTGGGGTCCAGGCCCCAGACCCGGAGGCCGCCCGCGGTGGGGCGCTCGAAGCCGACGCACAGCTTGAGAAGGGTCGATTTCCCGGCCCCGTTGGGGCCGACCAGGGCGGTGACCCCGCCGGCGTGGACCGTGAGGTCCACCTCCGACAGAGCCCACGTTCGTCGGTAGCGCTTCGACAGCCCGCTCGTCTCGATCGCGGCCACGGTGCCTCCCTCCGCGGCGGCGTCTGGGCCGCCCGCCGGGCCATCGTCGGGCGGCGGGGCGCCCGCCCGGCAGCCCCGGAGACCCGGGTCCGCGTTCCGGGATTCCCCGGACATCCGCGGGCCCGACCACCTGCTACCGTCCAGCTCGTGGACCGCCTCCGGGCCCTGAACCGCGCCGACCTGCCCGACCGGGCGGCAGCGCTTGTCGGCATCCTCGCCTTCGCCCTCGGGCTCGTGGTCGTGGTGGGCCCGAGGGTGGATATCGGCGCCACGCTCTACCACGACGGTGCCTACGTCCGAGTCCTCCACGTTGAGCCGTACAGCCCGGCCCGCCGGGACGGGTTCGAGGCCGGGATGATCGTCGTGCGGCTCCAGGGGTACGACCTCGTCCGCCTGCCGGGGTACGAGTACCCCGAGCTGGACGAGTTCGGCTACGAGGTCGGGTCGGGCCCGGTGACGGTCGACGTGCCCACGCCGGTGGCGATCGACCCGGATCTGCTGTCGCAGCTCCTATCGCAACGAGTCGATTACGTCGAGGCCATCCGCGAGACGGACCTCGCCGGCGAGTCATACGCGACGGTCGCGATCAGCAGCTCCTACGACTTCGAACGCGAACAGACGTCGATCTGGCTCCTCATCGGCGCCGCCGTCGCGCTCGTCGGTGCCTGGTTCGTGGCCGGCGGTCGGGCCGGCTCGTCGCTCCAGCCGCTGGCAGTGCCGCTGGCCGTTGCCACGGCGACGCCGTTCCTCGTCCGGCCGCTCGCGGCGACGTGGTCTGGCCCGTTCCTCATCGCTGCCGGGATCCTCCTGCCGGCCGCGATGGTGCCCCTGGGCATCCAGCTCGCTGAGCGGATCGCCGACGAGGCCGTCAGGCGCGTCGCCCGAGCAACGTCGTTGGGGGCGGCCGTGGCGGCGATCTCGATCGGGCTCGTCCAGCCTATCAGCGACGCCGGCACGGGCCTGGACCCATGGGTCTGGGGGGCGCTCGTGGCGGCGGTGCCGCTCATCCCCGGGATCGCCGCGGCAGTCCCCATGCGGCGAACCCCCGAGGCGGCCTCGAGCCGCGGACTGGTCCAGTCCGCCGAGCTCGGCGCGGCCGGGATCACGCCGCTCATGGCAATCGCGACGCTGCCCCAGGCCCCGTACGCGATCCCGTTCTCGCTGTGGCTGCTTGTCCTCGTCGTCGCGGCCCGCTCGACGATCAGGCCGCTGGCGCGCCTGGCTACGCGGGCGACTCTGCAGCGCGACCTCGTCGTCGCCGCCACCGAGGCGGAGCGGGCCCGTGTCGCGGCCGACATCCACGACGATGCGCTCCAGGAGCTGACCCTCCTCGTCCGGCGGCTCGAGACCGCCGGCGACGCAGAGGGCGCCGACATGGCGAGGACGGTCTCGGACCGTCTCCGCGCGATCTGCGGCGACCTCCGGCTGCCGATCCTCGACGACCTGGGCGTGGGGCCGGCGCTCGACTGGCTCGTCCTCCGGATCGAACGCCTCGCCGGCGGCGAGGTCCGGCTCGAGAAGGCCGACGGGACTCGCCCGCCGCCGGAGGTGGAGCTGGCCTTCTTCCGGGTGGCCCAGGAGGCCCTCGGCAACGCGGTGAAGCACGGCAAGCCGCCGATCGTCGTCCGCTACCACTCGACCGAGGCCGGCGCCTCGCTGTCGGTCGACGACGCCGGCCCGGGCATCGAGCCCGACGCCCCGCAGCGGGCGGAGGAGGCCGGCCGCTTCGGGCTCCTCAACATGCAGCAGCGGGCCGAGGGCATCGGGGCGATCCTCGACGTCCGGCGCTGGCCCGGCGGCGGGACCCACGTCGCCCTGGAATGGCGGCCGCGTTGACGGATTCGGCGCCCGCGCCCGTGCCCCCGGGAGGGCCGGCCCGCTGATCCGTGTCGCGATCGTCGACGACCACCCCATCGTGCGCGACGGCACGGCCGCGATCCTCGCCGCCCAGCCGGGCCTCAAGGTCGTCGGGACGGCGTCGAGCGTCGACGAGGCGGTCGAGATCATCCGTCGCGAGCCGATCGACGTCGTCCTCCTCGACATCCGCCTCGGCACCGACAGCGGGCTGCGCCTCCTCCAGGAGGACCTCGGTGGCGCTGCCGATGGCGCAGCCGCCGGCTCAGCGGCCCCCGCG
>MGOD01000090.1:22608-23570 GCA_001795245.1 Chloroflexi bacterium RBG_16_70_13
CGATCCGGCTCGGCGCGGCGGGGTTCGTCATCAAGACCGCGCCCCTGTCCGAGCTGCTGGCCGCAATCGAGCGAGCCGCCGCCGGCGGCATGGCGTTCAACGTCCGCCGGCGGCCCGGCGGCGGCGCCCACCTGACGGCCCGCGAGCTCGAGGTCGTTCGGCTCGTCGTCGAGGGGCGCAGCAACGACGAGATCGGCGTCTCGCTCGGCATCGGCGCCAAGACCGTCGAGACCCACCTCCGCCGCATCTTCGAGCGCTTCGACGTCGCCTCTCGCACCGAGCTCGCCGCCCGCGCCCTCCGCGAAGGCTGGCTGGACATTCCTCCGGGCCTGTCAATGCCAGTCAGCCAGCGCTAAGACGGTCGCTTCGCGCGACGTTGGGTGGTCTCGCAAGAGATGCAATCTGCCGAGGTGGCGTCGCGCACCCGGAGCACGCGGACCAAGGCAGGCTCCATCGACTGAGTCGTGGGGCTGTTGGGTCATGGTCCAACTGGACGGCTCGCCTGCCGTGGGGGAGTCCGCCGAGGCAGCGCTTGCCTTCAGTGTCGCAGCGACTGAGAGCAGTCTCGTCGCGACGCAGATGACACGTCGCGAATTCGCGATGGGAGAGGCGAAGTAGGCCGCCGCGAGTCGAGCAGTCCTGAAGAGCTCCACGTCTTCGAGTGCCGAATTTGAGGCACGCGAGGAGGCGGGCAACAAGATTGGTCTGTTCCACGTCGTAAGGGGCAAGGCCGGATGGTACCTGGACGGCTATGCCGTCCAGGCGGGAGACGTGGCCTGCAAGCGCTAAACGGAGGAGACTTCGGCAGGGCCGTGCAGCGCGCGCGGCCCTGCCGCGAGGAGCTATGACGTGCAACGAGTATGGCTCAGCGTCCTGGCTGTCGTCTGCTGGGGATGCGACTTGATCGCTCCTCCGGTGACCTCAGCACCTGTCACGCCGGAGGTCCCGACCCAGAGCCAGCT
>MGOD01000090.1:23729-25193 GCA_001795245.1 Chloroflexi bacterium RBG_16_70_13
GCTCGTCCTTTCGCCCGACGAACTGGCTGAGCTCCGACGGATCCTGCTGGACGCTCAGCTTGAGACGTACCACAGCGCGACCGTCATGGGCCAGGGATTCTGCATCGATTGCAACGTGACCATCCTTCAGACGGATGTCTCGGGGCAAGCTATCGAGATTGCAGTGGCGGGACTGCCGTCCTTGGAACCCGAGCCGGGTGGCTACTCGTATCCCGACGGCGTCGTCGAGGCAGTCCGTGTTGTCAACATCCTTCGAGCTCGGGTCAGTGCCGATGGCGAGGCATGGTCCGGCGATGTCCCGACCGTAATGATCACACCCGTTGTGGGTGGCGGCTAGGAATCTCAGGCACTCGCTCGTGATCGGACGCCGATTGGAGCTAGCGTATCTCCGGACGCTTCCCGCTCCGGCGTTCTTCTGCGTAACGCGGACTGTCTTTGCGATCCTGATTCACGGCCTGGATGATAGTTTGGCCACGATCTTCGGTCGCCGCCTGACATTTCTCAGGGCGCTGTGGCGCCTTGGACCGACACGACGCCTTCGGTGGCGGCCATCTAGAACCCCAGGCCCGCGTTGATCCGAATGCCGCGGCACCCGTTTCGTTCACGGATGCCGCGACGTTTCGGAGCTCACCTTGGCAGGTCGCGCTCGGCGGGGCCGGTGTAGTTGGCGTCGGGGCGGATGATCCGGTTCGAGGCCGCCTGCTCGAGGACGTGGGCCGTCCAGCCGGCGTGGCGGGCCAGGGCGAACGTCGCGGGGAACAGGTCGGGCGTCAGGCCGACGCCCTGGAGGACCGGGGCGGCGTAGAACTCGACATTCGTCTTGAGCGGGCGATCCGGATGGAGCTCGGCCAGGACCCGTAGGGCGACGTCCTCGACGGCGACGGCGAGGGCCAGCCAGTCGGGCTTGTGGGCCATCGATTCGGCGACCCGGCGGAGGGCCGTCGCCCGCGGGTCGTAGGCCCGGTAGACGCGATGGCCAAAGCCCATGAGCCGCTCGCCGCGGGCGATCGTCTCGCGGACCCAGGTCTCGGCCCGCTCGGGCGAGCCGACGGTATGGATCTGCTCGACGACCTCGGACGGGGCGCCGCCGTGGAGCGGGCCCTTCAGTGCCCCGATCGCCCCGGCGACGGCCGAGGCGATGTCGCTCCGGGTCGAGGTGATGACCCGGGCGGCGAAGGTCGAGGCGTTGAGGCCGTGCTCGGCGCCGACGACGAAGTAGGCATCGAGGGCCCGGGCCGTGCCGGCGTCGGCGGGCGTGTCGTTGAGCTGGTAGAGGAAGCCCGGGACGAGATCGAGATCGGGGTTCGGCTCGACGGGCTCGAGGCCCTGGCGAAGCCGGGCGAAGGCGGCCAGCGCCGAGGGCGAGAAGGCGGTCAGGGCGCGGGCCTGCTCGGGGGTCGGTGGCCAGTCGAGCCGCTGGGTTGCGCCCCAGACCGAGACCGCGGTGCGGAGCGCGTCCATCGG
>MGOD01000090.1:25202-34608 GCA_001795245.1 Chloroflexi bacterium RBG_16_70_13
TGCCGGGAGGGCTCGCAGGGCGGTCATCACGGCCGCCGGCACCGGTCCGGTCGGGAGATGGTGGCGCGGCTCCCATTCGCCGGTCCAGAGGAGGTTCGCGACCGCCGGGTACGTGCCGCGCTCGACGAGATCGCCGATCCGGTAGCCGCGGTACAGGAGGCGCCCGGCGGCGCCATCCACGTAACCGAGCGCGGTCTCGGCCGCGACGATGCCTTCGAGGCCCGGGGAGTAAGGGCGGGGCGCGGGCATCCCCGCCGCCCCAGCCGGCGCTGCGTCCGGCGGCATGCTGTCGGTCATGGCGGCGATGGTAGCCCCGGTCGCCGGAACACGGCGTGCCGAAGGTCCCGACACGACGATCCATGCGTCGCTTCCCAGCACGGTCGGAATCGTCAGCCATGACCCAGGCGACTGTTCGTCCGCCCCTCGTCGTCAGCCAGTCGGGGCGCGAATGAATGCCGACGCCAGGGGGACGCCCCCCGCACGGGGCGAAGACGGTGACGGCCCGGATGGGTGACGAGCAGGTCGCCTCGGTGCTGATTGACGAACCCCGGGGCCCCGCCCGAATCGATGGACCTCAGTCGAGGAACGCCTCGACGGCGGTGACGAAGGCCTCGGGGTGGGTGTGGTGGGCTGCGTGGGCGGCACCGTCGATTCGGGTGATCGACCCATGAGCCAGGCGGGCGTCGAGGGCGGCGGTCGCCTCCTGGAAGGTCGCGACGCTGCTGGTGCCAAGGACCTGGAGGACCGGGACCGCGACGGAGCCCAGGGCCTCGAGCGATGCGGCCGGCGAGCGCTCGGCCTCGAGCTCGCGCGCGATGGTGTGGGCCGCGACCACGCGCAGCGGCCAGACCGCGTCCGCCCGAAAGCGGCCCATGCCCGCGTCGTCCCGTCCCACTACCTCGCGCATGAACGTGTCGAGGGCGGCCTCCGGATCGCCGGCCTCGATCAACGCTCGGAGCCGGGCAGCGAGATCGTCGCGCTGGTATGGCCGACCGGTCGGGGCGGGCGCTCCCTCGTAGCAGACGATGCGGCGCATCGACGGCGTCAGCAGCGCAGCCCCGAGCGCGCAACGGCCGCCGTACGAGTGCCCGACGACGTCGACCGGACCCCCGGCCTCCGCTGCCAGCGAGCCGGCGACCGCCGCGACGTCCTCGAACTCGCGCTCGATCGAGTAGGGAAGCGTGTCGCCGGAGGCGCCACGGCCACGCCGGTCGATCGCGAACAGGCGCCGCCGTCGGCCGAGCATCGGCCCAACGATGCGGAACGTCGAATGGTCGGCGGTCGTGCCGTGGACGGCGACGAGCGGCCGCGTGCCGACCGTGGCCGCACCGGATTCGAAAACCGCGATCTTCGTCCCGTCGGGCGACCGCACGAGCCGGTCCGGGGCGCTCACGCCATGCTCGCCCGGCCCAGGTACGGCGGCAGGAGGACCGCAGCGGCTTCGTCGAGGATCCAGACGGCCCCTGGTCGGCGGACGAGGAGGGCCGGGAGCTCGCGCGGGTCGCGACGCTCGCCGAAGATTCGACCCACGATCCCGGCCTTGCCGGCGCCGTGCGCGACCGCGATCGGCAGCCGCGCGGCCTCGAGGATCCGGGGATGGAGAGTCACCCGCTCGACGTGTGGCTCGATGTGGGTCGGGGCGGGGACGGCCTGGGCCCAGGCCGGATCGTCCCACGTCGCCGAGCCGGGGAAGACCGACAGGAGGTGCCCGTCGCCGCCGATGCCGAGGAGCACGACATCCAGGATCGGAAAGCCCGCGGGGTTGAGCGGGACTGCCCCCGCCCGCAGCGCCTCGGCGTAGCGAGCCGCCGCCCAGGCCGCCGGCTGCCCGCGCTCGAGCGCCTCGCCGACGGGCATCGCGTGCACCTGCGCGTCCGGGATCGACACATTGGGGAGGAGCAGCGCTCGGCAGTCGCGGCTGTTCGAGAGCGGCCCGTCCGGCGCGGCAAATCGGTCGTCAGTCCACCAGACGTGGACGCGGTCCCAGGCGACGGCTTCGCGCAGCGGGGACGTGGCGAGGGCCCGATAGATGGGGCCGGGGGTCGACCCGCCGGTCGTGGCCCAGTGCGCCACGCCCCGCGCGGCGACGGCGGTGCTGAGCGCCGCGGCAATCCGCCGGGCCGCCGTCGCGGAGGCTGCCTCGCCGTCGGGGAGGACGACGACCTCGGGCTCGCCCTGGTCCGCGGCCGTGCTCGTCGCCGTGGTCACCCACGCCCCCCGAGCTCGGCGGCGGCCAGCAGGGCCGCGGTGGCCACGCGATCCCGGCCCACCGACTCGATCGTCTCGGCCAGGAGCTCGACCTCCGTCCGGCGGGGCGCCATGAACCGGCGAACCGGCAGCTCTGCCCCGTCGAGCGTGGCCCGGACGATGACGGCCTCGGCCTCCGCGGTGACCCGCACCTCGAGGCCGCCCGAGCGGCGTCGGGCGGTGAGCTCGACCGCGAGCGTCGTCCCGGAGGGCATCGGCGATTCCACCGGGGCGAGGCCAACTGGAATGCGCCGCCGCCCGGCCCGCAGCGTCCCGGTCATCGGAGGCCCCAGCTCCGCCGAGTCGTCCGCGCCGCCGCCCGAGCCGGCATCGGCGTGGATGGGCGGGTGGAGGGGCTCCACGACGATCATCCCGAGTCGCGAGGCGAGCCAGGCGGCGTGGTAGAGCGGCTTGATGACGTTCGTCCCGCCCGGCCCGGCGCCACGATGCGCGGCATAGCGGACGGTGATCGAGCGGATGTCGCCGAGGAACGGGCGGAGCTCGGGCCGGTCGAAGCTCGAGGCGAGCGCCTCGCGCCAGCGTGACTGGCGGAGCATCGCGAAGTCGGAGACGGCGACGTGCCCGTCGCCGAGGTTCCGGTCGGCGACGATCCGGGCCAGCGCCCCGAGTCGGTCCAGGCCGTCGCCCGACCAGGCCGAGCCATCGACGACGAGCCGGTCGGCCATCTCGAGGAGCTCGATCGCCTGGCGGGCGGCGAGCGGCGGGTCGCCCGGCCACCACAGCATCACCGGCAGGTCGTGGATGAGGAGTGGCGCCACGATCGCCGCGAGGTGGCGGCCGCTCTCCCCGCCGGCCGTGAGGGTGATGAGCTCGGCGCACGTTTCCGCCGCGTCGGCCCGGGGCAGGACGCAGTGGGCCTGGATCTGGGCGTCCAGCCAGGACGGGCCGTCGGGGTCGGCGCTGGCGACGATGAGGGTCCGCGACGGGTGGCGCCCGGCGAGCATCTGGATCACCGCCGCGGCGTGCTCCCCGATCTCCGGCCGGCGGGCGATGACCACGAGATTCATCACGCTCGTCCGGGCCGCGACGTGGCGCTCCGGCTCGCCGCCCTCGCCCTCGGTCGTGAGCGGCGCCTGGGCCCAGATGCGGTTCAGCTCGGCCTCGATACCGTCGATGGTGTGGGTTCGCGACGACCAGCGCAGGACGGGCTGCCCGACCGTCGCGGGGGCGTCGAGCGAGCCGGGCGAACCCGTCGGGGCCACGCCGTCCATCCTCAGATCCGTCGCCAGCGGCGCCCGTCGCGTTCGATGAGCGCCTCGGCCGTGTCGGGACCCCAGGTCCCGGCCGGGTAGTTCGGGAACTCCGGCGCCGGCGCGTCCAGCCACGAATCGACGATCGGCGTCGCGATTGCCCAGGCGGCCTCGACCTCGTCGGCCCGGGTGAACAGCGAGGCGTCGCCGAGCATCGCGTCGAGGATCAGGGTCTCGTAGGCGTCGGGCGAATCGACGCTGAAGGCCGAGCCATAGGTGAAGTCCATCGTCACGGTCCGGATGTCGAGGCCCAGGCCCGGGACCTTCGAGCCGAAGCGCAGCAGGATGCCCTCGTCGGGCTGCACCCGGATCGCGAGGAGGTTCGGCTCGGGGTCCACCGCCGCGTCCCGGAAGAGCCGGTGGGGAACCTCCCGGAACTGGATCGCGATCTCGGTCGCCCGCTTCGGCAGGCGCTTGCCGGCCCGGAGGTAGAACGGGACACCCGACCAGCGCCAGTCGTCGATCTGGAAGCGGGCGGCGAGGAAGGTCTCCGTCTCCGACAGCGGATCGACCGCGTGCTCCTCGCGATAGCCCTCGACCGGCTGGGCCGAGACCCAGCCGGGGCCGTACTGGCCCCGAACGACGTTCCGGGCGGCGTCGGCCCGGGTCGGGACCGGGATCGCCCGGAGGACCTTGACCTTCTCGTCGCGCAGGGCGTCGGCCTCGAACGTCGCCGGCGGCTCCATGGCGACCAGGGTCAGGAGCTGGAGGAGGTGGTTCTGGACGACGTCGCGAGTCGCGCCGGTCTCCTCGTAGAAGGCGCCCCGCTCCTCCACGCCGATCGATTCGGCCATTGTGATCTGGACATGGTCGACGTAGCGCCGGTTCCAGAGCGGCTCGAAGATCCCGTTGCCGAAGCGGAAGACCATGAGGTTGCGGACGGTCTCCTTGCCCAGGTAGTGGTCGATCCGGTAGACCTGTGACTCGCGGAAGACCTTGCCGACCTCGCGGTTCAGGCGGCGGGCCGAGTCGTAATCCCGCCCGAACGGCTTCTCGATGACGATCCGGCGCCAGCCGCCGCCGTGGACCTCGTGGTCCAGCCCGCACCGACCGAGCTGGCCGACGATGAGCGGGAAGGCCGACGACTGGGTCGCGAGGTAGAAGAGGCGATTGCCTCGGGTGCCGTGCTCGCGGTCGATCTCGTCGAGGCGGAGGGCGAGGCTGTCGAAGGCGGCGTCGTCGACGAAGTCGCCCTGGTGGTAGGCGATGCGGCCGAGGAACTGGCGTGCGACCTCCGGCTCCAGCTTCACCCGGCTCCACTGGTCGAGGGACTTGCCGATCTCGGTCCGGAACGTCTCGTCGTCATACGGCCGCCGTCCGACCGCGACGAGCATCCAGTCCTGGGGCAGGAGGTTGGTCCGCCACAGCTGGGCCAGGGCCGGGAAGACCTTCCGGTGCGAGAGGTCGCCGGTGGCCCCGAACAGGACCATGACGTGAGGATCGGGGACCCGTTCGAGGCGGAGGCCCTCGCGGAGGGGATTGCCTTCCACCCGGGGGGCGTGCCGGCGTTTGCCGCTCCGCTCGAGGCGGAGCTCGCGCGTCGTGCGGGGCGGGGTCCCGGGCGGGGTCGCGGTCCGGGTCATGGCCGTTTCAGCGCCCGCCGCCTAGCTCGGCTCCACCGCCTGAATCCTCGGACCGATGGCTAGCAGGGGCGTCGCCTCGGTCCTCGGAGAGCGGGCAGCGGTACATCGAGGAGGTTGCCTTCAGCTGGACTTCACTGCGTGGCCACCAAACTCGTTCCGGAGGGCGGCGAGGACCCTGGCCCCGTAGCTGTCGTCCTGGCGCGACCGGAAGCGCGTCTGCAGGGCGATCGTGATGACCGGCGCCGGGACGTCGTGGTCGATCGCCTCCTGCACGGTCCAGCGGCCTTCGCCGGAGTCGGCGACCCAGCCCTTGAGCTGCTCCAGGTCCTGGCCCTGGCCCTGGTAAGCACGGCCGAGGAGCTCGAGGAGCCAGCTCCGGACGACCGAGCCGTGCATCCACAGGTCGGCGACCTTCGCGAGATCCAGCTTGTAGTCCGACGCGTGAAGGATCTCGAAGCCCTCGGCGTAGGCCTGCATCATCCCGTACTCGATGCCGTTATGGATCATCTTCACGTAGTGACCGGCGCCCGGCGCCCCGGCGTGGAGGTAGCCATCCTCGGGGGCCAGGCTCCGGAAGATGGGCTCGAGGGGGGCGACCGCCTCGGCGTCTCCGCCGACCATGAGGCAGAAGCCGTTGGCGAGGCCCCAGATCCCGCCCGACACGCCGGCATCGACGTAGCGGACGCTCTGCGTCGCCAGCTCGGCGTGGCGTCGGACGTCGTCGTGGAAGTTGGTGTTGCCGCCGTCGACGATGGTGTCGCCCGGCTCCAGGAGCTCCATGAGCTCGAGGATCTGGGCCTCGGTCGCGTCGCCGGCCGGGACCATGATCCAGACCGTCCGCGGCGTCTCGAGCTTGCCCACCAGCTCCGCGATCGTGAACGCCGGTTCCGCGCCCTCGGTCGCGATCTCGCGGGTCTTCTCCGGGCTCCGGTTGTAGGCCACGATCTCGTGGCCGTCCCGGAGGAGCCGGCGGACCATGTTGGCCCCCATCCGGCCGAGGCCGATGAACCCGATGCGCATATCGTTGGGCCTCCTGGGAGCTGGGCTGCTGGGCGCTCGTGATGGCCGATGGCGGCCTGTGCCCAGTCTACCCGTGGCGCGGATGGCCCCGGCGCAACCACGTGGCCATCAGTCCTTATCGTGCCCTCGCGAAAGGCACCTTCATGGTTGATGCCCGTGCACGCATCAGAACGAGCGCGCGGTCCGCTCGCCGCGTGCAGCTCGATGCCTACACGCGCATCAGGCAGGGCCCCGGCCTCCTCGCAGCGAGCGGCCTGATGCGTACACGCGGATCAGAAACGGAGGTGGTTTTCGGCAGGGGGCGGGGCAGCCGGGCGCCGGAGCGCGGCGCCGCGGCCCGCGGTGCTCCGGCCCTGTCAGCCCCCCAGCGCCCTGTTGAACGCCCGTTGCAGCATTGCCAGGTCGGCGGCTGCATCGCGGCCAAGCCGCAGCCGCAGAATCGGCAGACCGTGCGCAGCAATGGACTCCGCGTCGCCCTGGGCCTGGGCATCGATGAGCCGCCCGAACGAATAGGGCCAGCCCGGGATCTCCCGGTCGTCCGGGTGCTCCTCGGTCAGTTGGAGGAACCATCCGATCGGGGCACCGCCCTTGTGGAGCTGGCCGGTCGAGTGGAGGAAGCGCGGGCCGTAGCCGGCGGTCGTGGCGTACCCGGTCCGGTCGCGGATCAGCGCCCGCAACCGATCGAAGGCCGCGTCCCGTTCCGGCGAAGGGGCGATGAAGGCCTGGAGCCCCACGTATCGCCCGGCCTTGCGGGCGCCCAGGCTGGCCGCGACCGCCTCGCCCAGAGCGACCTCGCCCAGCTCCTCGATCCAGAGGAGCTCCGGCCCGGCCGCCGCGGCGGCGGCGGATGCAACATCGGTCCCGGCCAGGACTCCCACGGAAGCAGTCGCGAGGACCCGCCGGGTCCGCTCCTTGGCCTCCTCGACGTTGGGCTGATCGAAGGGATCGATGTCCAGGACGGCACCGGCGATGGCCGTCGCCACCTCCCAGCGGACGAATTCCCCGCCGAGGTCCATCGGGTCATCGATCACGAGGCGGATGACCGGGTGGCCCGCGGCGGCGAGCGCGTCGAGGAGCCCGCTCGACGGATCCGGCGCTCCTGCGAGCGAGAGCCGCACGAACGCCCGATCGGCCCCATACGAGCCGGCGTCGCCGAGCGGCTCGCGGTCGACCGGGACGATGCCGACGCCGTGCTTGCCGGTCGATTCGGCGATGAGCTGCTCCGCCCAGGCCCCGAAGCTCGCGAGCGTCGGGTCGGCGAGAAACGTCAGCTTGTCGCGGCCGGCCCGGCCGAGCTCGCCGAGGGCGAGGCCGAGCAGCAGCCCCGGGTTCCGTTCCGGGTCGGGCTCGCGGCAGGCCGCGAGCATCGTCGACGCCGACGCCAGGAGCGCGTCGAGATCGAGGCCGATGAGCGACGCCGGCACGAGCCCGACGTACGACAACGCCGAATACCGTCCCCCGATGTCGGGCGGGTTGAGGAAGACCTCGCGCAGCTCGTCGTGGTGGGGGATGGCCATGACGCTGCGCCCCGGATCCGTGATGGCCACGACGAAGTCGCCCGGCCGCTGGTCCGAGCCCGAGGCCTCGAGCGCCGCCTCGAGGCGGGCCCAGGCATCGGCCAGGAAGGCGAGCGGCTCGGTCGTCGCCCCGGATTTCGAGGCGACGATCCAGAGCGTGGCCAGGGGATCGAGGTCGTCGACCGTGGCCGCGACAGCGGCCGGATCGGTGGAATCGAGGACCCGCAGGTCGAGGTAGCCCTCGGCCGTCCCGAACGTCCGGTGGAGGACCTCCGGGGCGAGGCTGGAGCCACCCATCCCCATGACGACCGCCGTCCGGAACCCCGCCACGCGGATGCCATCACCGAAGCCCTCGAGGGCGGCGATCTGGTCCGTGAAATGGGCCGGCGCGTCGAGCCAGCCGAGGCGCTCGGCGATCGCGGCCCGGGCAGCGGGCTCATCGGTCCAGAGGCTCGTGTCGCGATCCATGAGGCGGCGCGCCCAGTCGTCGCGCCGCGCATGCGCCGCAACCGCGGCGAGACGCCCCTCGTCGGCCGGGGCCAGGCGAAGGTCGAACTCGGCGCTCATCCGTGCGCCTCCCCGGGGACGGCTGACGAGCTCGCTCGATCCATCAACCCGAAGTCTACGCGGCGCGGCCCCTGGCGCCGGAGAGCCGACTATCCTGATCCGGGCGCGTCCATGAGCGGGACGGAGGCATTCGATGACGGCGACGACCATGCCCGGCGGGTCCGGCTACCCGGTCCGGGTCACCATCGACCGGGACCAGGAGATCAACCGCCTGTGGGGCATCCCGCTCCTTGGGTTGCTGGCGCGCTGGATCCTCCTGATCCCGCACTTCCTGATCGTGTGGATCCTCGGCGTCCTCTCCGGGCTGTCGATCCTCGTGACCTGGATCCCGATCCTCATCAACGGGCGCTTCCCGGGCTGGGCCATGGACCTCTACGAGACGACGTACCGCTGGTCCGCCCGGATCGCGGCCTACGCCATGCTCATGGCGGGGCCCTACCCACCGTTCTCCTCGGACGTCCCGTACCCGGTCGACGTCACGGTCGACGCGCCGCGGGAGATCAACCGCCTGTGGGGCATCCCCATCCTCGGGATCTGGGTCCGCGGGCTCCTCGTGATTCCGCACGTGATCATCCTGTTCTTCCTGGCCATCGTGGTCTGGTTTGCGCTGTGGGTGACCTGGATCCCGGTGCTCCTCAACGGCCGCTTCCCACAGCTCGGCTACGACCTCGTGGGGGGATACCTCCGCCTCTCGACCCGGGCCTCGATGTGGGCGCTCCTGGTCCCGGTCCCGTACCCACCGATCGGCACGAGCGAGTAGGCCGCGGCTGGGCGCGGCCGGGCGGGGCCGGGCGCGGGAGGAGTGCCTAACCCTCGGCCTCGATTGCGAGGACCTTGTCAAGGCGTCGGCGATGGCGCGGCTCGCCGGAGAACGTCGCGCCGAGGAAGGCGACGACGCACTCGAAGGCGGGATCCGGGCCGATGACACGGGCACCGAGAGTGAGCACGTTCATGTCGTCGTGCTCGACGCCCTGGTGGGCCGAGTACGTATCGTGGCAGACGGCCGCGCGGACGCCCCGGATCTTGGTGGCAGCCACCGACGCTCCGACGCCCGAGCCGCAGATGAGGATCCCGCGGTCGGCGTCGCCGTCGCGAACGGCCTGGCCGAGGCGGCGGGCGAAGTCCGGGTAGTCGTCGTTCGGGTCCGAGCCGTCGCCGCCGAGGTCGAGGAGCTCGTGGCCGATGGCGGCGGACCCTCCGA
>MGOD01000090.1:34640-35093 GCA_001795245.1 Chloroflexi bacterium RBG_16_70_13
GAGGGCCGCCCCGGCGTGGTCGGCCGCGAAGGCGACGCGCATCAGCCGTGCCCGGACGTCAGCGTCGGGACGCGTCCCCACATCTCGCCGCGGACGACCCGCCGGCCGACGTCGGCGACCCGCTCGATGGTGAAGCCGAGGTTGGCAAAGATGGCCGGCGCCGGCGCCGATGCCCCGAAATGGTCGATCCCGACGATCGCGCCGCCGTCGCCGGCGTAGCGTTCCCAGCCGAGCGAGACGCCGGCCTCGACCGTGACCCGGGCCCGGACACCGGGCGGCAGCACGGCGTCCCGGTAGGCGGCCTCCTGGGCCTCGAAGCGCTCCCAGCAGGGAAGCGAGACGACCCGCGTCGGCGTCCCGTCCGCCTCCAGGATCTCGGCCGCGCCAATTGCGAGGTGCAACTCCGAGCCCGTCGCGATCAGGACCATCGCCGGCGCTCCCCCGCCGGCCTCT
>MGOD01000090.1:35112-37028 GCA_001795245.1 Chloroflexi bacterium RBG_16_70_13
ACGTAGCCGCCGCGCCGGAGGCCCTCGCCGGCCAGCTCAGCCGTGCCCGCGAGCGTCGGCAGCTTCTGGCGAGTGAGCGCCAGGGCCACCGGGCCGTCCGCTCGTTCCACGGCCAGGCGCCAGGCGGCCGCCGTTTCGTTGGCATCGCCCGGCCGGATGAACCAGAGGTTGGGGATGGCCCGCAGCGCGGCGTAGTGCTCGACCGGCTGGTGGGTCGGGCCGTCCTCGCCGAGGCCGACCGAGTCGTGGGTCCAGACGTAGACCACGTGAAGCCCGGACAGGGCCGCGAGGCGCACGGAACCGCGCATGTAGTCGCTGAAGTTGAGGAACGTGCCGGCGTACGGGATGAACCCGCCGTGATAGGCGAGGCCGTTGGCAATGCCGCCCATGGCGTGCTCGCGGACGCCGAAGCGCAGGTTCCGGCCGGGCTCGTCGGCGCTGAAGCTCGGCTCGCCCTTGACGTCAGTGAGGTTTGACTCGGAGAGATCGGCCGCTCCGCCGAACAGCTCGGGCAGCCGGGGCGCGAGGGCGCCAATTGCATCCTGGCTGGCGTTGCGGGTCGCGACCTCCGTCCCGACCTCGTACGTCGTGAGCTCCGCGTCCCAGCCGTCCGGCAGGCCGGCCCGACGCTCGCGCCGGCGGTACTCGGCGGCAGCCCCGGGAAACGCATCCCGGTAGCGGTAGTAGCGAGCCTCCCAGTCGGCGTACAGCGCCTCGCCCGCGGGGATCGCGGCGCGGAAGACCGCCGCGGCCTCGTCGGGGACGTAGAACGTTCGGTCCGGATCCCAGCCGTAGGCTTCCTTGGTCAGGCGGACCTCGTCCGGGCCGAGCGCCTGGCCGTGGGCCTTCTGGCTGTCCTGCCGATTGGGGCTGCCGAACCCGATGTGCGTCCGGACGGCGATGAGCGACGGACGAGCGTCGGCCCGGGCGGCCTCGATCGCAGCCTCGATGGCTTCGAGGTCGTTGCCGTCGCCGACCCCCTGCGTGTGCCAGCCGTAGGCCTCGAAGCGGGCCCTGACGTCTTCCGACCAGGCCATCGATGTCGGGCCGTCGAGCTGGATGTGGTTGTCGTCGTAGAGCACGACGAGCTTGCCGAGCCGGAGGTGGCCCGCCAGGCTCGCGGCCTCCGACGCCACGCCCTCCTGGAGGTCGCCATCCGAGGCGAGCGCGTACGTCCAGTGGTCGACGACGTCGTGGCCCGGCAGATTGAACTCGTGGGCCAGCCGGCGTTCGGCGATCGCCATTCCGACCGCGTTCGTGAGGCCCTGGCCGAGGGGGCCGGTCGTCGCCTCGACCCCGGGCGTCAGGCGGTACTCGGGGTGGCCCGGCGTGCGGGAGCCCCATTGCCGGAACGACTGGAGGTCCTCCAGGGACAGGTCGTAGCCAGTCAGGTGGAGGAGCGAGTAGAGGAGCATGCTGGCGTGGCCGGCCGAGAGCACGAAGCGGTCACGATCGGCCCAATCGGGGTGCGTCGGGGCGTGGCGCAGGAACCTCGTCCAGAGGACGTAGGCCATCGGCGCGGCACCCATCGGCGCGCCCGGGTGCCCGGAGTTGGCCTTCTGGACGCCATCGATCGAGAGCGTCCGGATGGTATTGATCGCGAGCTCCTCGAGCTCCGGGGCGAGGGACCGGGAGCGATCTCGGACCGATGAACTCATCGGGTGGATCGTACCAACGTCGGCCCGCGCCAGCCTGCCCCGCGACGGGGCAAGCCCGATACCATCAGCCCGTGGCCCAGGCGACACCCAAGCCCCGCGTGCTCGTGCTCGGCGACCTCGTCCTCGACGTCGTCCTCACGCCCGACCGGCCGATCGAGAGCGGGACCGATGTGCCGGGCACCGTCGGGATCCGTCAGGGCGGCTCGGCCGCGAACACCGCGCGCTGGCTCGCCCGCCTCGGCATCGACACGCAGCTCG
>MGOD01000090.1:37204-37291 GCA_001795245.1 Chloroflexi bacterium RBG_16_70_13
GCCCTGGCGCCCGATCACCTCCGGCCCGAGTGGTTCGCCCGCCTCGACCTCGTCCACGTCCCCGGCTACTCGATCATGGGCGAGCCG
>MGOD01000090.1:37317-50829 GCA_001795245.1 Chloroflexi bacterium RBG_16_70_13
GCGCATGGCCCGGGCGAATGGCGCGCAGGTGTCATGCGACCTCTCCTCGATCGGACCCCTCCTGGCCCAGGGTCGCCGGGCGGCTCGCGAGCTCATCGCCTCGGTCGGGCCGGACATCCTTTTCGCCACGGAGACCGAGGCTCAGGCGTTCCTCGGCCGGGATGCCGCCGACGCGATGGTCGAGCACGCCGCGATCGTCGTCATCAAGCGCGGGCCGCGGGGCGCGCGCGTCCTGGCCCGCGAGGCCGACGGCAACGTCCTCCGCTTCGACGTGGCGACGGCCCACGTCGCCGCCGCCGACACGACCGGCGCCGGCGACGCTTTCAGCGCTGGCTTCCTGGCCGGCTGGCTCACGTCCCGGGTGGCCGGCCGTACCATCCCCGATGCGCTCCATCGGGCCACCGTGGCCGGCCACCGCGCCGCCGCGCGTCAGCTGGTCGTCACCAAGCAGGAGCTCCCACCCGGATGATCGGATCCCTCGCCGAACGGCTCACGCTCCAGCCCGAGGTCTCGGACGCCCTTGCGGCGGGCCGCCCCGTCGTGGCCCTCGAATCGACGCTCATCAGCCACGGCCTGCCGTACCCCGCGAACGTCGAGGTCGCGCGGGCCTCGGAGGCAGCGGTCCGCGAAGCCGGCGCGGTACCGGCCACGATCGCGATCCGCGACGGCCGGCTCCTCGTCGGCCTGGATGACGAGGCCCTCGAAGCGCTCGCCACGGCTCCGGAGGGAAGCGTCCTCAAGGCCGCCCGGCCGAGCCTGTCGGCGGCCCTCACGAGGGGCGGCTGGTCGGCCACGACCGTATCGGCCTCGATGATCGTCGCCCACGCAGCCGGGATCGCGGTCTTCGCGACCGGTGGCATCGGCGGCGTCCACCTGGGAGCCTTCGGCAGCCCCGGCGCCCTCCAGCCGCCGACGTTCGACATCTCGTCCGACCTCGAGGAGCTCGCCCGGACGCCCATGGTCGTCGTGTGCGCCGGGCCCAAGGCGATCCTGGATGTCCCGGCCACGCTCGAGGTCCTCGAGACGCGCGGCGTGCCGCTCGTCGCCGTCGGCCAGGCCGAGCTGCCCGGCTTCACCGCCCGATCCTCGGGCATCGCCGCCCCGTGGAGCGTGCCTGACGTCGCCTCGGCCGCCGAGCTCGCCGAAGCCCATCTCGGCCTCGGGCTCGACAGCGCGATCGTGATCTGCGTGCCGGTCCCGGCCGAGGACGCCCTGCCCGACGCGGTGGCCCGTCGAGTCGCCGAGCAGGCCGCCCGCGAGGCCGATGCCGCGGGGATCCACGGACCGGCACTGACGCCCTGGCTGCTCGCCCGGATCGCCGCCATGACCGACGGGGCCTCCGTCCGCGCCAACACCGCACTCATCATCAACGACGCGCGCGTCGCGGGCCAGATCGCGGTTCGCCTGGCGAGAGGCGTGGCCAGCGCCGGCTGACGGAGCCGCGCAGCGGCGCCAAGTTCTTGCCTTGTTTGCCACCGGGGCCGTCGCTACACTCGCCGCGCTGGCCATTCTTCCGGCCGACTGACCGGAGGTCGAAGCGACCAGCCTGTTCGGCCGGACGACCGGCTCGCGAGCGCGTCGCAACCGCTCGGTCGCGGCAGCGAAGTTGCACCAGCGCGGTCGCACCAGCGCGGTCGTGACCGGAGCAGGCGTCCAGGGAGAGCCCGATGCGGATCTACGACGGCAGTCCCCGGCAGGACTTCGAGGAGGTCCTCCGGTCGATCGGCGCCTACCTGGACCAGCGGGCCATGAAGGACGTCCTCGTGATGGAGGCCCCGGACGGCTTCATCGTCCAGGCCCTCGCCCACGTCGGTGGGGGAACGAGCGCCTGGTCGGAATCGATGGGCCAGGTCGAGAAGGAGACGATGACCTTCGCCGACGAGGACATCGCCCGGTTCATGGACGAGGCGATCGCCCATCGCGGCCAGGGCGAGCATGATCCGCCACCGGGCGCCGGCGATTACGAGCACGCCTTCCGGGTCATCGGCCGCTACATCGACGAGCAGCACCCCAAGGACATCTTCTTCTTCGAGCAGGATGGCGCGTTCGTCCTGCGGCTCCATCACGTGACCCAATCCGGCTCACGGCATATGCTCGCGGAGTTCACCCGCGACGACATCGCGTCGCTCGTCTCGCAGGGACCGACCCATCGCACACCCGACAAGGAATCCGGACCGCAGGGGGCGGCTCCGGCCTGATCCAACCAGAGGAGGCGCCCTGATGCGTGCACTCAAGACCGTCGCCGTCGCGCTGGGGATCACCCTCGGCGCCCTCATCGTCATCCCGCTCATCGTCCTTGCCGGCCTGTTCGTCTGGCTGAAGCTCACGGAGGAGGCGGACGAGGAGTCCCTCGAGCTCGACGAGGAAGGCGCCTGATCACCCGGTCCGGGGAGCTCCCCGCGGATCCGACGCCCGCCGGGCAACCGGCGGGCGTTGGTGTTGCTGCGCCGGGTTGGCGATCCAGCCACCGCCTCGCCGAAGCCGGCGTCCTGGTCGTCGTCGTCGCGTGGGCCGCGAACTTCATCGTGGTCAAGGCGGCCAACCAGGAGATCCCGCCGGTCACCTTTGCCCTCCTCCGGTTCGGCTCGGCCGCGGGCGTGCTCCTCGCCCTGCTCCGCTGGCGCGAGGGCTCGATCCGGATGCCGCTCGGCCAGGTCGGCCCGATCCTCGCGCTCGGGGCGATCGGCTTCGGCGGCTACCAGGTCCTGTGGGCGACGGCCCTCCAGTCGATCCCGGCCGGCGATTCGGCGTTCCTCATCGCGACGACGCCGGTCCTGACCGCCCTCCTCGCCGCGTGGGCCGGTTCGGACACCCTCACCGCGAGGAAGCTCGTGGGGGCCGTGATCTCGTTCCTCGGGGTCGGGATCGTCGTGGCCGGCGGCCCGGGCCTCGGGCTCGCGGCGTCGCTCATCGGCGATGGGCTGACCCTCGCCGCGGCCGTCTGCTGGGCGGTCTACACGTCATGGGGCGCGCCGATCCTGGCGACGCACTCGCCGCTCCGGACGACGGCCTGGGCGATGGTCGGCGGGTGCCTCATCCTGCTGCCGCTCGGCCTGGCGCAGGCGCCGGGCGCCGACTGGGGCGCCGTCTCGGTGGGCGCCTGGGCCGGGCTGGCCTACTCGGCGGTCCTCCCGGCGGGCCTCGCCAACGTCGTCGTCTTCCATGCCATCCGCCTGCTCGGCCCGACCCGGATCACCGCTCTCCAGTTCCTGGTGCCGTTCATCGCCGTGCTCATGGGCGCCGCCTTCCTCTCCGAGCCGGTCCAGCCGGCACAGCTCGCCGGCGGGGCGGTGATCGTCCTTGGCGTTGCGATCACCCGGGCCGTTGCGGTCGGTGGCCTGGCGACGAGGATCCGGGGTCGGTGGCTGGCATGACCCACGGCCCGGGTCGAGCGTCGCCGCCACCGCCGCCGCTCATCGCGGGTGCGCCGCCCATCGCGATCCTCGTCGACTACGACGGGACGATCGCCCTGACCGACGTGTCCGATGCGCTCATGGCCGAGTTCGTGACCGACGAGTGGGAGGCGAAGGCCGCCGAATACGACGCCGGCCTCGTCGGCTCGCGGCGGCTGATGGAATGGGAGGTCGGGCTCATCACGACGCCGCCCGACGAGCTCCGGGCGCTGGCGGCTGCGCAGCCCCACGACCCAGGCTTCGCGCCCTTTGTCCGCCGGGCGCAGGCGGCCGGCATCCCGGTCGAGGTCGTGAGCGACGGCTTCGGGTTCTTCATCCCGGCCGCCCTCGAGGCGCTCGGAGTCGGGGACGTGCCGGTCGTCTCGGCGGTGACGTCGTTCCCGGCGGGCGGGAGGCCGCAGATCAGGTTCCCCAACGGCCACCCGAGCTGCTTCGTCTGCGGCACCTGCAAGCGGACGCGGGTGCTCGACCATCAGGCTGCCGGCCGGGCCGTCGTCTTCATCGGCGACGGACACTCGGATCGCTATGCGGCGGGCTATGCCGATGTCGTCTTTGCGAAGCACGCCCTGCTTCGCCTGTGCGTCGAGAACGGCTGGCCCTTCCGGCGCTGGACGGAGCTCGTCGAGATCGACGCCTGGCTCGCGGGGGTCATCGAGGCCTGGCGATTCGATCCGACGTCGCCACTCGTGCCCCGCCCGTGGTCGAGGGCGGCCTTCTGCGGCCCCGAGGTCTGGGGCGAGGGCCGTTGGGACCCACCGCCACCGCGCGAGGGCTGAGCGAGCCACCGAAGGTGGGAGAAGTCGTCGGGCCTCCGATCGACACCTGCACATGATATACTCTGCACATGCATTCGGAGCGGACACAGGTCCTCCTGACGCCCTCGCAGCGCCAACGACTCGAGCGGATCGCTCTGCGCGAGGGCCGCTCGCTCGGCGCGGTGATCAGGGACGCAGTCGATGCGTACACCCTGCCGCGGTCCCGCCCACGAGGTGAGGCCCTCCAATCGTTGTTCGCCCTGAACGCGCCCGTGGCCGACTGGGCGGTGATGAAGGCGGACATCGAGCACGGAGCCCTGGGATCTGACCCCGACGGTCCCGCGCGGTGACCGTCTTCATCGACACGGCCGTCGTCATGTACGCGGGTGGCGCCGCACATCCCCTGCGAGGCCCGTGCCAGCGGATCCTCGCCCGGGTCGCCGATGGTGAGCTCGAGGGCGTGACCTCGGTCGAGGTCATCCAGGAGATCCTCCATCGCTTCAGCGCCATCCGACGACCCGACGTCGGCGTTTCGATGGCGCGCGACGCGCTCGACCTGTTCGCGCCGGTCCTCCCGGTGACGCACGCGGTGATGCGTCGAATGCCCGAGCTCATGGAAGCGCACCCGACGCTCGCGGCCCGCGACCTGGTTCACGTCGCGACCTGCCTCCAGGAGGGAATCCGCGACATCGTCAGCCCCGATCTCGGCTTCGACCAGGTGGCCGAGATCCGGCGCATCGATCCGGCGACCGCGGCGTAGGCCGATCCCGCGAAACGATTCGCGTCGTCGCCAGGCCATACCCTTCGAACCCGGTCACCATGCCGGGGGACGTAGGGTCGGGCGGTGCGAACCGCCCGATAGAGCGAATGACTCGCACGGATGGCCGACCCGGCGTCCGTGCGGGCCAATGTGCCAGTACCACTGCGATCATGCCAGCGTGGATCGCAACGGTGTGTCCCTGGACAAGGCAACCTGGCAGCGGCTTCGGCGCATTGCCGCGGAACGAGGGATCTCGATGGCTGCGCTCATCCGCGAGGCGATCGACGAGACGATCGAGCGGCATGCGCCAACCCCGCGCAGCCTCGGGGTCGGCGCCTCCGAGGTGTCGGACACGGCCCGACGAAGCGGCGACGAGCGAGCCGAGCCGCGGCCGTGGCGCTGATCCTGGACACCGGGCCGCTCGCCCCGTACGGGGACGGATCAATCGGGAGCTCCGGGAACAAGACCGGCTGCGGCTCACAGGTCACGATGGTTCCCGGAGTCACGAGCGATCGCCGTGGTCTTCGTCAACGACCCTGGATTCGCGGTGGAATCCACCACGATGGCCCTCCTGGGAGCGGCCGTGACTCGGTGAGACTGTCGGAGCTCGCGACGCCCGCGTCACCATCGATCGGTCCGCGTCAGCGGGTCACGCGCTTGAGCATCTTGACGTTCGTCTCGATGTAGCCGGCCTCGAGGTAGAGCCGGCGGGCCCCCGCGTTATCGCCGAAGACGTTGAGCTCGACGCCCACGAGGCCATGATCGCGGGCGAGCGCCTCGATCTCGGCGAGCGCCTGTCGGGCGTAGCCCATACGGCGGTGAGCCGGGTCGACGGCGATGTCATAGATGAACAGGACTCGCCCGATGGGTCGGTCCTCCGGCACGAACCAGGCGTAGCCGACGAGCTCGCCCGCGTCGTTGACCATCGACCGGAGTTCGTGGCCCGGTGTGGCCCGGCCGTCCGGGAGGAGCGCCGCGAAGTCCGCTTCGGAGCGCGCCACTGCGCCCTCGGCCGGCCAGTTCCCGGCCTCGATCTTCTCCTGCGCGTACTCGGCGACGGTCGCCTCGCGCCAGGCCAGGTACGTGGCCTCGTCCATCGGTTCCAGGCGGATCATCGAACCTCCTACGCCCCCTCGCCGGGGTCGCCCGAAGCGGCATGCCGTCCGGCTATCTTCATGAGCTCGGCGAACTCCGTGGCGGACCAACTGAGACACTTTGACGGTCTGGCCGCATCTGTGGGACATGGTGGGCAACGCGGCAATGCTCGAGGCCCGGGACGCGACGATCGCCGCCGCCATCGCCGGCGACGAGATGGCGTTCGCGCGGATCGTCCGCGACCACCACGATGACATGGCGCGGGTGTGCCAGGTCATCACGGGCGACCCCGACCTCGCCCAGGAAGCCGCCCAGGCCGCGTGGCCCATCGCGTGGCGACGGCTGCGGACGCTCCGCGACGCGGCGAAGCTCCGGGCCTGGCTCGTGACAATAGCCGCCAACGAGGCCCGCCAGCTCCTCCGCCGCCAGCGCCGGGACCGAGTCGTCGCCATCGACGCGGTCGAGGTCGTGTCGCGCGAGCAGGACCCAGGCGGTCGTGTCGACGCGCTTGACCTCATGCACGCCTTCCGGCGCCTCGATGTCGCGGATCGAGAGCTGCTGTCCCTTCGCTACGTGGCGGGCTTCGACGCGACGGAGATCGGGCTGGCGATCCGGATGACTCCATCGGGCGTGCGGACGAGGCTTTCTCGCCTGATCGCACGCCTGCGACTGGAGGTCGGCGATGCCTGAGCGCGAGTTCGAGCTCCGTCTCGCCTCGGTCCTCCGCGAGGATGCCGAGCGCGCAGTTCGCCCCTTCGATGCCGTGGTCCTGGCGGTCGAAGCGAGACGCGCGCCGCGGCCGGACCGGCTCACGAGGTCGATCCTCCGCACCCTCGCCTACGCGGCGCTGGCAGCTGCCCTCATCGCCGGCGCCGTCATCGTCGCTGGAACGCGCCCCAACGACCCTCCGGTCCCGACGCCGACGGTTCGTGTCCCGGTGCTCCTCGGAGCCGACGGGCGGCTGCTGGGCGCCTCGACCTGGGCGGCCGACGCCGACCTGACGGCCGAGCTCGGTGTCGCCGGACGCATCCACCTCGTGATCGGCTACGGCGGCGCCACCGCATCGGTTCGCGGTGTGGACGGCGGGCTCCTCCTTGCCAGCGACGTCGACGGTGGCCCCGAGCCCGGCCAGCTCCGCTTCACCCTTCTCAACGATTCGGCCGGGTGCGCGGCCGATGACGTGGGCACGTATCTCGCCACCCGCGCCCAGGACGGGCTCCGGATCGAGCTCGAAGTCATCGACGACGCCTGCGCGGCTCGGTCATCCGCGCTCGCGCGCACGTGGCATCGGAGCCTGATGCTCGACAGCGCGGGCGGGACCGGCCTCCTCGATCCGTTCGCGCCCGCGATCCGGGTGACTGTGCCGGCAGCGGAGTGGAGCACGGCAGTGTTCGACGAGGGCCTTGCGCTCGGGAGCGACAACCTCGGCATCGACCTGCTCGTGATGAAGGACCCGCAGGGCGTGACCGAGCCGTGCGCTGAGCAAGGCGGCGCGCCCGTCGACATCGGCCGCGGCAGCGGAGCGTTCGCGGCATACCTGGACGGTCTGCCGGGAGTCGACGTCGCGACTGAACCGGCAGTCGTCGCGACCTACCCGGGCCTGCGGCTCACAGCGACATCGACACGCGATCCCGACTGCCCCGCGACGCGGAGCATGGTGGCCTGGCGGACGAGCTCGGGCCAGTCGATTCACCTGCTGTCCGGCAGCCTGACCGGCGAGGACCTGCTCCTCCTCATCGACGGACCAGGCGGCACGTTCCTCATCGGGATCCCCGAGGAACCGTCGATCCTCGACTCGCTCGAGTTCGTGACGGAGCTCACCGGGAGCACCGGTCCGGCGCCGTAAGGCGGTCGCGCGCCGCGCGCGCATCCATTCGGCAGACGGCCGGCTCCGCCGGTCGCAGCAATCCCCTGACGGCGGCCACATCCGCCACATGCAGTCTGGAGGTACCCAGATGTTCGTTCGGGCTGCCCGCGCGACCCTCGTCGCGCTGGCCATCCTTCCCCTCGGGTCAGGCCTCGCGACCGGAGCCCCGGCGGGCGCCGTCGAGATCACGCTCGACGCCAACTTTGTGACCGGCGCCGAGGTGTTCACCGCCTCGGGGGCCTTCTGCGACAGCGGAACGGCCACTACCGACGAGCTCCGCATCGTCGGTGGCGGCAGCGGGCTGTCATTCCATGTCGTCAAGACCCTCACGTGCGAGGACGGCTCCGGCTCGCTGACGATCGATGTCGACGCCGCCACCCACGCCTGGGCGCCCGGCGACCAGGGCGGCTGGGCCGTCCGTAGCGGGTCGGGCGAATGGAGCTCGGCCGCCGGCGGCGGCCGGATCGTCGGCATGTACTACGGCGGCGGCGTCGTCGACGAGTACAGCGGCGTGATCCGCCGCTGACCTCGGAGGCCTGAGTGGGCGACAAGCCGATCCTCGGGGCGTCGCCACGATCCGTGCCGGGCCCGGTCCCCGGGCCCGGTCCCGCGCCCGTCGCCGAGATTCGCGCGCGCATCCGTTCGTCCGCGGACCGCCCAGCCGACGGGCGCGGGGCTGGCTCGTTCGGTCGAGATCCCGCTGAACGTTTCGAGCATGCTGACGGCTCATTGGTAGCGACCCACAGGTGCGCTGCGGGTCGGTGGAGGGATTGCCAGGTGCGGGACATCGTCGAGCGGGCGATGCGCGGCGACCGCGAGGCATTCGGGGTGCTGGTCGTCCAGACCAGCGACCGACTGTTCGCGATCGCGGCGCGGATCCTGCGCGACAGCCATCTCGCGGAGGACGCCCTGCAGGGCGCTCTCATCGCAGCCTGGCGCCAGCTCCCGGCGCTCCGCGACCCTGACCGGTTCGAAGCCTGGGTCCGGAAGCTCGTCGTCCACGCCTGCTACGCCGAGGCCAGGCGTCGCCGGTCGTGGGCGGCCAACGTGCGGATCCTGCCGGTCGACGGGCCGGCGGCTCCGGACGAGCTCATCTCGGTGGCCGACCGCGACGCGCTCGACCGGGCGTTCCGACGCCTGACCATCGAGCAACGGGCGGTCTTCGTGCTGCATCACCACGTGGGCCTGGCCTTGGTCGAGATCGCCGAGACCCTCGGCGTGCCGGCCGGCACGGCCCGTTCGCGACTCCACTACGCGACGCGGGTGCTGCGCGCGGCCATCGAGGCTGACGCGGCCCCGGTCGCTTCCCAAGGACGGCTGGCATGACGACGACGAACCGCGACTTCGACCGCATCGCCCGAGCGTGGCTCGACCTGATGCCTGACGAGGCGCCGGACCGGGTCATCGACGCCGTCGTCAAGGCCGCTGAGGCGACGCCGCAGGTGCGGCCTCACTTCGGTCGGGTCACTCGGAGGTTCCGGGACATGCCTCGCTTCGCTCTCGTCGGGGTCTCAGCGGCAGTGGCCGCTGTCATCGCCGGTCTAGCGCTCCTCAACTTGCGCCCTACCGCGAACTTCGGGACCGCGACGCCAACGGCCGGCGCCTCGCCGTCGACCATCCCGACGGGCACGTGGACCGCCCCGAAAGACGGCATCAGCTTCTACACGCCCTCGGGCGCCACGTCGGAGTTGCTCGCCATCGTTTCGACGGGCAACGGCGATCACCTGTTTGTCAGGGAGCAGGGGTTTCCGGTCGATCGCACCGCCTTCCTCTCCTCCATCACGGCGGCGTCCGATTCGGAGGTCCTGCTTCGGGTCACTTCCGTAGCGCCGCTTGGCGGCCGCGGCTTCGGATCCGGGACCCCGGTGTCCGTCGACGGGGTCGCCTTCGCCGGCTGCAAGCTCGGTGACCTCGGCAGGTACCGCTGGGTCCTCGCCGCCGACGGCAATTCCATGACGCTGTTCAGCCTCGGCGACGCGTGCCCATCACGAGAAGTCGTCCTTGCCCGCCTCTGGACGCGAAACCCGTCGACGCCGACGCCCTCGCCATGACCTGCTCCTCCGCGCACCGCGCCCGGACCCCGCGAAGACCGAGTTGGAGGCGTCCCAATGAAGCGATCGATCGTCGTCCTCATCGTGGTGGTCGCGTCGGCGTGCTCGGGTTCGCCGAATCCGGCCCCGATCACGAGCCCCACAGCGCTGCCATCGGGAACCACGCCCGAGGCCACGGTCCTCCCGTCCGGCCCTCCCCCCATCGAATCAGCCGGTGCCGAGCGGATCACGATCTCGCCAGCAGCCGACTGGCTGGCGATCGCCGAGGGCTTCGTGTGGACGGCGGCAGGGCCTGGCGTCGTCCAGCTCGATCCGCTGACCGGCGACCGACGAGCCTTCACGGAGCTCTTGGGGATCTGCCTTGCCTTTGACGTCGGCTACGAGAGCCTCTGGGCGGGAGCTTGCGATGAGCCGGCCATCTGGCGGATCGAACCCGCGACCGGAGCTGTGCTCGCTCGCATCCCGTTGCCCATCGGCGGCATCCAGGAGGAGGGCTCCGTGGCGGCCGGGGAGCAGGGGGTCTGGCTCATCTCGACGGATCACGAGCTCGTCAAGATCGACCCGGTCGAGAATGAGGTCGTGGGCACGTGGCCGCTGCCTATCGGCGCTGCCGCGGTTCGTGCCGGACTCGGATCGCTGTGGGTCACGGTCTCGGGCACGAACGAGCTGCTCAAGATTGATCCTGAGAATCCAGCTGTCCAGGCCGCCATCGGCGTCGGGGCGTACCCCCGGTTCCTGACCGTGAGCGATGACGCCGTCTGGGTCATGAATCAGCACGACGGCTCGGTGACCCGCGTCGCCGCGGACGGCGAGGTCCTTTCCACGATCGAGATCGGGCCGAGGATCGAAGGCGGTGACATCGCGTTCGGCGGCGGCTTCGTCTGGGTCCAGCCGGGTGGCCTGCTGCTGATCCAGATCGACCCCGCGACGGATGCCGTGATGGCCGAGTACGGACCGCGATCCGGGAGTGGCAGCGTCGCCGCCGACGACGCGGCTGTGTGGGTCTCGGCCCACGATGCCAATGCCATCTGGCGGCTGCCGCTGCGGTGACGTCCGCGTCGCCGGCGGCCGTTCGATTCGACGCCGAAAGGTCCTTCCGGTAACATTCGAAAAACCCCCGGAGGACCTGGCCCGTGGCGAAGTATGTCTTTGTGACCGGAGGCGTGACCTCCTCGCTCGGGAAAGGCATCACCGCCGCCAGCATCGGCCGGCTCCTCAAGGCCCGCGGCCTGCGCGTCTCGATCCTCAAGCTGGATCCCTACATCAACGTGGATCCCGGGACGATGTCGCCGTACCAGCACGGCGAGGTCTTCGTCACCGACGACGGGGCCGAGACGGACCTCGACCTCGGCCACTACGAGCGGTTCATCGACGAGAACCTGACCCAGCTCAGCAACGTCACGACCGGCCGGATCTACCAGGCGGTCATCGCCAAGGAGCGCCGCGGCGACTACCTCGGCGGGACGGTCCAGGTCATCCCCCACATCACCAACGAGATCAAGGAGCGGATCGTCCGGGTCGCCAAGGACGGCGATCCGGACGTCGTCATCGTCGAGGTCGGGGGCACCGTCGGCGACATCGAATCGCTGCCTTTCCTCGAGGCCATCCGCCAGATGCGCAAGGATGTCGGCCGGGCCAACGTCCTGTACGTCCACGTCACGCTGCTGCCCGCGCTCGCCGCGACCGGCGAGCTGAAGACGAAACCGACCCAGCACTCGGTCAAGGAGCTGCGCGGCATCGGCATCCAGCCCGACGTCATCGTCCTGCGCTCGGACCACGAGGTCCCCGACGAGATCCGCGAGAAGATCGCCCTCTTCACCGATGTCGCCACCGACGCCGTCATCCCGGCCCCGACGGCCGAGACGATCTACGAGGTCCCGCTCCAGTTCGAGGCTTTCGGCCTTGGCCGGCTGGTGGTCCGCGAGCTCGGACTCGGCGACCCGGACGTGGCGCCGGACCTCGATGGCTGGCGTGCGCTGGTCGAGCGGATCAAGCGCCCGAAGCCGGTCGTCGAGATCGCCCTCGTGGGCAAGTACATCGAGCTGCCGGACGCGTACCTCTCGGTGACCGAGGCCCTCAAGCACGCCGCCTGGGCGCACGAGGTGGACGCAAAGGTCCGCTGGGTGGACTCAGAGGCACTCACCCGTGAGAACCTCCACGAGCAGCTGGATGGGGCGGCCGGGATCCTCGTCCCGGGCGGCTTCGGTCACCGCGGGATCGAGGGCAAGGTCCTCGCCGCGCACTACGCCCGTGACCACCGGGTCCCGTACCTGGGACTCTGCCTGGGCCTCCAGTGCGCGGTCATCGAGTTCGCCCGCGACGTGATCGGGACCGCAGACGTCAATTCGACCGAGTTCGACATGTTCACCGACAACCCGGTCATCGACTTCATGCCGGACCAGCGCGAGCTCGAGGACAAGGGCGGCACGATGCGCCTCGGGCTCTACCCGGCCAAGCTGACGCCCGGCTCCAAGGCTGCGGCGGTCTATGGCCAGGAAGTGATCTACGAGCGACACCGCCACCGGTTCGAGGTGAATAACCGCTACCGCCAGACGCTTGAGGCGGCGGGGATGCTCCTCTCCGGCCAGTCACCCGATGGCCGGCTGGTCGAGATCGTCGAGCTCAAGGATCACCCCTGGTTCGTCGCCAGCCAGTTCCACCCGGAGTTCAAGAGCCGGCCGGAGCGCCCGCACCCGCTCTTCGACGGCTTCGTGGCGGCGTCACTGGCCGTCCGCGACGGCCGGGAGCCGGTCCTCGTGGCGCGCGCCGGCGACCTGGAACAGCGCGAGGCGGCGACGCAGCCGGGCTGATCAAGATGGCGCAGCGTGCGCCAAGGCACCGTACCCGGATCGTGACCGTGACCGGTACGATGTGTGCCCAGCCCGCCAGCTCGCCCGGCCAGCCAGGAGCCCACCATGAAGCTCTTCCTCGACACCGCCGACCTCGCCGAGATCCGCACGGTCGCCCGGTGGGGCGTTCTCGACGGCGTCACGACCAATCCCTCGCTCTTCGCCAAGACCACCGGGATGACCTACGACGAGGTCCTCGCCGAGATCTGCACGATCACGAGCGGCCCGGTCTCGGCCGAGGTGATGGCCGAGGACGTCGACGGGATGCTGGCCGAGGGCCGGCACTTCGCCAAGATCGCCGACAACATCGTGGTCAAGGTACCGATGTCGGAAACCGGCCTGGAGGCGATCAGCCGCTTCGACGCGGAGGGCATCCGGACCAACTGCACGCTCATCTTCACGGCCAATCAGGGCCTGCTCGCTGCGAAGGCGGGCGCATCGCTCCTCTCGCCGTTCGTCGGCCGGCTCGACGACATCAACGAGGACGGGATGATCGTCATCCGCGAGCTGTCGGACATCGTGCGCTTCCACGAACTGGAGTCGGAGGTGCTCGCGGCCTCAGTCCGCCATCCGCGCCACGTGACGGACGCTGCCTTGGCCGGTGCGCACGTCGCGACCCTGCCGTTCAAGGTCTTCCAGCAGATGGTTCACCACCCGCTCACGGACAAGGGGATCGCCCAGTTCCAGAAGGACTGGGAATCGGCCCGGCAGGCGCTCGCGGC
>MGOD01000090.1:50837-52628 GCA_001795245.1 Chloroflexi bacterium RBG_16_70_13
TGAATCGCGGGCGGCCGCGCCTCTCGCCCGCTGGCCGCTGATCCGGAGCTGCCCGAGCCGCCGGCCAGGCCGCCGCGCCCGCCGCCGGAGCTGGCTGACGGGCAGCATCCGGTCCTCCGTGTCGCCTCCGGGTCCGCCGGAGACGTGCCACCCATGCTCGAATTGGCGGTCTTGACCCGCGACCCGGGCCGTGACGCCCCCAGCGTCATATCTGGGACTTCGCCGGGGCGAGCGGGGTTGCCGGCGGGCCTCCAGCGGGGCTCCGGCGGGGATGAACGCCTCCACGGACCGAGCCGACGGCCGGCCGCGGCGCCCCGGACGCCTCCGCTGCGCACGAGTCGTGCGGAACGATGAGCGTGCGCGCCGGCCGGCGGTCGTCGCGCCGGGGCTGGTCGGGCCGGATCCCGCAGAAATGACGCTCCCAGCGTCACGAGGGGTCTCGACGACGGTTCGCCGCCCGGGGACCCGCCGGCCCGGGGGCCCGACAAGACGAGGACCCACTGGCCCGAGGGGGACCCGCCGGCCGGGCCAGCACAGACGTGGGGAGCCTACAGCTGACCGTTCACACTGGCAGTACACTGGATTGACGGCCCGCCGGAGGCGGTCCATACTCCGGCCATCCCCACCCGTCCGCGCCGCGGACCCCTTCTGCGCGCGGTCGCATCCCTCCTTGCACGTGCAGGTGGCCCCTCCCCGATGCCCATTCCCGATCAGCGGTCTCGCAACCGTCGACCCCGTCGTCGCAATCCCGTCGGCCGCGCCCCGGTGAGCGAATTCGAAGAGCTGCAGGAGCTCGAAGCCGCCCGCGAACGGAACGACCTGGACGTCGCCGACCTCCTCGAGATGAGCATGACGGAGCTCCGCCAGGTCGGTCGCGAGCTCAAGATGGAGGCCGTTCCCGACGACCGCCGGGACGATCTCGTCGACCGGATCCTCCAGGCGCAGACGGAGCGGGCGGGGCACGCCTATGCGACCGGAATCCTCGATGTCGTCGACGAGGGCTACGGCTTCATGCGCCGGCATGGCCTCCTGCCGAGCCCGGATGATGTCTATGTCTCATCGAGCCAGGTCCGCCGGTTCGCGCTCCGTATCGGGGACCGCGTCGCGGGGGCCGTGCGGGCGCCGCGCGAGCAGGAGAAGTACTGGGGCCTGCTCCGTGTCGATTCCGTCAACGGCGTCGATATCGAGACCGCCCGGCGGCGGCCGGTGTTCGGCGATCTCACCCCGGTCCATCCCGACGAGCTGATCAACCTCGAGAGCGACCCGAAGAACCTCAGCCAGCGCCTTGTCAACCTCGTCAACCCGATCGGCAAGGGCCAGCGCGCGCTGATCGTGAGCCCGCCGAAGGCCGGCAAGACGATGCTCCTGAAGAACATCGCCAACGGGATCACGGCCAACTACCCGGACATCCTCCTCATGGTCGCCCTCATCGGCGAGCGGCCCGAGGAGGTCACGGACATGCGCCGCTCCGTCAAGGGCGAGGTCATCTCATCCACCTTCGACGAGCCGACTGAAAACCACACGCATGTCGCCGAGATGGCGCTCGAGATCGCGAAGCGCCAGGTCGAGACCGGCCGGGACGTCGTGATCCTGCTCGACTCGATCACCCGCCTCGCCCGGGCCTACAACCTGGCCCTCCCGCCCTCGGGTCGCACGCTCTCCGGTGGCATCGACCCGATCGCCCTCTACCCGCCCAAGCGGTTCTTCGGCGCGGCCCGGAAGATCGAAGAGGGCGGCTCCCTCACGATCATCGCGACGTGCCTCGTGGACACCGGCTCCCGGATGGACGAC
>MGOD01000090.1:52827-53130 GCA_001795245.1 Chloroflexi bacterium RBG_16_70_13
TGGCGAAGACCGACACGAACGTCCAGTTCCTCGCCGGCCTCACCAAGAGCCTCGACCAGTAAGGCCGAACGGCCCGCCCCGGCGGGGCCGTCCGGACGTTTGCGCGCCCGGAAGAGGCCGTGGTAAGGTCCGCCAGTCGTCGAAGGCTGCGGAGGAGCAGGCTTCGGCCGCGAAGCACGAGACCCCAGCTCAAGAGTCGCACCCCCCGGACGGTCCATCCCCGAGCTCCGCGTCCCCAGTAACGCGCCCGGACCGTCCTCGCAGGAGACCATATTGCTGAACGCCCCGGCCGGGGCGTTGCGC
>MGOD01000090.1:53268-54652 GCA_001795245.1 Chloroflexi bacterium RBG_16_70_13
GGACCAGCCGCACGCCTCTCCCCGTTGCCCTGAGGCGCAGGCTGGTCATCCGGCTCGCCTCGGAACGGATGATCCCGATCGTCGCTGCGGTCCTGGTGCTCGGAGCCTCCGTCGTCAGCCTCCAGCCGGCCACCGCGCGGCCGATCGGTGACGCATCCGGCGCTGGCGTAGAGGTCCGGTTGGCCGTTGGTGGGGAGTTCCTCTCCACGGACCAGCTCGATCCCATGGAGCTCGACCCGATGGAGGTCGCGGGGCTCAGGGCCGGCGTCGGGGGCACGGCCACGGATGAGGGTGCCCCGCCGGAGGGCTTTGCGGACGACGGCACGATGTACAAGCCCGTCGCCGTCAACACGACCGTCGAGGACGGCAAGGACCTCCTGCGAACCCACACGGTCCAGGCCGGTGACACCCTGACCGGGATCGCGAGCCGCTACGGCGTCACGATGATGACCGTCTGGTGGGCGAACAAGCTCACGTCCAAGGACGACCTCCACGTCGGCCAGAAGCTCGTCATCCCGCCGATGAACGGCCTCGTCATCACGGTGAAGGTGGGCGACACGCTCGCGTCGCTCGCGGCGAAGTACAAGGTGGACGCCGCCGACGTGCTCGCGGTCAACGAGCTCGAGGACCCGAACCTCATCATCGGCCAGACCCTGGTCCTGCCGGATGCGGCCGGTGCCCCGATCCCTACACCCAAGCCGGTCGCGCGCTCGTCGGGCGGCAGTGGCGGCGCGCCGCGAAGCGGCGGGGGACCGTCGACCTACGGTGGCGGTGCGTTCAGCTGGCCGGTCGCCGGTGGCGGCAACTACATCAGTCGCGGTTTCATCTACGGCCATTACGGCCTGGACATCGCGGCGGATTACGGCACGAGAGTCGCCGCCGCGGCGGCCGGGCAGGTGATCTTCGCCGGCTGGAGAAACAACGGCGGCGGCTACCAGGTCTGGATCGCGCTCGGCTCCGGGCTGTACTCGACGTACAACCACATGTCGGCGGTCACCGTCTCAAGCGGCGAATCCGTGGCGGAAGGCGAGCAGGTCGGCCGGGTCGGATCATCCGGCCGGTCCACCGGGCCGCACCTCCACTTCGAGGTCTGGGTCGGCGAGATCTGGAACGGCGGCTACCGGGTCAACCCGCTCAAATACCTCTGAGCGGCGCGCCGCCGAGGTCCCCGCTCGGGGCCGCCGGATCGCCCGTGGGAAGATAGGGCCCGATGTTCCTCGACCGCGTCAAGATCTGGGTGCGTGCCGGCGCCGGCGGCGACGGGGCGGCCACGTTCCGGCGTGAGGCGCACGTGCCGCGGGGCGGGCCGGACGGCGGCGACGGGGGACGGGGCGGCTCGATCCACCTCCGGGTCGACCCGGGCCAGACGACCCTCCGCGATTTC
>MGOD01000090.1:54758-55925 GCA_001795245.1 Chloroflexi bacterium RBG_16_70_13
ACCCGGCACGGCCATCTACGACGACGGGACCGGCGCCCTGGTCGCCGACCTCGTCGCGACCGGCCAGGAGACGATGGTCGCTCGCGGCGGTCGAGGTGGCCTCGGCAACAAGCACTTCGCGACCTCCACCCACCAGGCCCCGAAACACGCGCAGAAGGGCGAGCCGGGGGAGGAGCGCTGGCTCCGCCTGGAGCTTCGGCTCATCGCCGACGTCGGCCTGGTTGGACTCCCGAATGCGGGTAAGTCCACGCTCCTCGCGGCGTTGACGGCCGCCCGCCCGAAGATCGCGGACTACCCGTTCACCACGCTCGAGCCCAACCTCGGCGTGATGGATCTCGGCATGGAGGACCAGCGCCTGCCGACGATCGCCGACGTCCCGGGGCTCATCGAGGGCGCGAGCGAGGGAGCGGGCCTCGGCCACGCCTTCCTCCGCCACGTCGAACGGACTCGAGTCCTCGTCCACGTGGTGGACGGCAGCGGTCGCGACCCGGAGTGGGACCACGGGGTCATCCGGACGGAGCTGGCCGCCCACGACCCGGCGCTCCTGGAGAAGCCGATCCTCGTCGCGTTCAACAAGCTGGACCTGCCGGCCGCCGCGGCGGCGTGGCCGGCGTTCCGCGCGGCCCGGGAGCGGGAGGGGTTGCCGGTGGTGGGAATCGCCGCGGCCGAAGGACGGGGAATCGACGAGCTGCGAACGGCGCTCGCGGCACTCCTTCCGAGCGCGGATGCGATGGCCGAACCGCCCGAGCCGGCCGGCGTCGTGATCCACCGGATCGAATGGATGGGCAACGTCTTCTCGATCGACCAGGGCGAGGACGGGGCACTCCGGGTCCGCGGCAGGCGAATCGAGCGGATCGCGGCCCAGACGAATTTCGAGGTCGAGGAATCCGCAGAGCGGTTCCAGCGTGAGCTCGTCCGACTCGGCGTCGATGCGGAGCTTCGCCGCGCCGGCGTCGAGGCCGGTGACGCCGTCCGCTTCGGGAGCGTGGAACTGGAATGGGAGCCGGACGCCTGGGCGGTCGAACGGTGAGCGGCGAGTGACAGCCCGGCGATCCGTCCGGATCGGGATCATGGGCGGGACGTTCGACCCTGTGCACCTGGGCCACCTCGCGATCGGCGAGGCCGCCCGCGACGCGCTTGACCTGGAGCGGGTGCTCTTCCTCCCGG
>MGOD01000090.1:55937-57243 GCA_001795245.1 Chloroflexi bacterium RBG_16_70_13
CCCACAAGCCGGGCGGCGTCGCGGCGTCCGCCGAGGATCGCGTGGCGATGGTCCGCCTGGCAATCGAGGGCAACCCGGCGTTCGAGCTGAGCCGGATCGACGTGGACCGGGCCGGTCCGTCGTACACCGCGGATTCCGTTCGCCTGATCGCCGAGGCGGAGCGGGCCGCCGGCCGGGAGCCGGACCTCGTACTGATCATGTCCGCGGAGACACTCGCCGACCTGCCGGACTGGCACGAGCCCCGGCAGCTCCTCGCCGCGTGCCGGGTGGCGGTGGTGCCGCGAGGCGGCCACCCTCCGCCGGAACCAGCGTGGATCGAGACCCAGTTCCCCGGTCAGACGGACCGGATCGCGGTCCTCGACGGCCCCCGCCTCGAGGTCTCATCGACCGGGATCCGCGAGCGGGTCGCGGCCGGCGCCTCCGTCCGTGATCTCGTGCCGGAGGCGGTCGAGCGCTACATCGCCGATCATGACCTCAACCAGTCCGCAACCCAGCGAGAGGATCCAGCGCCAGTGACCGACCCCGTCCTCACCCCGCGTCCCGATGGCCTGCCCCGTCGCGAGGCACGGCCGCCCGTCAGCGAGCGATCGTCGCTCGAGATCGGGCGTCGCATCGTCGAGCTCGCCGAGGACAAGAAGGCCGCCGACATCGTCCTCCTGGACCTCTCGGCGCTGACGACATTCGCCGACTTCTTTGTCATCTGCTCGGGCGGATCGGAGCGACAGCTGGACGCGATCGCCGACGGGATCATCGAGGGCCTCCGCGCCGAGAAGACCCGGCCGATCGGACGGGAGGGGACGCCGGCGTCGCACTGGGTCCTGGTGGACTTCGGGTCGGTCGTCGTCCACGTCTTCACGCCCCCCGAGCGCGACTTCTACCAGCTCGAGAAGCACTGGTCGGAGGCGAAGACAGTCCTTCGGGTCCAGTAGGGTCGAGGGCCGTCCGGGGCGGCAGGGCGGGCAGGCGTACCGGGGGGACCCGTACCGTCGGGTCATGTCGGCCGTGCCGGGGCGCTTCAAGAATGCGGGCATGACGCCGACTCGCGAGCGCTGTCCCGCCTGCTCCCGTCGCCTGATCACGACCCGGTTCGACACGACGTTCCGGATGCCGGACCAGTCGGAGCGGCTGTGCTTCGGGATCCCGGGCGGGTTGTGCGAGGACTGCCACCAGCTCTACATCGACCCGGACCTGATCGAGCTCCTCGATCTCGGCAGCGGTCGGTGCACCTTCGCGATCGAAAGCGACCTGGTCATCCAGGAGCAGGCCTGGTCGGCCTGACCTCGGGCCGGCTCGACCGGCTCACGAA
>MGOD01000090.1:57277-57526 GCA_001795245.1 Chloroflexi bacterium RBG_16_70_13
GCGCGGCTCAGCCGCCTGTCGCCACCCGGTCTGTCACCCACAGGTCGAACGCCAGCCTGACGGCCGCGTCCCCGGGAGCCGCCCCTCCGACGCCCTTGACCAGCGCATCCAGCTCCAGCAGCCCCTCCAGCGCGGCAGCGAGCTCTCGGACCGTCCACCCCCTCGCCTGGCGCGCCAGCGTCTCCGCGCGGAACGGCTGGAGGCGCATCGAGCGGACGAGCGACCCCGGCGTCTCCCCGGCCCGGAGGC
>MGOD01000090.1:57599-57792 GCA_001795245.1 Chloroflexi bacterium RBG_16_70_13
GAGGAGCCGCTCCAGGAGCTCCAGCGATCGCGACCGCTGGCGCATCCCCACGGCGTCCACGAACCCCCAGATCGAGCCGGGAACGGCCTCGGCGACCAGCTCGCGGACGTCGTCCACGGTGACGGGGCCGTCCCGCGGCGCCTCCCCGGCGTGCCGGAGGGCCAGCTTCTCCAGTTCCATGACCGCGAGCCGC
>MGOD01000091.1:0-897 GCA_001795245.1 Chloroflexi bacterium RBG_16_70_13
CGACGCTCGTCGCCGAGTTACGGGACACGCGGGTCGAGGCCGAAGCCTGGGGTCCCGGTGCGGAACGCGTCCTCGACGGGCTGCCGGCGCTGCTCGGACTGCTGGACGACCCGACGGGGTTCGATCCGTCGCTCCACCCGCTGGTCGCGGACCTGGCGCGCCGGCGCCCGGGCCTGCGCCTGGGCTGGACCGGCGTGGTCTTCGAGGCGCTTCTCCCGGCGATCCTCGAGCAGAAGGTGACCGGCGGCGAGGCCGCGATCGCCTTCCGGGGCCTCACCCGGCGCCACGGCGAGCCGGGCCCCGGGCCGGTCGCGGCCGCGGAGGGGCTCTGGCTCCAGCCCGCGCCCGAGGTCCTCGCGGCGCTCCCCTACTACGCGTACCACCCATTCGGCGTGGAGCAACGTCGGGCGGAGGCCGTGCGGCGGATGGCGCGCATCGCTCGGCGGCTGGAGGAACTCGCCGCACTCCCGGGGACGCGTGCCGAGGTCGGTGCGGCGGCGGCCGCGGTCCTCGCGCGCCATGCTGGCGTCGGGCCGTGGACCGCGGCCGAGGTCACGCTCCGGGCCCTCGGCGACCCTGACGCCGTGAGCGTCGGCGACTTCCACCTGAAGAACCTCGTCGCGTTCGCACTCGCCGGGGAGCCCCGCGGCACGGACGAGCGGATGATCGAGCTCCTCGAGCCATGGCGGGGACACCGGGCGCGGGTCATCCGACTGCTCGAGGCGAGCGGCATCGAGGCCCCGAGGCACGGCCCGCGCTACGCGCCTCCGGATCGGCGCGCGATGTGACCCGGGAACCGAAACGCCCGGGACTCGTCTGAGGGCCATGCACGATCGAACGCACCTGGCCTTCGCGCTCGCCACGGCCTTCCTGCTCGGCGCCTGCGGTGGCGGCGGA
>MGOD01000091.1:921-2863 GCA_001795245.1 Chloroflexi bacterium RBG_16_70_13
CCGGCGGGAGCCCCGAGGGCCGGACCTTCCTGTCGACGGGCGTTGAGGGTCGTGCGCTCGTCGCCGGATCGACGGTCCGCCTCACGTTCCAGGACGGCGGGGTATCGGCGAGTGCCGGGTGCAATTCGATGGGCGGTCCGTATCGGATCGACGGGGGCCGCCTGGTCGTCGACCAGCTGGCGACGACCGAGATGGCGTGCGACCCGGCGCTCATGGAGCAGGACCGCTGGGTCGCCGACCTGCTGGACGGGGCGACGATCGCCCTCGACGGCGACACGCTGACGCTCACCAAGGGGATGACTCGCCTCACGTTCCTCGACCGGGAGGTCGCCGACCCCGATCGCCCGCTGCTCGGGACGCGCTGGGTGGTGGACGGCCTGGTCGCAAGGGATGCCGTCTCGAGCGTGCCGGCTGGGGTCGTCGCGGCGCTCACCTTCGCGGACGGTTGGGTGGAGGTCGAGGCCGGCTGCAACACGGGCGGCGGAGCGATCCAGGTCACCGAGTCGACGATCGACTTCGGGCCGATCGGCCTGACGAAGATGGCCTGCGAGCCGCCGCGGATGGCGGTCGAGCAGGCGCTGACCACCGTCCTCTCCGGCTCTGTCCGCTACACCATCGAGGCCGCGATCCTCACGCTCGATGCCGGCGGCGTCGGCCTCATGCTCCGCGCGGCGCCCTGAAACCCGAGACGCCAGAGCCGGCCGGCCCGGTCCGCCGGGTCTGCCCGGTCACCCGGCTCGGTCGACTCCGAGCGCGACCGCCATGGCGGAAAGGTGTGCCGGCGTGGACCCGCAGCAGGCACCGATGATCGAGGCGCCTGCCGCGCGCGCGTCGCGCGCGTAATCGGCCATCACCGCGGGCTCGGCCTTGTAGACCGCCTTCATGTCAACCAGCTCGGGCATCCCCGCGTTCGACTTGCCGACGAGGAGGGCATCGGGCGCCGCCGCCCGCATCTTCGCGATGACCGGGATGATCTCGTCGGGGCCGTTCCCGCAGTTGCCGCCGATCGCGTCGGCGCCCCACTCGATGAGGGCGCGCACGGCTCGCTCGGGCGAGACGCCCATCATCGTGTGGCCGCGGGTGTCGAACGTCATCGTCGCGATGATCGGGATCTCCGGCGCGACGCGTCGGACGCCGTCGATGGCCGCGTGGATCTCGTCGAGATCGGACATCGTCTCGATCCAGATGAGGTCCACACCGCCGGCGATAAGCGCCTGCGCCTGCTCGGCAAAGACATCGACGGCCTCGTCCACCTGAAGGAGGCCCATCGGGAACATGATCGAGCCGGTGGGGCCGATGTCGCCGGCGACGAGCGCCGTCCCGCCCGCGGCATCGACCTCGGCCCGGAGGAGGATCGCGGCCATCTGGTTCAGCTCGGTCGCCCGCGATTCGTTGCCGTGCAGGCTGAGCCGCAGGCGGTTGCCGCCGAACGTGTTGGTCAGGATGATACGGGAGCCGGCCCCGCGGTAGCCCCGATGGATCCGCCGGATGACGTCCGGCTGGGTGACGTTCCAGACCTCGGGCGGATCGCCGAACTGGAGGCCGGACGAGAAGAGCATCGTCCCCATCGCGCCGTCGGCGAGGACCGGCGCCCCGCTCCCGAGCAGTGCCGCCCAGCGGTCGCGCTGGACGGCGGGCGGCACGGGGCCCGGAGCCGCGCGTTCGGCGTGTCCATGGTCGGTCACGGTCTGGAGCCCTCCGTCTGCTGGTTCGCGAAGCGTAGTGTCAATGGGGCAATCCGTCGCCGGCGTCGCGCCAAGCCTGTCACGCCAAGCCGCGGGCGTCCCGGTGTGACACCTGCGCGGCTTGACCGGCGGCGGCCCACCGGGCACGATGCCGGCACGATGCTGCTCGGTCTGGACCACCTGGTCATCGCCGTTCCCGACCCGGAGGCAGCCGCCGCCGAGCTGGAGCGGATGCTGGGCATCGCCTGCCCAGGCGG
>MGOD01000091.1:3007-3282 GCA_001795245.1 Chloroflexi bacterium RBG_16_70_13
TTCATACGCCGTCGCCTCGGACGGCGTGGATGCGGATCTCAAGCGCCTGCGGGCCGGTGGATCCGACCTCGGCGAGGTCGAGGCCCGCTCGCGGACTCGCCCGGACGGTGAGATCGTGAGATGGCGCGCCGCCTTCCCGTCGGCGCTCGGTCCGGCGCAGCCCCCATTCGTCGTGGAGCACGAGCGCGTGGGCTCGGAGTGGGGTGACGCGGCGCGCGGCGCGCGGGCGTCCTTCGCCCACCCGATCGGCGGTCCGGCACGGGTGACCGCCCTCG
>MGOD01000091.1:3540-15010 GCA_001795245.1 Chloroflexi bacterium RBG_16_70_13
ATCAGCCGAGGACCGCCGCATCCCTCGGCCTGGGCGGTCGTCGCGCCCTACGGCTTCGCCTGGTTGCCGTCGCGGCCGCCGCCGAGCTCACCGCGCACTGCGGCCGCGCCATTGACCGCGGACCACGCCGTCACGGCGTCGGCGAGCACGACGGATCCCGGACGGACGGCAAGGCGGTCATCGGCGCCGCGGATGCCGGCGCCGAGCTCGGCGAGCTGCCCGCGGTAGGCGGGCTTGTCCCCGTCCGACCTGCCGGACGACGGATAGACGTCGAAGTAGCCGTGCGTGCTCACGACGATGTGGGCGTCAGGCGACGAGAAGGGCGTTCGAGCCATGGTGTGGAATCCGATCCGTCGCGCGCTTCGGACCGGCGAATGAAAGCCCGGCGATGGCGACCAGTCCCACCACCTTCGGGCCTGCGCCCGATTCCGTCAAACGCGGGCCGGGTCGCCGTCTCGACCCGACCTGCGGTAGCCTGACCCGCACCATGCCGAAATTCGTGAAATCGTCGCCAGCGCTGGTCGCTCGCTTCGGCGAGGTCATGGAGCGCATCGCGGCGCCCGATGTCGCGCTCCGGCTGATGTTCGGGTACCCGTGCGCCTGGATCGGCGGCAACATGCTGACCGGCCTGTTCGCCGAGCAGTGGTGGGTCCGCGTCAGCGAAGCCGATCGCGACGCCCTCCTCGCCCTGCCCGGCGCGCACCCGTTCGAGCCGATGCCCGGCCGCGCGATGGGCCGCTACGTCGTCCTGCCGGCCGACGTGGCCGCCAGCGACCCAGATCTCGACGCCTGGCTGACGAAGTCGATCGATTTCACCCGGACGCTGCCGCCGAAGCGGTAGGTGTCGTCAGCCCGCGGTCGGCCGCGTCATGGCCGCCGGATCGATCGCGGCGTCGAACTCCGCGGCGGTGAGATAGCCGAGCGCGAGCGCGGCCTCGCGGAGGGTCGTCCCCTCGTGGTGCGCCTTCTTTGCGATCTCGGCCGCCTTGTCGTAGCCGATCTTCGGAGCGAGGGCCGTGACGAGCATCAGCGAGTTCCCGACGTGCTGCTCGATCCGCTCGGCATCGGCCTCGAGGCCCTCGACACAGTGCTCCCGGAATGAACGGCAGCCGTCGGTCAGGAGCTCGATCCCGTGGAGGAGGTCGTGGGCGATTATCGGCTTGAAGACGTTGAGCTCGAAATTGCCCTGCGAGCCGGCGATCGTGATCGCGGTGTCGTAGCCGAAGACCTGAACGCAGACCATCGTCAGCATCTCGGACTGGGTCGGGTTCACCTTGCCGGGCATGATCGAGGAGCCCGGCTCGTTCTCCGGGAGCCGCAGCTCGCCGAGGCCCGCTCGGGGGCCTGACCCGAGCCAGCGGATGTCGTTGGCGATCTTCATCAGACTCGTGGCGAGCGTCTTGAGCGCGGCCGAGGCGAAGACGGTCGCCTCCTGCCCGGCGAGCGCCTGGAACTTGTTCGGCGCGGTCACGAAGGGCAGGCCGGTGAGGTCGGCGATCCGGCGGGCGACCCGGACGCCGAACTCTGGGTGGGCGTTGAGGCCGGTGCCGACGGCCGTGCCGCCCAGCGCGATCTCGTACAAACCCGGGAGCGCGGCGTCGAGGCGGGCGATGCCGCCGTCCAACTGGGCGACGTAGCCGCTGAACTCCTGGCCGAGCGTCAGCGGAACGGCATCCTGGAGGTGCGTGCGGCCGATCTTGACGATCCCGTCGAACGCTCGGCGCTTCACGTCGAGGGCCTCGCGAAGGGCCCGAACGCTCGGGATCAGGTCCCCGACGAGGGCCGTGGCGACGGCCATGTGAAGCGCCGTCGGGAACGTGTCATTGCTCGACTGGCTGCGGTTGACGTCGTCGTTCGGGTGGATCGGCTTCTTGCCGCCGCGGGTGCCGGTCGCGATCTCGTTGGCCCGGCTGGCGATGACCTCGTTGACGTTCATGTTCGACTGGGTGCCCGAGCCGGTCTGCCAGACGCGGAGCGGGAACTCGGCCTGGAGCGCCCCGTTGGCAACCTCGTCGGCGGCCCGGACGATGAGCTCGCGCTTCTCGGCCGGGAGGAGACCGAGCTCGGCGTTCACCTCGGCGGCGGCCCGCTTCAGGATGCCGAAGGCGCGGATGATGCCGGGCGGCATCGTGTCGCGGCTGATCGTGAAGTGGTGCAGGCTCCGCTGGGTCTGGGCGCCCCAGTGGTGTTCGGCCGGGACCTCGATTGGGCCCATCGAATCGGATTCCGTGCGGGTCGCCCCGGAGCTGTCGCTTCGGCCGGCGTCATCGTGCTGGCTCACGCACTGAGTATGGCGCGGCGGCCGCAACTCCGGCAGGGCCGTCGGTCGTCCGGCGATGACCTCGCGACGCGCGGCCCGCGGCCGGCACGGCCTCCAGACTGGGAGTCTGGGATTCCTGCGCGCGCTGGCCGAGGCGCAGGGCTGGCGCAGGAGATCGAGACTCCGGGTCTTGAAATTGGTGCATGACGAGGCCCCGGTGGGCAGGAATCTCGAGCCGGAGCAGGATTCCGAGACTGTTGGTCTGGCCCGCCGAGGCGGCCGCCCGACGGGCATGGCGATTCCGGGGCCTTGACATTGGAGCGACTCCAGGGTCTAGGGTCTCGCCATGGCATCGACACCCGAGCGCGGCTTCCTCCTCATCGCCGACCTCAGCGGCTACACCGCGTACCTCTCGCGCGGCGAGATCGAGCACGCGCCGGCGATCGCCGGTGACCTCATCGAGACCGTCGTCGGGCGACTCGAGCCGCCCTTCCGGCTGGCCAAGCTCGAGGGCGACGCCGCGTTCCTGTACGTCGAGGACGGCCGGGCCGACGGCTCGCTGCTCCTCGATGCGATCGAGGTCGCCTACCTCGCCTTCCGGCGCCGCCTCCGGAGCATCGAGCAGGCGTCGGCCTGCGACTGCACGGCCTGCAGCACCGCGCCCCGGCTCGACCTGAAGTTCTTCGTCCACCACGGCGAGTACGTCCGGACCTCGATCGCCGGCCGCGACGAGCTCGCGGGGGCATCGATCATCGTCGTCCATCGGCTGCTCAAGGGCGCCGCGGCGGCCGCGGCCCACGACACCGACGGCCGGGCGATGGGCTTCGCGGTGTTCACGGCAGCGGCGGTGGCGGCGATGGGGGTCGATCCCGCCTCCCTCGGCGCGACGACGGAGGTCGAGGCGATCGAGCACCTCGGCGAGGTCACGACCCACACGATCGATCTCGAGGGTCGCTGGCTGGCCGAGACCGGCGCCCGACGGCTCGAGATCGCCGGCCGCGACGCGCTGTTCGAGGTCGAGGTCGATGTCCCCGCGGACCCGGCCACAACCTGGGCCCACCTGACGTCGCCAGGCCTCCGGCCGCTGTGGGAGGGCCCGATCGTGATCACCGAGATGGCCCTCGACGGCAGGCGCGGCGTCGGGACGCGGGCCCAGTGCGTGACCGGGCGCCTGGCGACGCTCGAGGAGATCGTCGACTGGCAGCCGTACGAGCACGTCGGCTACCGGCTCGCGGTGGAGGGCGTCGGCGCCGTCGAGGCGACCTACGATCTCGAGGCGGTCGGAGCGGCGACGAGGGTCCGGCTCCGCTGGGCCGGCGCCGGTTCGTCGCCGGAGGACGCGGCGGTCACGCGACTGCGAGGTGAGAAGATCGGGGGCCTCCGGCGGCTCGCCGCGGTCCTCGCGATCCCGATGGCGCCGCGGAACGGCGCCAGGCAGGAGCCGGCACTGGAGCTGGCGCAGGAGGTGCAGGCATGATCCGGTACTCGTCCGAGGTGACGATCGATCGACCGCCGCGGGCGGTGTACGAGGCGTTGCTCGATCCCGCGCGGTACGCGGAATGGACCCCGATGACCGATATGGCGTTCGATGACGACGGGCCGCCTCGTGTCGGGCAGCGCGGTCACTTCCGGATGAACGAGGGCCCGATCAAGGGCCGCCTCGAGATGGAGATCGTCGAGCTCGAGCCGGATCGCAAGGTCGGCTTCCGGGCGACCCATCCGAGCCTGGACTGGGTCGCCGTGAACACGATCGTGCCGGAGGGCAGCGGAACGCGCCTGACCTACGCCGGCGAGCTGTCGTTCCGCGGCGCGATGCGACTCATGGAGCCATTCATGAGCGGCGAGGTCCGGCGCGGCGAGGCCGCGGAGGCCGCGAAGCTCAAGGCGATGCTCGAGCGCGTCGGCGAGGGCGAGCTGGCGCCGGCCGAGGCCGTCGAAACGACCGCTTGACATTCGAGGCACTCCAAGGTTGAGTGCCGGCATGCGGATCGGCGAGCTCGCAGAACGGGTCGGGGTGCCGGCGGACACGGTCCGCTTCTACGAACGGGCGGGCTGGCTCCCCCGCCCGCCGCGCCAGGGCAACGGCTACCGCGAGTACGCCGAGGCCGACGTCGAACACCTCCGCCTGCTCATCGACCTCCGGCGCCTCGAGCTGCCGCTCGACGAGGCCGCCCGCCTCGCCTCGTACTGCCACTCCGGCCACTGCACAGATACCTCGGCCGAGCTGCCGGGCTTGATCGCGACGCGGCGGGCGGAGCTCGGTGAGCGGATGTCGAGGCTCCGTGATCTCGACGCCCGCCTCGCCGACCTCGAGCGCCACGTCGCCGAGGCCAGACCACGCAACCGCACCCTGAACGTGCTGTCGGCGACCGCACCGTGCTGCGACGCCGCCGCCGCCATCACCGGCGTCGCCGAGGGCGGCTGCGCCTGCTGCTCGCCGTCGGCCTGACGCTCGATGCGTGTGGCCTCGCCCTGGCTGGGGCGGCGCACGACTTCGCGAAATGACCATGGGACGAGCGTTATCCAGCGATCCGAGGGCCAGGGACGGCTCGTCGAGGCGGGATCACGCGGATTCGGGGGCCAATGCCCTTCCCACGGTCATTACGGGCGATTCGAGGTGGTTCCGGCCTCGGGTTTGGTGATAACGACCACCGGGCGAGAATTCGGCGCAGGCTCGACCCTGGGCAGCCAGACAGGGTCAGACGACGTGGGACTCCCCGATGAGCTCGCCGCGGGCGAAGCGCTCCAGGCGGAGCGCGGAGACATCGACGGAGGGCGCGGTGCCGGTCACGAGCTCCGAGATGATCTTGCCGACAATCGGGGCGTGTTGGAAGCCGTGGCCGGAGAAGCCGTTCGCGAGGTAGAGGCCCTCGAGGCCCTCCACGGGGCCGAGGATCGCGTGATGGTCGCGCGTCATCTCGTAGAGCCCGACCCACGATCTAGCCAGGCCGGCCTCCTCGAGGGCCGGCAGGACACGCACCGCCTGCGGTAGCAGCTCGCCGGCGATCCAGCGATCATCGACGACTGTTTCGAATGTCGGAGCCGCGTCGGCGAGCCGGGGCATGCCCATGAGCACGCCCGGGCCCTCGCGGTGGAAGTAGAACATCGTGGCGGTGTCGATCACGAGCGTCCGTCGCTCGGGCCGGCCGGCGAAAGCCGAGGTGGTCACTACGTGGCGCGGCTCGGGATGGATCGGCAGCTCGATGCCGCACGCGGCGGCGAGGGCCGGCGCCCAGACGCCGGCCGCGTTGACGACGACCGGGGCATCGATCTCTCCGCCGGGCGTCGAGACACCGGTCACGTGGCTGCCGTCGGCTGAGGTCCGGATCGCCGTGACCTCGGTCCCGAGGCGGATCTCCGCTCCGTGCCGGCGGGCGAGCGTCGCGTAGCCGTTCGTCAGTCCTGAGGGGTCGGCGATCCCGTCGTCCGGCCCGAACGTCGCCCCGACCACGCCGTTGACGTTCAGGCCCGGGACGAGGGCCTCGGCCGCCCCCGCATCCAGCTCCTCCACTCGCGCCCCGAGCGAGCGCTGCATGGCCGCCGCGGCGCGATACCCGGCCCAGGCTGCCTCGTCGCGGACGAGGAACAGGTAGCCATCGACGTCGACGTCGAGCGGCAGGCCGTGCTCCTCCGAGAACCGCCGGATCATCGCCACGCTCGCGAGCGAAAGCCGGACGTTGATCTCGCTCGAGAACTGGATCCGAAAGCCGCCGGCGCAGCGACCGGTCGAGCCCGTCCCGAGCGCCGCCTCGCGCTCGAGGAGGATGACCCGGCCGGCCCCCGCGGCGGCCAGGTGGTAGGCAATGCTCGCGCCCATGGCGCCGCCACCGACGACGACGGCATCGGCCGCGTCGGCCGAGCCGGCCGCGTCGGTCACGGGACCGGGTCCCCGGGGCGGATCACCCGGTCATGGTAGCCAGCCTCAGCGGGCGCTCGGGCTCCGAAGCGACGTCCGTGGCTCGACCGGCACGCGGAGGACGAGACGGTCGAACAGCTCGGGCAGGAACCAGTGCAGGCCGTACAGCTTGCAGCCAAGGCAGTAGCCCGAGACCGCAAGGAGCGTCTGGAGGCCGGCGACCGCGGCGATCGGGGCCCAGAACCAGGGCGTCGCACCCGTGGCGAACAGGGCGAGGCCGATCGCGATGAACGCGGCGCCGAGGGCCTGGGCGAAGCGCGGGCCGAGCTCCGGCTCCGGGTTGAGCGGCGCCCCCAGTCGCAGGGCGCCCCGGACCGACGGCCACGGACGGCCGAAGAGGAACCACTGGGTGCCGAGGGCGGCGCTCACCGCGAGGGCGACGCCGACGACGGCGGCGACAACCGGCAGGTCGAGGGCGATCCCGACGACCAGGGTGATGGCCGACACGCCGGCGCCGAAGCGCTGGCCGCGCGGATCGATGGTGCGAACGCGAATGACGGATGACACGGGTTGACCTCGAAGGGGTACGGGGCTCGTCCCGGCGGGCGCGGCGCGGGCGCGCGGCCAAGGCCGCGACGGCGCGGGGGCCGCGGCGGCGCGGAGCCGGGGTGGACGCTTGGGTGCGGACCGAAGGACGGCCGGTCTCGGCCGCCGGGCTCAGGCCCGCCGGAAACAGGAGCAGCGGCCCGGGATACCCGTGGGACGCGTCATCGAGGCGGAGGATACGGCGGACCTGACGATCGGTCGAGCGGGGCTCATTCGGCCAGCCCCGCGGCGCTGAACGCCGCGTACGAGGGCTCGATGGGCGGGACAAGCCCGCCGCTCTGGCTTCCCGCGCCCGGCTCGACGCCGAACCACTTGGCGTCCGGCGTCTTCACGCCGTTGCCGGTGATCAGCGCAACGACCTCGTCGTCAGGGCCGATGAGACCGCGGCGGACCGCCTGCTCGAGGCCGGCGACGGTCACGCCACCGGCGGTCTCGGCGAAGACGCCCTCGGTCCGGCCGAGACGCCGGATGGCCGCCGAGGTGGCCTCGTCCGGGACGGCCTCGATCGAGCCGCCGGTCCGCCGCGCGAGCGCCAGCGCGTAGCGGCCGTCGGCCGGCGACCCGATGGCGAGCGACCGGACGATCGTGTCGGGGGCTCGGACCGGCCGGATGTCGTCAGAGCCGGTCGCGAATGCCTGGGCGACCGGCGAGCAGCCCTCGGCCTGGGCGCCGATGAACCGGACGAGCCGGTCCTCGACGAGCCCCGCGGCGACGAGGTCCTCGAAGCCCCTGGCGACCTTCGTGAACAGCGAGCCGGAGGCGATCGGGGCAACGACGACGTCGGGCAGCCGCCAGCCCAACTGCTCGGCGGCCTCGAAGGCGAGGGTCTTGCTGCCCTCGGCGTAGAACGGCCGGAGGTTGACGTTGACGAACGCCCAGCCCTCCTCGTCGGCGATCTCGAGGCTCAGGCGGTTGATCTCGTCGTACGTGCCGCGGACCGGCACGACCGTCGCCCCGTAGCTCAGGGCGTGGTCGATCTTGGCCGGCTCGAGGTCGGCCGGCACGAAGACGACGGCCCGGAGGCCGATCGCGGCGGCCGCTGCCGCGGTCGCGCCGGCCAGGTTGCCGGTCGAGGCGCAGGCCAGCGTGTCGAAGCCGAAGGCGACCGCCCGGGCCGCGGCGATTGCGACGACGCGGTCCTTGAAGGACAGCGTCGGGTTCCGGGTGTCGTCCTTGAGCCGGAGCCGGCCCGGGGCGAGACCCAGCTCGGCGCCGAGCCGGTCGGCGCGAAGAAGCGGCGTCGACCCGACCGCCAGGCCGCGGGCCGGGACCTCATCGACGGGCAGCAGCTCGAGATAGCGCCAGATGCCGGGCGCGCGAGCCTCGATCGCGGCGCGGCTGACCTGGGCCCGGATCGCCTCGCGGTCGTAGACGACCTCGAGCGGGCCGAAGCAGGCGGGGCAGACGAAGCTCGGTCCGACCGCCTCGGGGCGGAAGCAGCTCCGACAGCGCAGCCCGACGATCCGGGGGCGGCGCGCGGGATCGACCTCGTCATCGATCTTGTCGTCGGACTCGGATTCGACGCCGGGACCGACGGGGGGGGCCGGCGGCACGACGGCGAGGCCGGTCGCGACCGGCGCGGCCATCATCGACGGCGCCTGGCTGCGCTCGTCGGTCGTGGTCGTCTCGGTCGTCATGGTCGGCTCCTGGTCGGGTGGGCGTGCCGCGGGGCGCGCTCGGCGGTTCTGCCTACCGATCGTGGCCGGAGAAACAGGAAACCCTTCCTGGGAGAGGAAGGGCTCGGGTGGATCCCTATCTCGCAGGTGGTTGTCCTGCCCGGACTTGGCACCTTGCCGGCGTCGCCGTCGGCAGGTTGTCGTGGCTTCGCAGGGCCGGTCCCTCCACCACTCTCGATAGGCTATTCGGTTGTCGCCGGATGGTACGGGCCAGACCGCCGGGGCGTCAACAATCGCGGGCTGCGCGAAGCACGGGCTGCGCGAAGCGTCAGTCGCCGGTCACGACGATCGTGCCGACCATGCCGTAGGCCTCGTGCTGCGGCAGGTGGCAGATGTAGCTGAAGGTTCCCGGCGTCTCAAAGGTCACGACGGTCTCCACGGTCGTGCCGGCGGGGATCGATTGCTCGGTCGGGCGGGCGCCGTGGGTAGGCTCCGTGCCGGTCCGGTGGCGCTCGTGAGCGGCGGCGTCTCCGACGATCCATTCGTGGTCGATAGGGTCGCCGTTCACGAGGACGAAGCGGATTGGAGCGCCGGCCGGCACGGTCAGGGTTCCGGGAGTGAACCTCGAGTAGTGGATGTCGATCTCGATCGTCCGGTCGCTCATGTCGGCCGCCCCCCGGCCGGCACCCATGGCGATGACCATCAGCCCGACAAGGGAGGCGGCAGCGAGCCAGCGACGCCGAGTCATCGAACGGTGGCCGTCCGGCCTCCACCGGCGCGGCTCGTGACAAGGAGGATCAGGAGCAGGGTGCCGGCCGCGATGATCGTCAGGGTCGTGAGCAGCCGTCCGACGTCGACCGCGCCCGCGGGCGCCGACGAGGCCACGATATCGAGGCCCGCCTGGTGGCGAGATGGCGTGCCTTGGCCGGAGGCGTCGATCGCGAGGTCGTAGCGGAGCTGGCCGGCGCTCGCGTCGACCTCGATCTTCGTCAGCCACCCGCTCTCGGGGACCCAGTCCATCCCGCGGTCGGAGCGGAGGTCGGCGAGGAGCGATTGGGTGGCCTCCTGGCTGTGGGCCAGGTCGATGCCGTTGGAGCCGCGAGGGCCGGGCAGGAGCGCCGGTTTGCGGTCGGTCAGGAGATAGACGTCGGCCTCAACCCGCTCGCCGCTCGTCTTGCCGAGGGCGAGGATCCGCAGCGGCACCCAGGGGTTGGGCGTGGGGATGGTGATGTGCACCGGCGTTCCATCGCCGATGTTCTGGCCGCGCTCCGCGGCCGCCGTCGCGTCAAAGGCCGCGGCGAGGAAGATCGGGCTGCGCGAGGCGTAGAACTCGAGGACCTCGGGAGCGTCTGGCGGCAGCCGGAAACCGTGATCCGCGGCCCACTGGCCGACCTCGGCCGCGCCGCCCCGCAGGACGGTCAGGTCCAGGGCGTCGATCCGGACCTTCATGAGCTCCTCGGCCGAGGCGGCGGCCCCAACCCGGGCGGCATCGAAGAGGAACTCGGGCTGCGGGTCCGTCTCGCGGAGGAGGCGCTGGAGGGTCCAGTCGCCGCCCTTCTCGACGCTCGTTGGGACGCCGGGGAGCGGCGTCAGCGAGCCGAACGCGCCGCCTCCTCCCGCGTACTCGAAGGCGGTCACGTAGTGCTCCACGCCGTCGTGGTAGCCGGCGAGCGTGGTGGTCCGCAGGAGGTTCACGGCCCCGTTCGGGCCGATGAGGCCGCCGCAGGCGAGCGCCGGCGCAGCCGAGACGAGGAAGGCGGCCACGAGGGCCGGGAGGAGGAAGATCCGACGTCGTGCCATCGCACTGGCCTCCGTTGGAGCCGGAGCGGGACGTCCGGCCGGTGTCGATGGCAGTTCGACGCCGGAAACGGCGGTCCGGTTCCTGGTTGCCGTGCCAGCGGCGGCAGACGCGCATGTCGACAGACCCACCAGGGTTCGCTGGGTAGCATCCAAGGTGGGCGCCGCCCAGCCTCACCGACCCGCGTGGCGGAAACCATCCCGGCGCGAACGTGGCTCGGGATGGATCGGTCGCGACGTCGCCGCCGGGCGACCGGCCGGGCCGGCAACGATGCAGGTGGGCGATTCCCCGGTGGGTTCCGGGGTCGCGGCCGCGGAGGTTCCCGGGGGCCAGCAACCGACCCGGCCGGCAGGCGCCTCGCCGACGGAATAGCCTGTCCACGATGCGCCGAGTGCTCCTCTGGATGGCCGCCAACGGCTGGCTGCGCAACCGGATTCCGAGGCTCTGGTTCGCCCGCAGGGCGGTCCGCCGGTTCATGCCCGGCGAGGACCTCGAGAGCGCGCTCGCGGCGGGCGTCGGCTTCCAGGTGGAGGGTCTTGGGACGCTCTACACGCGCCTCGGCGAGAACCTGACCCGGATCGAGGAGGCGAACGCCATCGCCGATCACTACCGCGGGGTCCTCGACGCGATTCGCGAGCGGCGCCTGGACGGCGAGATCAGCATCAAGCTCACCCAGCTCGGCTTTGACCTCGACCTGGAGCGGACCTTCCATCACGCGACGTCGCTGGCCGCCCAGGCCGCCGAATCCGGCAGGACCTTCTGGATCGACATGGAGGGCAGCCCCTACACCGAGTCGACGATCGCCTTCTACGAGCGGATGAAGGCGGCCCTCCCGAACACCGGCATCTGCCTCCAGGCCTACCTGAAGCGGACGGCGGCCGACGTCCAGCGACTCCTCCCCCTGCGTCCCGAGATCCGGCTCGTGAAGGGCGCCTACGCCGAACCGGCCAGCGTCGCCTACCAGTCCCGTCACGACGTCGACGCCAACTACCTCGCCCTGTGCGTCCTGATCCTCCATGCGATCAAGGCCGGGACTCGCATCCGGCTGGCGCTGGGGACGCACGACGTGCGGCTCATCGAGCAGGTCGCGGAGCACGCCGCGGCCCTGGGCCTGCCGAAGACGGCCTTCGAGGTCCAGATGCTCTACGGGATCCGGATGGACCAGCAGCGGCGGCTCGCCCGGGAGGGCTACGTCGTCCGCGACCTCATCGCCTACGGCGAGGCGTGGTACCCGTGGTACATGCGCCGCCTGGCCGAGCGGCCCGCGAACGTGCTCTTCGCCCTTCGGCAGATCGTCGGCTAGCCGCGGCGCGAGACGAGACGACCCCCGCCGG
>MGOD01000091.1:15062-16180 GCA_001795245.1 Chloroflexi bacterium RBG_16_70_13
CAGCGATCCGCCCAGAGGACGTGGGTCAGGACCATGTTGCCGGCCCCGAAGTCGCGGACGTACCAGGCCCCGTGGCCGTGGTTGGTGACCTTGACGAGCGTGCCCCAGGCCGCATCGGCCGCGTGACCGTTGGCCGCCGCGGCGCCGGCCGCGGGCGCCGAGGCGACCGTGGTCGTGCCGTCGAGGTGAGCGTAGATCGAATCGAGCTGCGCGTAGTCGTGCGCGTTGGGGTGCTGGTTCGAGCTCGGGTTGTTCGTGTAGTCCATGCACGTCCCGAGGTTCGCGTTGTTGAAGTTCTCGTCCTGGTGGTCCAGGCCGAGGGTGTGGCCGACCTCCTGGCACATCACGAGGTTCCGCCATGCCGATGTGTTGTACGCCGGGGTATTGAAGTACGTGTCGTTCAGCTTGACGTAGGCCTTCGTGATGTGCGTCCCGCCGGTGATGCTGATTCCGGCGACGCCGAGCCAGCCGTTGTTGCCGTACGTGCGGTTGCAGACCTGGACCATCCCGGTCGTCGCCTTGCAGTTCCGCGGGTTGGTCGACCCGGCGACGATCGTGGTGTCGAGGACGGTGGAAGCCGACCAGTCGCTCGATGTCGTCGCGAGATACGAATCCCAGGCCGACGTGACGTTGTCGCCCAGCTTCAACGTGAACGGATTCGAGGTCCGGGCCCAGTGATAGCCGCCCCAAGAGTGGCTCGCGGTGACGGCCGCCGGCAGGACCAGGGCGAGGGCGAGGCCGGCGGCGAGCAGGACCGCTCGGCGGGGTGCGCGTGTCATCGAGTGACCTCCAGGGCGGCAGGCTGACCAGCGGAGTTGCGCCGAGGATACCCCCCATCGCCCGGCCAGGAAAAGGCGGCGAGGGCCGCCCGCCGGAGAGAGCGGTGCCACCAGGCAACCCCCGCGCCTCCGTCGATGCCGTCGACCGGCGGTCGCTGTTTCGCCGCCTTGCCGTGGCAGTGATGCAAGACAGGGCCTCGAGGATTCAAGAATCGGGGCTGGCGCTGACAATCGCGCTGCGTAGAATGTGCGCGGATGATCGACTGAGAGCGTCGCCACGTCGATCGGTTGCGCGTATCCCTGCCATGCATGCAGCGTCGATGCAAGAGGAGCCCCCGA
>MGOD01000091.1:16193-17715 GCA_001795245.1 Chloroflexi bacterium RBG_16_70_13
CGAGCCATGCGAATCCGTGATGCCAAGCCGGAAGATCTCGCCCCGAAGCCGCGCAAACCGCGCGCCCTGAGTCCTCGCCAGCAGGCCATCCAGAAGCGGGATCAGGCGCTCGTCAAGGTCCTCAACGAGATCGCCGTGGGACCGATGTCGTCGATCAAGAAGATCGAGCTCGAGGAGAACGAGAAGCTCATCACGATTCGGGCCGCGGTGTCCCGCCAGGTCAAGGCCCACCCGGCGTCGATCAACATGGGCGTCCGGGGCGGCGCCATCTACCTCAGCCGCTCCCCGATCCCCGGGGCCCGCGGCGGCCGCGCCGGAAGGCCGCGACCGCCTAGCTTTGCTCGACTGCCCGGGGCTGCTCGGGCGCCGGGGCCTCCGGCCCGAAATCGGTCAGAGGATCCTCGAAGAGCGGCATCCCGGCGCCGTGCCGGTAGAACGGCCGCTCGTCGGGCGGAGCGGGCGTGTTCCCGGCGATGAGGTCGGCCGCCTTCTCGGCGACCATCATGACCGGCGCATAGATGTTCGCATTCGTGACCGACGGGAAGACCGACGCGTCGACCACCCGAAGGCCGTCGAGGCCGTGGACGCCCATCGTCGCCGGATCGACGACCGCGTCCGGACCGACGCCCATCTTTGCCGTGCACGACGGGTGGAGCGCGGTCTCCGCGTCGCGCGCGACCCAGTCGAGGATCTGGGCGTCGGTCTCGACCGCCGGGCCGGGTGACAGCTCGCCGCCGTTGAACGGCTCGAAGGCCGGCTGGTTGAGGATCGTCCGCGCGACCCGGATCGCCTCGACCCACTCGCGGCGGTCCTGCCCGGTCGAGAGGTAGTTGAAACGGATCGCGGGGTAGGTCCGCGGATCCGGCGACCGGAGCTTCACGCTGCCCCGCGCATCCGAGTACATCGGCCCGACGTGGACCTGGTAGCCGTGACCGGAGGGCGGCGACGAGCCGTCATAGCGGATCGCGAGCGGCAGGAAATGGAACTGCAGGTTCGGCCAGGCGACGTCATCGTTCGAGCGGACGAAGCCGCCGGCCTCGAAGTGGTTCGTCGTCCCCGGCCCGCGCCGGAGGAACAACCACTGGAACCCGATCCACGGCTTCCGCCAGTGCTGGAGAGCCGGCTGCATCGACACCGGCTGCCGGGAGCGGTACTGGACGTAGACCTCGAGGTGGTCCTGGAGGTTCTCGCCGACGCCCGGCAGATCCTCGACGACGGGGATCCCGAGGACCTCGAGCTCGGCCGCCGCGCCGATCCCGCTGACCTGGAGCAGCTGTGGCGTGTTGATCGAGCCGCCGGCGAGGATGACCTCGCCGGCCCCGATGGTGCGGACGGCACCGCCGCGGCCGCTGCCGGCCTGGTACTCCACCCCGACCGCCCGTCGGCCGTCGAACAGGATGCGGGTCACGAAGCGCGACGTTCGGACGACGAGGTTCGGGCGCCGCATGACCGGGTGGAGATACGCCCGCGCAGCCGAGATCCGCCGGCCGCGCCGGATGTTCCGGTCGAAGGCCGCGAACCC
>MGOD01000091.1:17798-19886 GCA_001795245.1 Chloroflexi bacterium RBG_16_70_13
GCCGCCGGCCCGCGCTCGAGCGGCAACGGCCCGCCGCGACCGCGCCAGGGGTCGTCCGCGGCCGCCGCGAGGGCGTCCTCCATGCGCCGGAAGTAGGGCAGGCAGTGGGCGAAATCCCAGCTCGCCATCCCGGGAGCCGCTGCCCAGCGCTCGAAGTCGAGCGGGTTGCCCCGCTGGAAGATCATCCCGTTGATCGACGACGACCCGCCGAGGACCCTGCCCCGGGCGTGGTAGATCCGCCGGCCGTGCATGAGCGGCTCGGGCTCCGATTCGTAGCGCCAGTCGTAGAACCGGTTCCCGATCGGGTAGGCGAGCGCCGCCGGCATGTGGATGAAGACGTCGAAGCGCCAGTCGGGACGACCGGCCTCGAGGACCAGGACCCGGGTCCCCGGGTCGGCCGACAGCCTGTTGGCGAGGGCGCACCCGGCGGACCCGCCGCCGACGATGACGTAGTCGAACTGCTCGCTGGGCACGGCCGGATGCTAGCGCGCGGTGGTCACGCTCCGCGGTGCGTCTCGTGGAGGAGGCCGATGAATCGCTCGCGGGACGCCTCCAGGACCACGTCGACGTTCGGGGCGAGGTGCTCGACGCCGAGGTGGTCGACGACGGTCTGGCCCGCCGTGTGCTCGCCGGTCGTCTCGACCCGGACGTTGAGCCGCTCGACGCGGGTCGCGATCGACGGGTCGATGGCCACGGCCATGGCGATCGGATCCGGGAGGTCGAAGCCCGCGAGGTGGGTCTCGGCCTTCACGAAGTCGGTGAGGGTGGCCTGGATGTCGACCGCGAACGCCCCGAGCGGCCCGACCGCCCGCAGGCGGGCCGCGTCGGCGGCGTCGATGACCGCGTACTTCCGGGAGATGTCCCAGCCGACCATCGTGAGCCGGGCGCCGGCCCCGAAGACGATCGCCGCGGCCTCGGGATCGACCCAGATGTTGAACTCGGCGGCGGCGGTGATGTTACCCACGGCGTCGGCCGTGCCGCCCATCGTGACGATCTCGCGGAGGCGGGCGGCAATGCCCGGGTCGCGCTGGATCGCCCGGGCGACGTTGGTGAGCGGCCCGAGCGTCACGAGGGTCATCGTCCCCGGCGGCCGGCCGTTGATCTCGTCGACGAGGATGTCCACGGCATGGCCCGGCGCGCGCGCTCGGCCGGTCAGCGGCAGGCCGATGTCGCCCAGGCCATCCTGGCCGTGGACGAACTGGGCCGTCCGGAGCTCGCGGACGAGGGGCGCGTCGCAGCCGGCGTAGACGGGGACGCGGCCGGCGAGGCCGCACAGCTCCACCGTGTAGAGCGCGTTCTGGACGGCCTCCGGCAGCGGCACGTTGCCGGCGACCACCGTCACGGCGACGACGTCCACGTCGGGGTGGCGGAGGGCCATGACGAGGGCCACGGCGTCGTCCGAGGCCGTATCGGTGTCGACGATGAAGGTCCGGCGATCGGATCGGTCGGGCATCGCCGAAGGGTAGCCCGGCCGCCGAGGTGATGCCGGCGACCGGGGGATCGCCGTCCGGCGCCGATCGGGCGGGCGGTCAGGCCGCGATCGGCCGCGATCGGCCGCGATCAGCTGCGATCAGCTGCCGGAGGCCAGGGGCGCGACGGCGAACTGGACCGCGAACTGCTTGCACCAGATCACGACGCTGGCCGCTCCGGCAGGGTCCGAGCCCGCCGGCAGGTCCATGTTGAAGTTGCCGTCGGTCGCCTTCAGCCGGCCGAGGTCGATCGCCGCGTCGTCGTAGCCGGCCGGGTCGGGCGAGACATAGACGTAGAGATCGGGCCCGTTGCGGACCGAGAAGTCCTCGAAGCGCACTGTCCAGGCGCCCGGCGCGGTCTCGATGAGCGTCGCGGTGCCGATCCCGAAGTGGAATTCGTCGGCGCCGGTGAACGTGCCGCTCCGGGGTGCGGCCAGGCCCGGACCGGGCGTCGCGGTGGGCGCGGCCGCGGTCGGGGCGGGCTCGTCGAGGGATGTGCGGATGAACAGCGGCGAGCCCAGGTACCAGCCGCTCGGCAGGCCGATCGCGAGGGCCAGGACGACGAGGGCGCCGGTCCGTCCCGGATGCCGCCGGGCCGCTGCGAACCAGCCGCGCCGCC
>MGOD01000091.1:19940-20317 GCA_001795245.1 Chloroflexi bacterium RBG_16_70_13
CGCGGTTGGGATAGAGGTTCGTCGCGAGGAAGCGCTCGAGATCGCCGATGAGGTTCACGTGCGCAAGGGTCGACGTCGTCGATGACGCCCGGATGACAGCCGCATTTGGCCGCTCTCGCGGGGCGGCCGTGCGCCGCAGTCACGTTCGAGGGATCGAATCCGCTGGACGGCGACCGTCGGCGGGTGCTCGACGCGCTTCCGAGAGTGTGAGTCACGCCTGGGGCCCGACGCCACGATCGGCGGGCTGGCCCGGCCCCTCGGGTCCGGTGTTGTTGACTCCGAGTCACGCCGCGCGCCCAGGGTCGGGCTCGACGGGTGGCAGCGCGCCAGTCAGCTGCTCAGCTCGGCGCCGGCAGGCGGAACCAGAACGTTGTCCA
>MGOD01000091.1:20331-25424 GCA_001795245.1 Chloroflexi bacterium RBG_16_70_13
GTCCAGGCCTCGTCGGAGGCGGCCCCCACGCGACCGCCGGCGTCCTCGATGAGGCGCTTGACGATGGCCAGGCCGATCCCGGCCCCGCCGCGCTCCCGATCGCGCGACTTCTCGACGCGGTAGAACCGCTCCCAGACCCGGGGCAGGTCCTCGTTCGGGATCGGGGCGCCGGTGTTCGCCACCCGGACGAGGATGCCGTCGGGGGTCCGGGCGGCCTCGACCCGGACGCTCCCGCCGGCCGGCGTGTAGCGGATCGCGTTCTGGAGGAGGTTGGCCATGACCTGGGCGAGCTCGTCCGGGCGGGCGTCCACGACCAGGCCCTCGGCGGCCGCCACGGTCAGTTCCACCGACCGCCGGGCGAGGGCCGGGGCGGCCAGGTCGGCTGCGCCGCGAACGAGCGCCCCGACGTCGACGGCCGACGGCCGCGGCCGCTCCCCCTCCGCGCCGGCGAGGACGTCGAGCGAGGCGGCGAGGCGGCCCAGGCGATCGACCTCCTCGCGAAGGGAATCGAACGTCGCCGGGTCGGGCGGGAGGACCCCGTCGCGGAGGGCTTCGAGGTAGCCCTGGAGGTTCGTGAGCGGCGTCCGGAGCTCGTGCGACGCGTTGACCACGAACTCGCGACGCATCATCTCCTGCTCCTCCAGGCGGTCGGCCATCGTGTTGTAGGCAATCGCCAGCGCCCGGACCTCCGAGGGACCCTCCTCGGGAACGCGCGCGGTCAGGTCGCCGGCGGAGATTCGCCCGGCTGCCCCGGCAACGTGCTTGATCGGCCGGGCGAGCATTCGGCCGAAGATCGCCGCGAGGACGAGGGCGACGACGGCCGCGACGGCCAGGGCGATCCCGAACACAACCGTCACGCTCTCGTCGAACATCGCCCGGGCATGCTCGGCCGAATCGCCGGCCGCCAGCATGAGCGCCTCGAACGTCTCGCCCCCGACCCGCAGCACCCCGACGGCGACGACGGCGAGCGCCAGCCCCGCTACGACGAGGGCGGCCAGGGCGATCCGTCCGGCGATGCCGCCCCGTCTGGCGATGCCGCCCCGTCCGCTCATCCCGGCGTGAGCCGTTCCACCGGGCCCGCGGCCCGGTAGCCGGCGCCCCGAACGGTGGCGACGAACCGGGGCGCGGAGGGATCGTCACCGAGCTTCTCGCGCAGGCGCTTGACGTAGACATCGATCGCCCGGTCCGTGACGTCCGCCTCGCCGACCCCGTGGATGGCGTCGAGGAGCTGGTCGCGGCTGAGGATGCGGCCGTCGGCCGCGAGGAGGGCGGCGAGGAGCCGCAGCTCGAGCACGCTCAGGGCGACGTCCCGCCCCGCGACCCTGACGGCGTGGCGGGCGATATCGACCTCGAGGTCGGCGGTCCGGTAGCGGACGACGGCAGCGCCGTCGAGGACGTCTCGCTCGGTCCGCCGCAGGATCGTCCGGACTCGGGCGACGAGCTCGGCCGGCGAGAAGGGCTTCGGCAGGTAGTCGTCGGCGCCCTCGGTCAGGCCCTGGATTCGGTCGCCGGTCGAGCCGCGCGCGGACAGGACGAGGATCGGGATGTCGCCCAGGGCCCGCGTCCGCCGGATGACGGCCAGGCCGTCGACCTCGGGCAGCATGAGGTCCAGGATGACGAGGCGGGGCAGGTGCTCCTCGATCGCCCGGAGGGCCGCTCGCCCGTCGCCCGCGGTCACGACCCGGAAGCGCTCGCGCTCGAGGTAGGCCCGGACGAGGGCGACGATCTTGGGGTCGTCATCGACCACGAGGATGGGGGCGGATTCGGGACGGGCCATGAGGTCGATCATCGCCCGTCGAAGGCTGCGGGACAACCGTGACGGCTCCGTGACGGGGTGTCATCGCGGTGTCGCCGGGGCTGGCGAACCTCCGCCCCACTCCCGCCGGACGCGGGACGGCTCGCCGATCAGCCCCCCACCGGGTCGGCCCAGGAGGAACCACACATGTTCCGACGTCTCGCCACCGCCGCCGTCAGCGCGGCACTCCTCGTCTCGGTGGGTGCGTCCACCGTTGCCGCCGGCGGCCCCCCGAGCCTGTCGTTCTACGTCGACGACGTCCGCTACCGGACCGTCGGCACGCCGACCGACTTCTCCGGCACCGGCGCCCCGTCGTTCACCTACGACAAGATCTACGCGCTCGGGAACGGGCTCATCAACGTTGCCGAGGCGAAGCCCGGGGACCGGGACTACAACGGCGGCCGCTGGATGGTCCTGCCGATCACCTGGTCCGCCGGCGTCACGGCTGTCCAGCTGACGAGCGCCGAGGAGGTCGAGGCCTGGGCCGACGCAGGCTACCTGTCGATCTCGACGACCCCCGCGAAGCAGTTCCTCTGCCCGGTGATCCCGGACAACGGCCACTGATCCGTTCGCTCCTCCAAGCTCGAAGCCCCGGGCCGATGCCCGGGGCTTCGTGATTCGCGACGAGGTGCGCTCCGTCTAGCGGGAGCCGGCCGCGACCCTCTCGCCGATGACCTGGCGCGCCTTGCCCGGGTTGTCGGTGGCAAACGCGACGCTCACGTTGCCGCCCTCCATGCCGGTCGGCAGGGCGGCCTCGATGTTGACGCCGGCGTCGGCCAGCTTGCGGGCCACCATCGCGAGCGACCCCGGCTGGTTGGCCAGGCTGGCGACCACGAGCTCCACCTCGCGGGGTCGGAACCCGGCGTCGCCGAGGGCGCGCTTGGTCCCCGATTCGTCGTTCGTCAGGAGGACGACGCTCCCGGAATCACCGCACGTGGCGCCGGTGAAGGCGAGGATGTTGATCCCCTTCTGGGCGATCGCCTCGGTGGCTCGGGCGAGCTCACCGGGCTTGTTCTTGAGCTCCACGATGAACGCATTCATGAGGAGACTCCTCCGCTGGCTGGACCCGGGGCGACGGACATTCGCCCGCCGGGGCAGGCCGCTGAAGGCCGGATTCTAGTCCTGTTGGACAGGCCTGCCAACCGATCGCAACCTTCGCGCTGGGGGCGGCCGCGCGGGACCGGGGAGCCGGTCTCAGCTCGCTCTCAGGAAGCGCGGCGAGGATTCGGCCATCGTCAAGCCTGCCTCCGAAGGAGATCGTCGTGCTCCAGCCGAACCGCGTCGCCGGTTCCAGCGTTCCGCAGGAACCCACCCTCGCCGTGGCACCCGTGCCCAGCTTCGAGGGTCGTCCCCTCCCCGATCCGACCGAGCCGGCCTGGGACCAGGGCCTCGCCTTCGACGTCGAGACCCTGATCGACCGGCGGCGGGCCCTGAAGATCTTCGGCGTCGCGGGCGCCGGGCTTACGCTCGCAGCGTGCGCCCCCGGCGCGACCGGCCTCCTGACGGCATCGCCGGGCGCGACGGCCGGGGCATCGGCAAGCGCCAACACGACGGCCGGGGCCACCACCTCCGCCGACTGCGAGACCGCGATCCCCGAGGAGACCGCCGGGCCGTACCCGGGCGACGGCTCCAACGGCCCCGACGTCCTGGGCCAGAGCGGCGTCGTCCGGAGCGACATTCGCTCGAGCTTTGGCTCTTCCACGACGACCGCCGAGGGCGTGCCGCTGACGATCCGATTCGCGGTCCTCGACCTCGCCAATGGCTGCGCCCCGTATGCCGGCGCGGCCGTCTACGCCTGGCACTGCGATCGAGACGGCAACTACTCGATGTATTCGCAGGCGGCGGCGAACGAGAACTACCTGCGCGGCGTCCAGGCCGCCGGCGACGACGGCCTCGTCGAGTTCCAGAGCATCTTCCCGGCCTGCTACCCGGGCCGCTGGCCGCACGTCCACTTCGAGGTCTATCCCAGCCTCGATGCGGCGACGAGCGCGGCCAACAAGATCGCGACCTCGCAGATCGCCCTGCCCGAGGACATCTGCACCGAGGTCTACGCCACGAGCGGCTACGAGAGCTCCAGCCGGACGTTCTCGCAGGTCAGCCTCGCCTCGGACAACGTCTTCGGCGACGACGGCGGCGCCCGCGAGCTCGGGACGATGAGCGGCTCGATCCCCCGGCTCCAGGGCGTCGAGGGCGCCGACCAGGACCGGCACCGCGTCGTCGTCGAGCGAGAGCAGGTACGTCGCGTCGAGGCCCGGATAGCCGTCGGGCGGCACGCGCGCGGGGTCCAGGAGGCGGGCGACGTTCTGCGTCGCCACGAAGGCCTGCGGTCCGAGCGCCGAGACGCCGAGGGTGATTGCGATCGCCGCGATCGCGAGCCCATGGACGAGCCAGCGCATCCGGTCACGGAGGAGGAGCGCGGTCGCCAGGACGCCGGCGACGGCCAGCCAGGCGATCGAAGCCCCGACGTAGAACCGCAGCTCCGTCCAGCCGTAGGCCTGGAGATAGAGGCTCAGCCGGACCGCGGCCGAGACGAGGATGAGCCCCGTCAGCCCGAGCAGCGCAAGGGCGCTGATCACGAACGCTCGGGACCGCTCGGCGAGCACGTTGCCCACCATCAGGAGGCCGCCGGCGAGACCGACGACCGCGACGAGCTCGAAGTAGCCCTGACGGGCATACGTGCTGTACGGCTGGCCCGTGGCGGCGAGGGTGTCGCCGGCCCCGAACAGGTAGGCAATCTGGAGCACGACGAAGACGGCGAAGAGCAGGTCGACCGCGGCGAGCACGACCACGGCCTCGGTCGAGGCGCGCGCGCGGAGCATCGCGGGGACAGACCGGGCGGCCGCCTTGGGGCCGGGGCCGGGTCCGGCCACCCCGTCCGCAGCGACCGGGCCGGCAGTCCCCGTCCCGCTTGGGGCCGGGTCACGGACGGATCGGGCAGCGGCCTCGGGCATCGCGTGGAGGCCGGCCGCGATCGACAGGGGGCCACTCACGAGCCAGGCTGCGACGAGGACGAAGGCTGTCCGGCGGAGGGGCTCGGTCGGGTCGATCGATGTCGCCAGGACCGTTGAGACGAGACGGGCGAATACAGCATCGGCGGAGGCGAGGAGAGCCCCGAACACGACCACGACCGGGACGGCGAGCAGGAGGCCGCGAACGACGGGCGCGGTCCGACCCAGCCGGCCGACGATCCGCGTCGCCGAGGCGTCCGAGGTGGCGCGGCCGAGGATCGCTCCGGCGCCGGTGACGAGCGCGACCGTTGCCCACAGGCCGAGCTCGACGACGGCCGCGGCCGCCCGCC
>MGOD01000091.1:25607-37655 GCA_001795245.1 Chloroflexi bacterium RBG_16_70_13
CCAGGTCATGGCAGCGAGCAGCCCGCCGGCACCCAGCGGCACGTTGATGCCGAGCAGGGACCGGTCGAAGAGAAGGTCGGCCAGGAGGCCGAGCAGGAGCGCAAGACCGACGAGCAGGCGAGCGGCGCGGGCATCCACGGCGTGACTCCAACGCGAGCGGGTTTCGTGGCAGGCTTCCCACGGACGACCGACCGGCCGGCCATGTGGCGTCCGACAGGCGGCCAAGTGGCTCGCGCGGGTAGAGGGCGGCTTCCGGTCTTCGCCCGACGCCCGATGCTGCCAGCATCACATTCGGGGTAGGAGGGCGATACGCGCCGCCGTGACGCCGTCGTCTCGCGTGCCACTCGCACGGGACGAGCCTGATGGAGGTCAACGCGGCCGCCGGACGCCCCCTGTCGGCCCGGGTAGCCACCGGTTTGATGCTGGCACCGGAATCGGGCCCGGTAGGCAGGCCGGGGTCAGCCCGAGGGCGGACGGCCGGAGTCGAGCCGGGCGAGGATGTTCCGCTCGAGCTCGAGGATCCGCCCCTCGAGCGCCTCGACCCGGCGCAGGATCTCCGTGTTCCCGGTCAGGAGCTGCTCGTTCTGCTTTTCCTCGATGTCGGCCTCGTCGGCGGCGTGCTCGAGGGTCATCCGGTCGCGCAGGGCCGCGCGATTCCCGGCCAGGAGGATGAGAGGCGCCGCATAGGCGGCCTGGGTCGAGAAGGCAAGGTTGAGGAGAATGAACGGGAACGGGTCGAAGTCGAAGAGCAGGTAGACGTTGCCGGCGATCCAGGCCACGACGATCGCGGTTTGGATGGCGATGAATCGCCAGCTGCCCATGAACGTGGTGACCCGGTCGGCGACCCTCGCCGCGAGCGGCGCCTCGTCGAGGAACTCGCGATTGACCGCGTGCCGATAGGCCGCCCGTCGTGCGCTCGCCATTGCCGAAACCTCCTGGTCCGTGACCCTCGTGGCGGACGATACGCCCGGCGCGCGTGGCGTCCATGGCCGTGCCGGTCGGTACGGACAAGCGCCGCTCGGCCGGCCCGTCGACAACGCAGGAGCTCTGGCGCTTGTTGCTCGGGCCGCGCTGGAACTGGGACGACGAGCTGTCCGATGACTCACCGCGAGTACGTCGTCTCGGGACGGATCCGCTGCCTGACTGACGAGGGCACCGAGGCCGTCGGTGCGCCCGGTGACTTCCTCTTCATCTCGCCCGGTCACCGGGCCTGGGTGGTCGGCGACGAGACCTGCAGCCCGATGGCAGGTAGACGGGAGCTCCGCGAACCAGCGTCTGATGTTCAGCCTGGCCGCCTTCGCCCTCCTGGGCGGCGGCGTGTGGGCACGCCCGACACCGTCGTCGCGGGACGCACCACCCCAAGGCGGGCATAGGCCACCTCGGCCGCAGATCGGACGGACGCTGCCTCCGGCCCTGATACCGCCGTCGCGAGGCAGCCCAGGCTGCGGGCCTCCTCGAGCTTCGCCGAGAGCGCCGCGAACCCATTGACGGCCGCGCGGAACGCCGCCACCGCGCCGCGCCGATCCTCGGCCACGAGCCGGATCTCACCGGCCACGCGGTCCACGAGTGGACCCAGGAGCGCGTTGCCGGCCGCGAACCGCCGCGCTTCCGGCAGGAAGGCTGTCGCTGCGCCGAGATCGCCCTCCTCGCTGAGGGCCTCGAGGTAGGCGAACGCGTGCTGAGGACCGTACGTTCGCCCTTCGTGCGCGCGATCGGCGGTGATCGCCCGGGCCACGTCCGGGTGTCCGCTGGCGGTCGCGTACCGCGCCTGCCAGGCGCTCGCGCTCTGGTCAGTGAGCGGATCGCCCAGGACGGCGGCCAGTGTCCGGGCTTCCTCCGCCCGACCCAGGACGGCAAGGGCAGTCGCCCCGATCGCAGGCCCGTCCCGGACCGCCTGGCACTCCGTCGCTGGGTCGGCCCGAAAGGCGGCCATGTGCTCGTCGAGCGCTTCGAGGAGTTCATCCCAGCGGCCGAGGTGGAAGAGCGACACGAGGATCGGCGAGAGGGCGTGCATGACCTGGTGGGGCGGGGCATCGCCCCCGATCGCCTTCGCCTGCTGGCCGATCTCGAGCCCAGCCTCGAACGCGCCCTCGATGGCGATCCGAACGGTGCTGAGCTTCCGAAGCGCGTCAGATCGCTCGAGTCGGGAGTCGCTCGGCCGGATGTCCTCCGCGTCCTGCGCCGCGAGCTCGACCATGTCCCGGTAGCGGCCCGCGATTCCGTACAGGACGCCAAGTGTCTGACGGCTGGCCCGGATAAGCTCACGGTTCGCGAGGAGCGATCCGATCGCACCGCCCTTGGCTGTCGCCTCGATGCGCTCGTCCATCGGCCGCTCGTCGAGTTGGGCGCCCTGGCCGAACGGCTCACTACCTCGGTAGAGCCGCCTGACCATACCCCGACTGACAAGCAACCAGCCCTGATCCAGTTGCCCCTGAGCGAGCGCGAGGCCCTCCTCGATCAGTGCCTCGGCGACTTGCGGGTCCGGGCTTACCCGGAATGCGCCTGGCGTATTGGCCATGAGCCATGCCAGCTTCCGGGCCAGCCGTGCGATGTCCGGGCTACGGGCGTCAGACCGGCGAACGAGCTCCAGGGCGGCCCTAAGGTGTCCCTCCGCGGCATCACCGCGGAAGTCGGCCTCGGCATCCTCGGCCAGCTCCTCCAGGGATTGGAGGCGCTCCCGGTCGTCGGCGGCCAGGGAATGAGCACGACCATGGAGCTCGGTCGCCCGCTCCGTCGCGAACTGGCGTCGAGCCGCGCGTCCGGCCCGGAGCAGGTGCTCGAAGGCGGCCGCCCGCACCGCCTCGCGTTCCCCCGGGTCCGGCCACGCCAGGTTCGCGGGCGCCGAGACCGCCGCCCAGGCGTGGTGGGCGAGGAGGTCGGCGTGCTCCTCGACGCGCTCGCCCACGATGGCCTCGAGCCAGGCGCCCGCGGCCGCATGCGCCCTCGCGCGGCGGGCGCGAGGCATCGAGGCGTAGGCCACGTCGTGGAGGAGCGCATGCCGGAAGGCGTGCTCGACCTGCCCCGGCAGGCTCGACGACGGCCTTCGGACCACGAAGCCGCTCCGCTCCAGCGCGGCAAGCCTCGCGGCGACGCGATCGTCGTCGAGCGCCCGCACAAGGGGCTCGACCCAGAAGATCCGCCCGATGACCGCCGCCTCCTGCAGGACGCGCCGGTCGGCGATCGAAAGCGTGTCCATCCGGGACGCGAGGAGCGACTGGAGGGTGTCGGGGAGCAACCCACCCCGCGAGGAGCGGACGTGGAGGGCGAGCTGTTCGAGGTAGAACGGATTCCCTTCTGCGCGCGCCAGAAGGCCGTCGCGCGTGGGGATGTCGAGCTTGCCCGGGCCGAGCAACTGTGCGACGAGCCGGCGGCTCTCCGCCTCGCCCAGGGGCCCGAGGCCGATCATCGTCAAGTGCTCGTTGGCACCAATGTCCGGTCGCGCCACGAGGACCTCAGGCCGCGCCGTGGCCAGGACGACGAGCGGGCCAACCGCTCGCCGGACGATGTGCTCGATCATGTCGAGCAGCTCGGACGACGCCCAATGCAGGTCCTCGAGGACCACGACCGTGGGAATTCGAGCCGCGAGCGCCGACGCGAAGCGCGGCCAGGCCATTGCCAGGCTCGCGGCGACGCCGCCCGGCGCCAGGCTGTCAAGGGGATTCCCCGGCAGCCTGATCCCAGCGGACACCCCGAGCGCGTTGAGCGTTGTCTCGCGCTCGTCGTCTGGCGCGTCGCCGAGCAGCTCGCTCATCGACCGCCGAAGCCGACGCTGGCTCGCGGCGGCGCTACCGGCCAGGGAGACTCCGCAGGCCTGACGAAGGACGTCGGCGAGCGGCCGGTAGGGGCCCGCCCGACCCCCCGCCTGGCATCGCCCGACAAGGACCCTCGGGGGTACGGTCGTCTCGGCAAGCCGAGCGAGAACCTCGCGCACGATCCGGCTCTTGCCCACGCCCGCAGGCCCGAGGATGAGCACGGCTCGAGGGACACCCCCGGATAGCGCGTCGGCGAGCGTCTGCTCGATGGCGGCGAGCTCGGCGCCCCGGCCGACGAGCGGCGAGTCGGGCCGACCGACTCCCGAGCCAACCTCTGCTCGCAGGCGCTGCGGAGACTCGGCAACCCCTTCCCCCGTCGCCTCGGGAGGATCGAAACGGAACCTCAACCCAGCCGCCCGGACCGTCCGCGCGGCGACAAGCGCGGTGCCCCGACCCGCGCGCTCCCGAAGCTGTCCGGCCTCCACGACGGGCGACCCGCTCACGGCCTCCGCCGACGGACCCGGAGCCATCGGCACGAGGACGTGGCCGGAGGCGACACCGACCCGCGTCGGAGGGCGTGCCACCGCCAGCTCGAGCGCGGCGCGCAGAGCTCGCGGAACGTCGTCCTCGCGGACGGACGGCACCCCGAAGACGCCCAGGACGGCACCCGCCGGAAGCGTCCTTGCCGTCGCACCGGCCGCATCGAGGGCGTCGAGCGCTCGGACGGACCACTCGTCCATCTCCCGCCGCGCGGCCTCTGGGTCCTCGCGCTCGACCGCCGCATCAGCCCATACGACAGTGACGAGCTTGAGCTCCTCGGTTGGGCGCAGGCGCGGCTGGGGCGCCGGCGGCTGGCTCGCGCCCGGGATCGCCATGCCGGCCGTGGCGGGCACGAGCGTGCCCTTCACGAGGTCGGCGTAGAGCTGCTGAGACGCCCCGTCCGGCTCGACCCCGAGCTCGTCGCGCAGGATCGTCTCGAGGGCTCGATAACGGCGCAGCGCGAGGTGGCGTTCGCCGGTCTGGGCGAGGATGCGGATCAGTGAGAGATGTGCCTCTTCGTTGAGGGGGTCGCTCGCCGTGTGCCGCTCGAGGATCTCGACGGCACCAGCCACGTCGCCCTCCCGCTCGAGAGCCTCGGCCCGCTCGCGAAGGACCCGATGGAATCGACCGCGAAGTCGCTCGCGGTAGTCCTCCGCCCACGCTTCGAAGCGATCGTCGGGTAGGAGATCGCCGCGGTACAACTCGAGCGCCTCGGCCACTCGTCCTGCCCGCGCCGCCGCCTCAAAGGTCGCCGCATCGACCTCCAGCGGTTCACCGTCGAGGGCTATGGTCTGATCGTGCGCGGTAAGGCTGTCCGAGCCGAGCGCGGCTCGTGCGAAGTGGAGGGCCTTGCGCAGGTTCGCCGAGGCCGCGGCCGGGTCGAGCTCCGGCCAGAGGGCGTCCATGAGCTGCTCGCGGTGGAGGCGGGCGCGCGGCGCAATCGCGAGGAGCTTCACGAGCGATCGGGCGCGGTTCCGTCGCCAGACATCATCCGGCAGCGGCCGGCCATCGAGCTCGACCGAGAAGCCGCCGAGGACGCGGACCCGCAGCGCTGGCACCAGCGCGATTCACCGCCGAATCGCGCGTTCGCGCAAGGGGCTTCTTTGTGGAACGAACGGGGAACACGCCGGGAACCGACGCTCGCGAGCCTGTCCACAGCGGCGGGTGGTCCGCCGAAGTCAGGAGGTCAGGACATGGCGATCGCAGCGACGAGCGTCCTCGCGAGCACAGACGAGGTGGCAGCCCGCCTCGGCGACGCCCGCGTGGCGCTGCTGGACGTCGACGAGAACACGGAGGCGTTCGCCGGCGGGCACATCCCCGGCGCCAGCGGGATCCACTGGAAGAACGACCTGCAGGACCCGATCCGCCGCGACTTCATCGGTCCGGACGGGTTCGCCGCGCTCATGGACCGCCTCGGGATCGACAACGACGCCGAGGTCATCCTCTATGGCGGCACCAACAACTGGTTCGCCGCGTACGCCTACTGGTACTTCCGCTACTACGGCCACCAGGTCGTCCGCCTCATGGACGGCGGCCGGAAGAAGTGGGAGCTCGAAGGCCGGCCGATGACCACCGAGTCGAGCGCGCCGGCCGCGTCGGGCGGCTATCGGGTCCAGCGCCAGGACGGCGACATCCGAGCCCTCCGTGGCTTCGTCGAGACGGAGGTTCTCGGCAAGCCGGGCTTCGGACTCGTCGACGTCAGGTCGCCTGAGGAATACCGCGGCGAGCTGCTGGCACCGCCGCATCTCCCCCAGGAGCAGGCACAGAAGCCCGGCCACATCCCGGGTGCCCGGAACATCCCGTGGGCCAAGGCCGTGAATCCGGAGACCGGGGCATTCCTGCCCGCGGAGCAGCTCCGAAGCCTGTACGAGGGCCAGGGGCTCACGCCGGACCTCGAGGTCATCGCCTACTGCCGGATCGGTGAGCGGAGCGCCCACACGTGGTTCGTGCTCCACGAGCTGCTCGGCTACCCGAAGGTTCGGAACTACGACGGCTCGTGGACCGAATGGGGCTCGATGGTCGGCGTGCCGATCGAGCGCTGACGGGGCCGAGATCCCGCAAGCGGGTCGACCACCTCGGCCGGCCCGCTACGCGGCTCGGGGCTCGTTCCGCACACCACGCCCGGTTCGTCACCTCGAAGCGTGGGTAAGATCTCAATCTCACCGGCTTCCTCGCGGTGTTCATCATCGGCGCCATCGGCACGACCGAGGTGCCGGTCCAGACAGACACGGGTAGCAGACGTGATCGAGGGTGAGCCTACGGCCGGGGTCGTTGGCCGTTCAGGCGACGCCCCACCGCGCCTGGAGGTCCTGGACCTCCTCGTCCGGGACGCCGACCGAGACGTGCATGTGGACGATCTTCCAGCGGCCGCCTTCCTCCCGGACCACTGCCGTGAGGCGTGTCCGCATCCCGCCGCCGCCTGGGAAGCCGTACCAGGGCTCGTCCACGAACCAGCCCATGCTGCCGTCGCGATAGCCGATTGGGCGCGGACCCGGCACGAGGGTGAGTCCCTCGGCCTCGAAGCCGAAACGAAGCCGTGGCCGCTCGGTCACCCACTCGCCCGGCGCCGTGCCGATGACGAGCGTCGCCGGTTCGGACGAAACGATGTCATCGAAACGCTCCACGGCCTTCGTCGTGACGCCTTCGTAGAACCCCAGAACCGCGTCCCGGACCTCGGACGATTGCTCCATCGCTTTCCTCCCGTGGATCAGGATTCCTCGCCGGCGTCAGCGACCTCGGCGAGTCGCTCGGCATCGCGGATGAGGACCTGGTGGTTCTCCGTGTCGAGCAGATCCCGCCGGCGGAAGTCGGCGAGGGTGTGGGCGAGCGTCTCGCGGGTCGTCCCGATCATCTCGGCCAGCTCCTGCTGAGTCAGCCGGGCCCCGATGAGCGTGCCACGGACCGTGTCCACGCCAAACCGTTGGGCGAGATCGATGAGCTTGCGGGCCAGCCGCTGGCCAACCCGCTGGTAGGCCATCGCCTCGAGCTCGCGCTCCGCCTCCTGCAGGCGGCGCGACAGGAACGTGATGATGTTCACGCCGATGATCGGGTATCGCTCCACGAGGCGGCGTAGCTCGTCGGGGGTGACGGTGCAGATGACCGCGGCATCGATCGCGTCAGCGTAGGCCTCCGGGACGCGGTCCTGGCCGAGGAGGCGCATATCGCCGAGGATCGTGCCCGGCTCGTAGATGTCGAGCGTCAGCTGCTTGCCGTCGGGCGTGACCCGGTAGACGCGGACCTTGCCCCGCTTCAGGATGTGAATCCGGTCCGGCGGGTCGTCAGGCGAGATGATGACCTGGCCGGGATGGCAGCGGGTCATCGTCGTGGCGTGGCCGATCGCCTCGATGTCGGTTTCCGAGAGCCCGCTGAAGAGCTCGAGCTCGCGCAGCAGCCCGAGCTTCTCGGTGAACGATCGGCGCTGTGTCGTGGTCATCCGTCGACCTCGAGACGCACGATCCGGCCCGGCGCGAAGGGCGTGTTCACCTCGACGCCGATGCGCCGGAAGAGGGCAGTGGGCAGCCCGATGTCGCCGAGGTGGATCCGGCCCGCATGCCCGCGCCCGGTCTCGCTGAGGAGACCGGTCTTCGGGAGGGCGAGCGTGAGCGTTGCCGTCGCCCGGACCGCCGCCCCGGCGGCCTCACCGGTGTCGGGATCGATCCCGGACGGCAGGTCCAGGCTGATCAGGGGCGCAGACGCGCTCGCGACCCGATCGACGAGCCAGCCGACCCCGTCGCGGGGCGCTCCGGCGGCCCGATAGCCGACGATCGCGTCGACGATCGCGTCGGCCGAGGCCAGCTCCCGATCCAGCTCCTCGTCGGGCACGTCGTAGATGGCGACGCAGCAGTCGACGGCCATCTCGAGCAGGATCGCCAGCTGATGTCGGGCCGGCTCGGACATCCGGTTGACCGGGCGGGCAAGGATGACCCGCACGGAGGCGCCGCGGTTCGCGAGGTGGCGAGCCGCCGCCAGGCCCCCGCCCCCGTTGTTGCCGGGTCCCACCGCGACGATGACCCGTCGACCCCGGAGGTCGCCGCCGAGCTCGGCCCGGACGAGCTCGGCAAGGTGGGAGCCGGCCTGCTCCATCATCTGCTGGATCTCGATGCCGAAGTCCTCGACGGCGAGGCGGTCGACCTCGGCCATCTGCGCCGCGGTCACCGCCGGGATGGACGACGCGGGGCTGGAGGGAAACCCGCTCGACGCCTCGATCACGGGAGGTGCTCCTCGAACAGCGCCGCGAGATCGTCGGCGCTCTTGATCCCGATGTGCTTCTCGATGAGCTGACCGTCCGGTCCGAGGATGATGAGCGGCGTCGATGGCGGCGACAGGACCTGATCGCCGAACGTCGCGGCGAGCGATCGCGAGACATCGGCCGATGCGATCGCAAAGGTCCAGTCGTAGCCCTCGCGATCGGCGTAGATCGCCAGATCCTCGGCTCGCTCGTTGGGATCGACGTCCAGACTCACGTAGACGACGTCCGGCGAGGCAACCGCCTCGAGAGCGGCTCGTGCCTCCGTCTGCTGCTGCCGGCAGGTGATGCACCAGATCGCCATGGTCTCGATCGCCACGACCTTGCCCTCGAGGTCGGCGATCCGGAACTCGTCGCCGGTCACCACGTCGCGCAGGGTGGCCGTTCGCCACCCCTCGTCGCCCGTGCCCGCCCCGCCGGATCCATCGGTTGTTGTGCCGGAGCAGGCGCTGACGAGGATCGCGGCAGCGAGGATCAGGGCTATCCGGGAGCGCATGGCGTCAGGATGCCACCGGCGATGGCCGCCCGGGACGAGCGTGCAGCGAGCCCGTCATGCGGCACGCAGCGACAGGGACCGATCCGCGGCCCCGAACCGGGACCATAGCAGGCCGAGCGCGGCGCCCCACATCATGTGGCCGGCCAGGAACGCGACGCCGTTCAGGTTGAGTACGAGCGGGTCGACCGCGGGGACGACGACGAACCACATCGCCCCGAAGACCGCCACGCCCCAGCCAATGCCGGCGACCAGGAGTCCCGGCGTCCCAAGCCCGCGACGGCCGATGACGATCCCGAAGGCCGTGGCCAGGATGACCGAGTTCATCATGTGGCCGGCCAAGCCGACCACCAGCGCGGCCAGGTCGAACGGGATCGGGTTCGACGCGCCCTGGAGATCGCGGACGAGCGTCGCACCGATCGCGATCGGCGGGCCGAAGAAGCCGGCGCCGTCTGGGATGACGGCCTCGACGACCATCTCCCACATCGCGATGACGAGGCTGGCAGCGATGCCGCCGATGAGGATGGCGCGGGTGTTCATGGGAACCTCGGAGAGCGTGGGCGGGCGATTGCCCTCCGAGTGTCGGTCGCCGGACCGCCCGCCGGCTGTGGCGGCGATCACACGGAGCCGTCGCGTCGGCGCATCGGCCCGGAACGCCTACAGCAGCCCCGACGCGCCGAGCTCGTACAGCGCGGTCGCGATGAGCAGGATCCCCGTCGCCCGCAGGACCGCGAGGTGGCGCCTGGCGACCATCCGGGCGACGGCCTGGCCACGCGCAGCCCCGGCCACCCCGAGGACGACGAGCGGCAACCCGAAGCCGAGCCCGTACACGATGAACGAGCCCACCCGCGCGAAGCTGTCCCCGAGCCCGACCGAGATGGCAAGGAGCGCGACGAGGAACGGGCCCGCGCAGGGCAGCGCGACTGGGCCCACGAGGAGGCCATAGACATACGCCTGTCCGATCGGGTTCCGCACGACCGGGACCCGAACGCCGGCCAGGCGCTCGAATGGGTTTCGACCCGCCAGCAGGAGCAGCCCGAGGCCGACCAGCAAGACCGTGGTCACCGGCACCGACCAGCGCAGGACGTCTCCGAACGGCACGGCCAGCGCCGACAGGGCTGCGCCGATGGCGACCATCGTCGTCAGCAGGCCGGCGAGGACGGCGAGCCCGAAGAGCGCGGCCAGGGGCCGGCCACGCCGATCGGGACCGGTGCCGGCGAGGTAGGCGATGAACCCCGGATAGAGGGGCAGGAGGCACGGGCTGGCCGCGCTTCCGAGGCCCAGCAGGAACGTCGCGGCGATCGCCTCCATCGCCTGGAGGATCGCACGGGACCGTCCTACCCGACGTGCCGTGGCTCACACCGCCGTGTGATCGGCAATACGGCCCGTGCCGGCTGGCGGCCGCACGATCGCCCGATGACGCAGGTGGACGAGATCCGCGGCCACACGCGCCCGGATCGCGGTCCGTGATGGGAGGCTGGGCTATGTCTCTCTCGTGGCAACCGCCTTGGAGACGCACTGACCTGGCGCCGAAGAATCCGGCTTCCAGGTGGCCTGGCGCCGGCTCACGGCGTCCAGATCGTCGTGTCGGGAGCGAACGCGGCCCAGGCGAACCAGAAGTGATCGCCGTGGACGACCGGCGCCATCTGGGCGCCGGCGAGCGGCCCGTCGATGGCCAGGCCGGTGATGGACCAGGTCGAGCCGGTCTCGGCATCCCTGATCGGCGCGTCTTCGCCGTCGCCGTCGCGGGCGAGGGTGAGGTCTCGTCCCTCGGCGACCGGCCGGAAGACGCCGGTCGCGCCGGCATCTGCGTTCTCGTCGATGTTCGGGCCGTCGAGCGCCGAGGCCGTGCCCGGGGCCCACAGGACGACCACGGGTGCGCCGTCGAGCTCGGCCGTCGCCACGCCCACGGCCCGCAGGTCCACGTAGCGGAAGGCCTGGGCCGATAGCCCGTCGCCAATGGTGACCACGCGCTCCTTGGGCAGGAGGCGTCCGTCGGGCTGGCCCTCGAAGAGGAACGGGTTCTGGTCCACGGTGTCGTAGCCGACGTACGGGTTGCGCCCGTAGTCCCGGCTGTGCCCGGTGTCGCGGCTCAGCACATCGGCATCCGGATCCGCCGCGGCCATGTCGCCGAGCGACACGATCTGGGACGGTTCGAACACGAGCGCCGAGCCGGTTAGCACGCCGACCACCGCGTGGCCGGTGGCCTGCTGCCACCACGACTCCGTCTGGCGGTCATACATGACGAGATCGCTGAAGCGCAGGTTGCCGGTCGTCCCGAAGTCGTAGACGACGCCCTCGAGCTCGCGTTCGAAGACGAGGCCCGTGTTGCAGAGCGGGCAGAACGTGACGACGATCGGCACGCCCCCGAGCGTGTCGTTGACGATCTCGTGCCACATCAGGATCGCGAGGGGGTAGGCCCGCGCCTCGCCATCGACCTCGACGCGGATGACGGGCGAGCGGTCGTCGAGCCAGGTTCGTGCCGCCTCGATGGACTCGAATTTCGGGTCGTCGATGGCGGGGATGCCGTCCTTGCCGGGCCCGCCGCCGAGGAACTCGGCGAGATCGACGCTCGCCTTCGTGAAGTCCGTCCGCCAGCCGGCGCTCGAAACGCGGAGCCGGCCCACCTCGGCTGTCGGCTCCGTCCCGGGGCCAGCGGTGGATCCAGGCTCCGCCGATGAGCCGGACCCGGGCGAATCCCCGCTCGGACCGGACCCGGCGCCCGGAGAGCAGGCGACGGCCGCCAGGGCGAGGATCATGCCGACGGCGGCGACGCGGACGGGCCATGGCACGGAGGCTATGGGGCCGCGCACGACGGCGCAGTAACGGCCCTTACGACTGTGCCCACCGCTCATCCGGTCACCGACACCGCTGCTGTCGTCAGTCGACGATTCCGGTCGACTCGGGGGTCGGCCCGATCGCGCCGGGGCTGCCCGGCAATCCGCCCAGTCGGAGATCCGTGCCGCGATAGACGAGGCGGCTCCGCCGCGGACCGAGCGACTCCACCACGATCGTCT
>MGOD01000091.1:37746-39126 GCA_001795245.1 Chloroflexi bacterium RBG_16_70_13
GGCGAGCACGAGCGCAGCCCCGCCGGGCGATGAAGGCCGCTCCCGCGACGCGGGTCGCTCAGCCGACGTAGCGGCGCTCGGCGTAGCACCAGATGAAGCCGGATTCGGCGGGCATCTGGTAGATGACCGGATGACCGGAGGCGAGGGCGTGGGTCCGCGCGTCACCGTGTTGCGATTCGCAGCAGCCGACATGGCCACAGGTGGCGCACAGCCGGAGGTTCCAGGTGCTGCCGCATTCCTGGCAGCGATCGGCCTGGGGCGTGGCCGTGGGCGCAGGGATGTGCTCACAGGCAGCGGCGCTGGCGGAGTCGGCAAGACGTCGAATGAGGTCCACGCCCGCAGCCTGCACCTGGACGCGCCTGGATGACTGTAGCCGGCCTCACACTCTGCCACGCAAGGGTCGGGCGTGAGCCGCGTCACAGCCCAGCCCGCGCATGGTCGAATCGAGAGCGAGACTCGCCAGTCTCGGGGGGCGCGGGGTCACCGACGTCGACCGGCCCCACGCACCGGATAGCGGTCGAGCAGCCTGGGAGGAGGGTCCATGTCAGAGCTGGTGCTCCCCACGAGCGAGCCACGGTTCGTGCCCTATGCCCGAGCGAGGCTGGAGGCGTCGGACGCCGTGGCCCGTGCTCGCGAGTTCCGATCCGACATGGCGGCTCGCCGAAGCGTCCGGGCGTTCTCGGCCGATCCGGTGCCCCGCGAGCTGATCGAGCTGGCGATCATGACGGCCGCGTCCGCTCCGTCGGGGGCCCATCAGCAGCCCTGGACGTTCGTCGCCGTCAGCGATCCGGACATCAAGCGCCGGATCCGGGTCGCGGCCGAGCAGGAGGAGCGGCGGAACTACGAGGGCGGCCGCATGCCGGCCGAGTGGCGAGCGGCCCTCGCACCGCTCGGGACTGACTGGCACAAGCCGTTCCTCGAGATCGCGCCATGGCTCGTCGTCGCCTTCGAGCAGGTCCACGGCTCGTTCCCCGACGGGACCGCGAAGAAGCACTACTACGCCCGCGAGAGCCTCGGTATCGCCTGCGGCCTGTTCATCGCCGCCATCCACCGGATGGGTCTCGTGACGCTGACCCACACGCCCTCGCCGATGGGATTCCTGGCCAGGATCCTCGGACGCCCAAAGAACGAGCGACCCTTCCTGCTCCTCCCGGTCGGCCACCCCGCGGTCGACTGCACCGTGCCGGACCTCACCCGAAAGCCGCTCGATGAGGTCGCGATCTTCCTCGAAGGCTGAGGCTACCCGGCCGCTCCCGGGTCGTCGTCAGCGGCGATCGGCGGTGGCGATGAGCGGCCAGCGGATGCCGGGCGGCGGCTCGGTCAGCCGGGCGCCGGCGGGCGGCGCGCCGCCGGGCAGGACCGGCTCGCTGTGGCAGCGGG
>MGOD01000091.1:39151-46806 GCA_001795245.1 Chloroflexi bacterium RBG_16_70_13
TGGTGGCAGTAGGCGCAGGACTCGGCGCCGCTCTGCCGGATCGATTCGGCGTGGTTGGTGAGCATCTGATCGTGGTCGACGGTCACCGCGCCGGTCGCGTGGCAGTTGCTGCAGTAGTCGCGGGCATGGCACTCGCCACAGGAGTTCGTCCCCGGATCCTCGCCGGTCGCGATCAGGCGATGGTTGAAGACCCACACGGTGTCGTCGTGGGACTCGGGCGGCACGCCGAGCGGCAGGCTGGCGATCGCACCTCCGATCTGGGGGAACGTGTGGCACGTGTCGCAGCTCGACGGGATCGCCTTCTTCGTGGCCGCGCCGTTCTCGACGAGGAAGTGGCCACCGTCGTGGCAGCGGAAGCAGCCGGCGAAGTCGGTGTGGCCCAGGTTGTCCGGGTAGGTCGTCGCCGTGACCCGCATCTCGGGCGTCGCGGCCAGCCGGTAGAGGATCTTGAGCTCGTCCATCGCGTCGTTGATGGCGACGGCTTCGCGAGCCGCCAGCGACGGGTAGCGGAGCTCGTAGAAGCTGCGGAGGCGGTCGATCTCGGCGTCGGCGGCTGCCTCGGAGGCGAAGTTCGACCACAGGATCCGCATGCCCTCGCGCTTGATGTAGGGCAGCTCGGGATCGATCCGGCCGGCGGCCATCGCCTGGTCCAGGGCCCGCCGCGGGCTCGGGAGCGGGTGGCCGATCCGGTTGTGGCAGGAGATGCAGTCCATCGGCCGCGCGTCGCTCTCGCGGGCGATCCGCTCGAGGTCGGGCTCGACGTCCTCGGCCAGGCGGATCTCGTCCTGGCGGAGGTACTCATCGACGCTGCCGTCGGGGCGGGTCACGCCGACCCAGCGGATGGATTGACCGGCCTCGTCGTCCGAGCGGAACCGGACGTCGGCGAGGACATGCCAGTGGACGCTTCGGTCGACGTCGAAGACGTCGCCGCCGCCGGGACGGATCATCAGACCGACGAACTGCCGGGTGTTCGCCTCGTCCTGGGTGTACTCGGTCCGCGTGACGAGCGCCGCGGTCCCGACCCGGTCCAGGCTGTGGCAGCGGAGGCACGTCTCGGACGGCGGCGGGAGGCTGTCGTGGTCGGGCGGGGGGATCGGCTCGGGGAACGTCCCCAGGACGATCTCCACGAGCTGGCGGGTGCCGTTCAGCTTGGCCTTCACCCAGCCCTCGACACCGGGCCCGACATGACACTCGCCGCAGGTGACGTCGCCGTGGGGACCGGCGGCGTGGGCCGCCAGCTCGGGCCCCATGGTGTGGCAGCGGCCGCAGAAGTCGGCCGTCTCGGTCCAGGCGATGACCGATGTCGCGCCGACGACGAAGAACGTCCCGAAGGCCCCCACGACGAGGAGCAGCGCGGCGAGGCCGCGCCGGGTCCGGGGCGGGTGGATGAAGCTCCGCAGCCGGCCGAGGCGGCTCGGCGCAGCGGGCGGCGTCGCGGCGTCGGCCTCGTCCGCCCGGGCGACGGGCTCGGCCGGGGCGGCCTCGGCCTCGTCGGTCGCGGGTCCGGCCGGAACGGGCGGCGTCGGGGATGCGACGTCCGGGAGGCTTGGGCCCGGGTCCTCGTCGTCGCGGTCCACGGTTCGTGTCGGCTACTCGACGATGGAGCGGGCGAGGCGATCCATCTCTTCGGCGGGGAGGCCGCCGAGGCGGATCTCCCGGATCGTCCCGTCGGGAGCGATGAAGAAGTGGGTGGGCAGCCCGTAGGTCCGGTAGCGGCTCGCCAGGGCCGTGGTCGGATCGGAGATCCGGGTGAAGGTCAGCCCGACCCGGTCGGTGTAGTCCAGGACGTCGGCGTCCGTCTCCTCGATCCAGATGCTCACGATCGCCAGGCCCGCCGGGGCATAGCGCTCGTACACCGCCTGGAGATCCGGCGCCTCGGCCCGGCAGTCGGCGCACCAGCTCGCCCCGAAGGTCAGCCAGATCGGCCGGCCGGCCAGGTCGGCGAGCCTGAACCGCTCGCCGGTCACGGTCGCAGCCGAGAAATCGGGCGGGGCGCCGCCGACGACGGGGCGCGCGCCGGACGTATCGCCGGTCAGCTCGACCGTCGTGTAGCCGGCCGCCCCCGACCGCTCGAGGAGGAAGGCGCCGACGGCGATCGCGACCCCGACCACGACCATGATCGCGAGGGTCCGGACCCGCTCGCCGCCCGGGACCCGGAGCCCCGGGCGAGGGGCCGGCGTCACCCGTGGCGTCGTCGCCGGCGTGGACCGCATGGCAGCCACCTCTCGACCTCGTTCCGCCCGGCCGATCAGCCGAGCCCGGCGTAGCTGTGGAGCCCGCCGAAGAAGTAGTTGCCGAAGTAGGTCAGGATCGTGGCCCCGAAGCCGATCTGGAGCAGGATCGCGGCGCGGCTGCCGGTCCAGCCGCGGATGACCCGGGCGTGGAGGTACGTCGCGTAGATGAGCCACGTCACGAGCGACGCGGTCTCCTTGGGATCCCAGGCCCAGTAGCGGCCCCAGGCGACCTCGGCCCAGAGGGCTCCCAGGACGATCGTGGCCGCCAGGAACGGGAAGCCGACGACGACCGCCTTGTAGCCGATCTCGTCGAGGACGGCCGGCCTCGGGAGGCCCCAGCTGCCGCCGGACGGGTCGATGGAGGCGAGGCCCTTGCGGCCGTCGAGCGCGTAGACGATCCCGGCGAGGATGAAGCCGACGATGACCGCCACGATGGCGCCGATCGCCAGGGCTGACTGGATCGCACCCACGACCAGGGCCAGGAGCGCCCCGACGAAGCCGAGGGCGAAGGCCCGCTCGACTGGCCGCTGCTGGAAGAGGAACAGGATCGCGGCGACGAACGCGATCGAGAACGAGCCGTAGGCCACGATCGCGACAGCGACGTGGACGGTGAGCAGGAGGTTGTTCTGGAGGGCCGGCACCAGCGGGTCAATCGGCGCCGGGTTGAGGAACGCGTAAAGCATCATCGCCAGGGCGATCGGGAGGGCCAGCAGGCCGAGGATTCGCTGGTGGTAGCTCCGCTCGAACCAGTAGTAGGCGCCGAGGATGCCCCAGGCGAACGCGACCGAGAACTCGTACATGTTGGCGAACGGGCCGTGGCCCGTGGCGATCGTGCGGAATACCAACCAGGCCGACAGGAAGGCGAAGGCCAGCCAGCCCAGGATGGAGCCGTAACGGCCAAACGTGGCCGTCCGCGGCTCGACGACGAGGCCGAGCGTTCCGCTCCGCATCCCGAAGCCGTTGCCGGCGGTCTGCATCCGGGCCGCGCGGAGGCCCGAGATCGCGTACCCCAGGTACAGGATGAGCGCGAGCCCCGTAGCCAGGATCGCCGCGACGAACGCGTAGTACGACATCTTCTCCATGGCCCTCTCCTCAGGAAGCGCTCGGGCCGGCGCATGCCGCCCGAAGGTCGGTGACGAGGTTGGTGAACGCGCGGTCGACGTCGTGGCTGGGGCGCCCGGGCGTCGCGACGGCGAGCGTCCCGACGCCGTCCGGGCGAAGGACGAGCCGGGCCCACAGCCGCCGGTGGGGGAAGCTGAAGCCGATGGTGAAGCCGGCGATGAGCAGGATCGACCCGAGCCAGACGAGGATCGTCCCCGGGTCGCGGGCCACGGACAGGCCGGTGAACTGAAGCTCCCGCCCGAACGTGAACTGGAGCCCCGAGACGGTGGTCGCGACGCCCTGGTCGATCGAGATCTGCTCGATCGGGTCGCCGGTGCTCGCCCGGTAGGTCTCGACCCGGATCTGGCCGGGCCTGACGAGCGTGTCGCCCGTCCCGAGCGTGCCGACGAGCCAGACCGTCAGGTCCTCCGAGGGGATCGTGAAGGTCCCGACGCTCCGACCGTCGGCCTGGGTCTCCCAGGCCAGCGCCACGCCGTCCGAGAAGAGCACCGCCCCGTCGGTCGACGCCACGCTCACGTGGGCGGCCGGCCCGTAGAACGACTGGAAGAACGACAGGTCGCCGAAGCGCAGGGGGTCGTTGACACGGGCCGTGTGGCGGGCGACCTCACGGCCGTCCTGGTAGAGGACGAGCTCGCTGGCGTAGTCGGACGGGGCGCCCGTGGTGGTGTAGTAGGCGTCCTCGAAGGAGACGAGCTTCAGGCTCAGGCCTCCGCCGCTGGGGACGGCGGCCGTGGAGCCCTCGGCAATCACGAAGGCGTTGTCGTGGAAGCCGAACAGGGCGCCGACCATGACGCCGGCCAGGATCACGACGATCGCGAGGTGGCCGATGAGCGACCCGAAGGGCGCCCAGCGGAAGCGATCGGCGTAGAGATTGATCGCCTCGTCCTCCTCGGCCACGACCCGGTAGTGATGGCGCCGCAGAACTGCCACGGCCCGGGCCGTGAGGTCGGCCGCATCGCCGCGGACGACGATCGAGTCGCGCTCCCGGGCATGGGCGAAGAAGCCGTCGCCCACCGTGATCCGGGGCTTCGTCGCGGTTCGCCACAGGCCGGGCGCCCGCTGGACCATGCAGGCGATGAGGCTGATCGTCAGGAACGCCGTCAGGCCCCGGAACCAGACCGAGTTGAAGACGTTGAAGAGCTGGAGGCGGTCGAGGATGTCCGTCCAGCCGCCGTAGCGCGGGCGGACGCCGGACAGCCAGTCGAGCTTGGCGCTCGCATCGGCCTCGACCCCCGCCGGGACCTGGATGATGAGGGCCCCGAGGACGCCCAGGCCGGCCATTGCGAGCGTCACCACGAGCGAGAACCGCATCGAGGTCAGGAGGTCCCAGACGGCCTCGAAGAGGCCGCGCGATTCCTGACGTGCGGCATCGAGGGTCTCGTCGACCGCGGCCGCGGGGTCCGCGACCAGGCCGGGGAGCCTGCCGGGGCGGGGCTGGTTGGTCATCTGCCCGGCCCTCCTAGGCGCCGAACGGCGCCGCGAGCGTCGAGAGCCGCGCGAAGACGCCAGTGATCATGAGGACGCCGACGACGACGAGCGTCGCGCCGGTCAGGAGATTGATCGTCCGCTGGTTCCGGCCGACCCAGCTGAGCCGCTGGCCGACCCAGTCGGCCCCAACGGCCATGGCCAGGAAAGGCAGGGCGTGCCCCGCCGAGTAGGCCACGAGAAGGAGCGTGCCCTGAGCCACGCTTGAGGCGGTCGAGGCGAGGGCCAGGATCGCGCCGAGGATCGGACCGATGCACGGGCTCCAGCCGGCTGCGAAGACCGTCCCGAAGGCCAGCGACCGGCGATAGCTGGGCGCCTCGGTCGCCGCGCCGGCCCCGAGGCCCGCGCCGGCAAACGCCGGCATCGGGCGCGTGTCGCGCCACAGCGCCGTGACGTTGATGACCCCGGCCACGTGGAGGCCAAGGAAGACGACGAGCGCGCCGCCGAGCTGGCGGAGGAGCGTCACGTGATCGGCGAACACGTAGCCGATGAGTCCGATCGAGGCCCAGAAGGCGATGAAGACGACCGAGAAGCCGGCCGTGAAGGCGAGGCCGTGGAAGAGGCTCGTCCGCCGGGCGTGCGGTCCGCCGGCCGACGTGCCGACCATGTAGCCGAGATACGCCGGGACGAGGGGCAGGCAGCAGGGCGAGGCGAACGAGACGACTCCGCCGAGGAACGCGACGAGGACGCCGATCTCGATCATGGCTCGAGCGAGCCGCTGGGAGCCGGCGTCGGCGCCTCCGTCGGGGCGGCCGAGGGGTCGGACGAGGGGGCCTGCGACGCGGCGCCGGACGGAGTCCCCGAGCCGGCCGGGCTCGCCGCCGGCGATGCCAGGGCGTCGAGGTGGGATTTGACGAAGGACGCGAGATCGGAGTCGGGATCCAGGCGGACGACCTCGGCCCACTCCCGCTGGACACCCTCGTAGTCCGGGGGCGCCAGGTTCAGGTAGAGGTAGCCCAGGTAGTAGTGGGCCTCGACGTTGTCCGCCTCGAGCTCGAGCACGGCCAGCCACTGGGCCTTGGCCTCGGCGTCGTTGCCGAGGTTGTACTGGGCCGCGCCGAGGAGCAGCCGGCCGGTGATGCTGTCGGGGTCGAGGGTGACGAGCTTGTCGAGCCAGCGGGCCGCGGTGGCGAAGTCCTCGGCGGTGAAGAAGGCGTCGCCGAGCTCGAGAAGCGCGGCCGTATCGTTCGGGTCGGCCTGGATGCGACCCATGAGCGCGGCGACCTTGGCCTCGTCGAGGGCCGGGGTCGGCGCCGCGGTCGACTGGGCGCCGGTGACGGCCGGCGTCGCCCCGAGCTGGTAGATCGCGACGACCCCGACGGCGAGGACGGCGATCGCGGCCAGGACCGCCAGGACCTGCGGGAAGCGACTTCGGCTGCCGGCGGGCGCGGGGACGGCGGCCCGTCGGCGGGTCGCAGCGACCGGGACCGGGCGGGCCTTTGGGGCCGGGGCGGGCCGGGCCGGGATCCGGTCGCGGTGCATGCTCGGCGTGACCTCGGCAAGCATGGCCTCGAACGCTGCGTCGTCATCGCCCTCGGACGCCGCGCCTGCGGACGGGGCCGCGGCGACTGGCCGAACCGCAGGAACGGCGGTCGGAGTCGCCCGGCGGACCGGAGGTGTCGCCGGTCCGCCGGGCTGGGAAACCGATCGCGCGCTCGGCGCCGGGAGGGCTCCGGTGTCGGGCGACGCAGTCGGGTCGGAAAGGAGGAGGTAGGCCTCGTCGGCGGCCGAGGCCTGCCGTCGGGCCCAGCCTCGGAGGGACTTCGGGGCGGCCGCGAGGAAGGCCTGGAGCTCGTCTCGAGTCCGGGATACGTCCTCGACGGTGGCCCGTTCGTCGAGACCGAGCCGCTCCAGGAGGTGGCGCTCCCGAGCACTGATCGCGCCGGGAAGCAGGCCTCCCGCGCTCATGGCCTGCGGATCCGGACGAGCGGCCGCGGCCGGACTCGTCGCTGCTGGTGCGCCATCGTGGCCCTCTGCGCTGTGTGCCCGGGAGGACGCCCGGGTCATTGACACCTGCAGCGATTGTCCGGAGCAACCCCGCCCAAGCCCATCCGCCGCCGGGCACATTTGCGGGGGGCCATCGGGCATCCTCGCGGGAGTCCGATGTATCCCCCGGTACAGGTCCGGCAGGGCGCGGGGTGAACGGTCAGTAGCCCGCCGCCACGTGCGCCCGGCCGTGGCACGTCAGCGTGCACGACCGCGTCACGGTCCCGCTCCAGGGCGCGACGAGCGGCACGGTCACGACGTTCGGAGCGAAGGCCACGAGCTTCGACCCCGCCTCGCTCGATGGCGCGTGGAGCCGGAAGTGGCACTCGGCACAGACGGCATTGGCCGTATCGCCGTCGGCAAGCGCGCCGAGATGCTGGGCGTGGAGATCGAAGTTCGTCCCGCCGGTTCCCGGCGACTCGAACGGCTCCGGCTCGTGGCAGGTGAAGCAGAGCGCGAACTCGCTCCGGGCATAGGCCTCGCCGATCGGCTTGAGGTCGGTCCGGTAGCTCGCCGCGAGGAGCTTTCCGTCACTCGCGGCGTGCGATCGATGGCAGGTCCCGCAGCCATCGGACACCAGGCTGTCGAGCGTGTGCGGTGACGACATCGATGGGTCGATGAGCGACGCCGGAACGAGCACGGGCGGGTCGGGCGAAACGAGCTCGTAGATCGGGATCGAGTCGGGTGGGCTCGACGGCGGCGCAGACGGCGCGGGATCGGACGGGCCGGGCGCGGGCGCCGGCTCTGGCGAGGGCGTCGGGGCGGGCGTTTGCTCGGGGGCGGGCGTCGCCGTCGGGTCGGGGGTGGGGGTCGCCGTCGGGTCGGGGG
>MGOD01000092.1:0-3184 GCA_001795245.1 Chloroflexi bacterium RBG_16_70_13
GGCCGCGCTACTACTCCGACAACGGCGAGGACGCCCTGATCATGACCACGGAGCCGCTGACCGGGGCCACCATGCGACGGCGGCTCTCCGAGCTCCGCGCCGCCCTCGACGCCGCTCCGCCCCCGTCCGGCCCGGCCACCCTGCCCGACGATCGGCTCGACGCCCGTGCCGCCGGCGACGGCCCCGGGACGGGCGCCCCGCGGACCGTCGGCGGACCAGAGGAGCCGCCTCGATCCACCGACCACCAGCCGTGAGCGGGCCACCAGCCGTGAGCCACCAGCCGTGAGCGGGCCACCAGCCGTGGGCCACCAGCCGTGAGCGGGCCACCAGCCGTGGGCCACCAGCCGTGAGCGGGCCGCTCGTCCTGGCCGTGGAATCGTCGTGCGACGAGACGGGGATCGCCCTCGTCGAGGGCGGTCGTCGGATCCACGCCAATGTCGTCGCCAGCCAGGTCGCGCTCCACGCCTCGACCGGCGGGATCGTGCCCGAGGTCGCCGCGAGGGCCCACCTCCGCTGGATCCTACCGGTCCTCGACGAGGCGCTCGCCGACGCCGGAGCGACCGTCGCCGACGTCGACGTCATCGCCGTGACGCACGGCCCGGGGCTGGCGGGGTCGCTCCTCGTCGGGATCAACACGGCCAAGACCCTCGCCTGGGTCCACGCCAAGCCGCTCGTTGGCGTCAACCACCTCGAGGGTCATGTCTACGCGGCCTGGCTGATCGACCCGGGCGAAGTGGAGGGTCCCGGACCGGTCTTCCCGCTCGTCGCCCTCGTCGTCTCGGGCGGCCACACGTTCCTCGTCGAGATGCGCGATCACCTGGAGTACCGGCTCCTCGGCCAGACCGTCGATGACGCCGCCGGCGAGGCCTTCGACAAGGTCGGCCGGCTGCTCGGGCTGGGGTATCCCGGCGGTCCGGCCATTCAGGTCGCGGCGAGCGGGGCCGTCCACCACGACGTGGCGTTTCCCCGGGCCTGGCTCGGCGATTCCTTCGACTTCAGCTTCTCCGGGCTCAAGACCGCAGCCCGGCGGGTCGTCGATGCCGAGCGTCTCGAGGCCGGCATCGCCGGCGACACCGGCGCCACCCTCCCGGGACCCCGCGTCGCCGAGCTGGCGTGGGGGTTCCAGGACTCCGTCACCGACGTCCTCGTCGCGAAGACGATCCGGGCCGCCCGGGCCTGCGGCGCGCGATCGATCGTGCTCGGCGGCGGCGTGGCCGCCAACGCCGCCCTCCGCGAGCGGCTCCTCCAGGAGGCGGCCGAGCTCGGGATGCCGGTGGTCATCCCGAGGGCAGGCCTCTGCACCGATAACGGGGCGATGATCGGGGCCGCGGCGGCGCGACGGTTCGAGGCCGGCGAGCGGGCTGGCCTGGACCTCGACGCCCGACCGTCGCTACCGCCGGCCTCGCGGTGACGAGCCCCCGGTCCTCGCCGTTCCGGCTGGACCCGCTGGCCATCCGGCGGCTCCTCCGCGACGAGGGCCTGCGCGCCCGCCACTCGCTGTCCCAGAACTTCCTCGCCGACCCGGACGTCCTCGAGGCGATCATCGACGAGGCGGCTGCGGCTCCCGGAGATGGCATTCTCGAGATCGGGCCGGGGCTCGGGCTCCTGACCGGCGCCCTCCTCGAGGCCGGAGCCGCGGTGACCGCCGTCGAGCTCGACCGGCGGCTGGCCGCGCTCCTCCGGGAGCGATTCGAGGACGTGATCGTCGTCGGATCGCGCGCGCCCGCCGGTCCGGGCAGCCTCAGGCTCGTCGAGGGTGACGCGCTCGACCAGGACCTGCCGCGGCTGGTGCCGCCGCCGTACGCGGTCGTCGCCAACCTGCCGTACCACATCACGAGCCCGATCCTCCACCGGCTCCTCGAGCGAGCGCCGCGGCCCGAGCGGATGGTCCTCATGGTCCAGTGGGAGGTCGGCGAGCGCCTGGCCGCACCGCCCGGTCGGATGAGCTACCTGTCGGTCTTCGTCCAGTACCACGCCGCGGTACGCATTGTCCGGCGCGTTGCCGCGTCCGCGTTCGAGCCGGCTCCGGCGGTCGAGTCCGCGGTCATCGTCGTCGAACCCCGCCGGCCGGGTTCGTGGCTGCCGCACGACGCGCCGGGCGTCGCCGAGGCCGAGGATTCGCTCTGGGCCCTCGTCCAGGCCGGCTTCCGCGAACGGCGCAAGATGATCCACAACGTCCTCGTCCGACAGCTCGGGCTGCCGTCGGCCCGCATCGACGCCGCCCTCGCCGCGGTCGGGATCGAGCGGGACCGCCGGCCCCAGACGCTCGCGGTCGAGGAGTGGCTCGCCCTCCGGGCGGCTCTCGATGCGGGGCCCGGCGCCCACGCAGCCCCCGATGCCTGACGCGGGGCGGCGGCTGACGCCGGTCGTCCGGGTCGCGCCGGCCAAGCTCAACCTGAGCCTCGCCGTCCTTGGCCGGCGCGCGGACGGCTTCCACGACCTCCATTCGGTGATGGTCCCGCTGGAGCTCGCGGACCGGCTCAGTCTCGCCCGCGCGGCCACGGCCGACGACACCCTGCGGGTCGAGGGGCTCGACGCGGGCCCAATGGCCGCCAACCTGGTCCTGCGGGCGATCGCCGCCTCGAGGGCCGCCGTCGGCCGGGCGGCCGACGCCTTCCCGCTCGCCGCGCGGCTGGAGAAGCGGATCCCGGTCGCCGCCGGACTGGGCGGCGGAAGCAGTGACGCCGCCGCGACGATCGACGGGGCACTCGAGGCCTGGGGTGTGCTGGATCCGGACGGGCCGCCGGACAAGGAGATCGAGGCGCTCAGGGCGACGATCGCCGCTCGCGTGGGCTCGGACGTGCCCTTCTTTCTCGCCGGCCGTCCGGCCCTCGTCGAGGGGCGCGGGGAGCGGGTGACCCCGCTGGGCCCGATCCGGGGCGTCGCCCCCGGCGTCGTGCTCGTGACGCCGAGCGTGCCGTCGTCCACCGCGGCGGTCTTTGCCGCCGTCGATGGCGGCGGCCCGGCGTCGCCGTCCGATCCGCGATCCACCCGCCTCACCTCGGAGCATCTAGCCACCGAGCTACGAGCCGGCCTGACCGCTGCGAGCCTGGTCGCGAGGGCGGGGGTCCTCGCCAGCGCCAACGACCTCGCGCCCGCGGCCGCGGTTGTCGTCGAGGGCCTTACGGGGCTGCGACGAGCCCTGGCGCGGCGACTCGGCCGGCCGGTTGGCGTGTCCGGCTCG
>MGOD01000092.1:3225-9383 GCA_001795245.1 Chloroflexi bacterium RBG_16_70_13
GGATCCGAGGCGGAGGTCGCCGCCGGAGCGATCCGCCCTGGCTTCGAGGACGGCTCGCTCGTCGCCCCCGGGCAGGCCGTGCCGTCGATCATCGCGACCTCGTTCGCAGGCCCGGCATCGCGCGAGCCCACGTCCGTAACGAGCAGCGAGGACATGGAGGAACGACCATGACGCGGCAGGCGGTCTCGACATCGGGTGCCCCGGCGGCCATAGGGCCGTACAGCCAGGGAATCGCCAGCGCCGACCTCGTCTTCTGCTCCGGCCAGCTGGGTCTGGACCCATCGACCGGCGAGATGGCCGCGGGCGTCGAGGCGCAGGCCGAGCGCGCTCTCCGGAACCTCGCCGCGGTTCTCGACGCCGCGGGCTGCTCCTGGGGCGACGTCGTGAAGACCACGATCTATCTCGCCGATATCGCAGACTTCGGTGCCGTCAACGGCGTCTATGCCGGGTTCACGCCGGACCCACCACCGGCCCGCTCGACGTTCGCCGTCGGGGCGCTGCCGAAGGGCGGCCTCGTCGAGATCGACGCGATCGCGCGCCGCCGATCCTGACAGAGCCCGCGACGCCGCCGTGGGGTGGAGTCTGCCGGGCAGTCCACCGAAGGCGCCCGGTCCGACCTCGATTGACACCCCCGACGCCCCACCCATACCCTTTCGTGACCGCATGACCCCATCACCACCCGCGCCGACCGGGAGAACCGCCGCCATCATCCTGGCTGCGGGCCTCGGGACGCGGATGAAGTCCCGAACCCCCAAGGTCCTCCACCCGCTGTGCGGGCGGCCGATGCTGGCCTACGTCCTCGAGGCCTGGGCCGATGTGACCCCGGAGCTCCCGGCGGCGCCGCCGGTCGTGGTCTATTCCCCGCCCGTGGCCGCGGTCCGCGACGCCGGTCTCGGCGAGGCCGTCCGGTTCGCCCTCCAGGACGAGCCACGGGGCACCGCCGACGCGGTCCGGGCCGGCCTGGCCGAGATCCCCGAGGACACGGCCGAGATCCTGGTCCTGTCGGGCGACGTGCCGCTCGTCCTGGGGCCGCAGCTCCTGGCGATCCTCGAGCAGCGCCGCCTGGATGACGCCGCGATCGCCCTGGCCAGCGTCTACGCGGCCGAGCCCGACAGCCTCGGCCGGGTCGTCCGGAGCGACTTCGGGACCGTGGAACGGATCGTCGAGTCCAAGGACGCCACGCCGGACGAGCTCGAATCGAACGAGGTCAACGCCGGCTGCTACGCCTTCGACGCCGCCTGGCTGCGCCGCCGGATCGGTGCGGTCAGGCCCTCCGCGACCACCGGTGAGCTCTATCTCACCGAGCTCGTCCGCCTTGCCCGCGAGGACGGCCGGATCGTGAGCGCGGTCGGCTTCGATGACGACGGTACGTTCGACGGGATCAACGACCGGGCCCAGCTGGCCGAGGCCGAGTGGGCCCTTCGCGTCCGCCGCAACGAGGCCCACATGCGCTCCGGCGTGACGATGCGCGACCCCTCGACGGTCTATCTCGACTGGGACGTGGAGCTTGCGGCGGACGTCGTCCTCGAGCCCAACGTCATCCTCCGCGGGGTGACCTCGATCGCGAGCGGCAGCACGATCGGGCCGGGCACGACGATCCTCGATTCGACGATCGGGCAGGACTGTCGCGTCTGGGCCTCGGTCGTGGAGCGGTCCGTCGTGGAGGACGGGGTCACGATCGGGCCATTCAGCCATCTCCGGCCTGGAACGCACGTCGGCCCGGGCGCCGAGATCGGCAATTACGCCGAGCTCAAGAACACGACCCTGGGGGCCCGCGTCAAGCAGCACCACATGAGCTATCTCGGCGACGCCGAGCTCGGTGATGGCACGAACGTCGGGGCCGGCACGATCACGGCCAACTGGGACGGCCGGACGAAGCACCGGACCACGATCGGCAAGGCCGCGTTCCTCGGAGTCGACACGATGCTCGTCGCCCCTGTCGAGGTCGGGGAGGGCGCGAAGACGGGGGCCGGCGCCGTCGTCACCCGCGACGTGCCGGCCGGCAAGCTCGCCGTCGGCGTCCCGGCGAGGATCCGCGAGCCACGGGTCCGGCCACCGGACCCGGACGCCGGTGAGCCCGGAGATCGATGAACGAGACCGTCGTCGAGCTCCTCGTCATCGTCATCCTCGTTCTCCTCAACGGGGTCTTCGTGGCCGCGGAGATCGCCCTCATCTCGGTCCGCCACAGCCGCGTCGAGCAGATGGTCGATGAGGACATCCGGGGGGCTCGCCGGGTCCGGCGGCTCGTCGACGACCCGGGTCGGTTCCTCGCGGTCGTCCAGCTGGCGATCACCTTCATCGGCTTCCTCGCCTCCGCCTTCGCCGCGGTCAGCCTGGTCGAGGCGCTGTCCGAGTTCATGCGCACGCTCAACGTCGGCGAGTCCTATGCGACCCCGATCGCCCTCGTCGTCGTGACGATCCTCCTGTCGCTGTTCACGATCGTCTTCGGTGAGCTTGTCCCGAAATCGCTGGCCCTCGCCCACACGGAGCGGTTCGCCCTGACCCTGTCGGGCCCGGTCGAGCTCCTCGGCCGGCTCCTTGGCCCGCTGGTCACCGGCCTCGCCGCGCTCACCGACTGGATCGCCCGCTCGCTCGGGGCGGATGTCTCGCGCGAGGCCCAGATCACCGCCGAGGAGCTGAAGCTCATCGTCGAGCGGGGCGGCGAGCAGGGCGTCCTCGAGGCCGAGGAGGAGCAGATGATCAACGCGGTCATCGAGCTCGGCGAACGGCGCGTCCACGAGGTCATGGTCCCGCGCGTCTCGATCGTCGGGATTAGGGTGGACGCGACGTTCGAGGAGGCGATCGACGTCGTCATCGAGGAGGGCCATTCGCGGATCCCGGCCTACGAGGAATCGGTCGACGAGGTCGTCGGGATCCTCTACGCCAAGGACCTCCTGCCGTACCTCAAGTCCGACGCCGCACCCCGGCCAGGGCTCCGGGCACTACTCCGGCCGCCGGTCCTCGTGCCCGAGTCGATGACGATCGACGACCTCCTCCACGAGCTCCAGCGCCGGAAGGTCCACATCGCCATCGTCCTCGACGAGTACGGCGGGACGGCCGGCCTCGTCACGATCGAGGACCTCCTCGAGGAGATCGTCGGCGAGATCCAGGACGAGTACGACGTCGAGGAGCCGATGGTCGTCCGGCTGACCGAGGACCAGGCCCGGATCGACGGCCGGGCTGACGTCGACGAGCTCCGCGAGCTCTACGACACGGAGCTCGACCTCGAGGATGAGGAGGAGTACGACACCGTCGGCGGCCTCATCTATCACCGCATCGGCGGCGTGCCCTCACCCGGCGACACGGTCCAGATCGACGGCCTCACCCTGACCGTCGAGACCACCGACGGACGCCGGGTCGGCAAGGTCCTCGTCGTCCGCCAGCCCCGGGACGACCGCGACGCCGACGACGACCGCTGAGGATCAAGGCACGGAATGATGGTCGCAGCGCCGGTCTCCAGTTGGGGCACCGGGCGCCGGCCGATGCGGCTGGCCGGATTCGTCCTGGTCCTGGCCGTGCTGGCCATGCTCGCCCCACGAGTCGCGAACGCCTGCACCGGTCCCCTGGTGACCCTGGAGGCGGCCGCTGACTCAGCCAGCGCCATCGCCCTCGTCCGGATCGCCGCCGTCCAGGGCGACCAGGAATCGCCAGATGGGTACGCATTCGTGGTCGAGGAGGCCTTCCTCGGCCGTGTTCCGGCCCGGCTCGACATCGCGGCACCTCAGTTCCACGCGTGCGGCGACCGGATCTTCGCCCGGGTGGGCGACCGGCTCGTCATCGCCTTCGACGTCGACGCCTTTGCCGGTCAGCCGCCGCTGAACCCGTATTGGCGCGTCCGGCCCGATGACACACTGAGCGCGGAGGGGATCGATGCGTCGGGCGTCGACTGGACGACACTCGACGACCTCCGCGCCGGCCTGGCTGACGCAGACGGATCGATCATCGGTGAAGAGCGTTCCGAGGCGAACCAAGGCCCGTCGCTGCTGGTCGTGGTCGGTGGGCTGGTGCTCGCGGTCGCCGGGATGTTCCTGGGAGCGACCTTCCTGGCCAGCCGCCGCCGCTGACGAGCTCAGGCGGCGATGACGCGGACGATGATCTCCTCGAGGCGGGCGCGGGCCTCGGGCAGGACGACACCGGCGGCGTCGAGCTCGAGCAGGGCCCGGTCTCGGTGGAGGCGCGCCTGCGTCCGCGTGTACTCCTCCGCCCCGGTCCGCTCGAGGATGGCCACGATCTCCGCCACCGTCGCCGCGGTCGGGGCATGGTCGGCGTAAAGCGCGGCGAGGCGGGCCCGATCCTCCGGGCCGGCGTGCTCGAAGGCGTAGATGACCGGGAGCGTCTTCTTGCGTCGGGCGACGTCGGTCGGCTCCTTGCCGGTCGCCTGCTCCTCGCCCCAGATGCCGAGCAGGTCGTCGTTGAGCTGGAAGGCCAGCCCGAGATCCCAGCCGAAGGCCCGGTAGCGCTCGATGACGTGCTCGTCGTCGGTGGCGAGGAGGGCGCCGGCCTCGATCGAGGCGGCGATGAGAGCAGCTGTCTTGCGCCCGATCATGTCGAAGTACAGCTCGACCGACATGAGCTCGTCGGCCTCGCCGGTGGCGATGTCGATGTACTGGCCCTCGCACAGCGCGACGCAGGTCTCGTCGTACAGGCGCATCAGCCGGAGGACCTTGCGGTCGCTGAATCCGAGGTCGGTCAGGCGATGCAGGGCGACCCGCGACAGGCTGAAGAGCATGTCGCCGGTGTTGATCGCCTGGGGGACCCCGTGGAGGCTCCACAGCGTCGGCCGGTGGCGCCGCTCGCGATCGCCGTCCTCGATGTCGTCGTGGACGAGGCTGAAGTTGTGGCCGAGCTCGACGGCCGCGGCGCCCGGCAGGGCGGCCCGGTGGTCACCGGTGATCGAGGCGTAGGCCAGGAGGCCCAGGAGCGGCCGCATCCGCTTGCCCGAGACGCCCGATTGGCCGTCGAGGCCGAGGTGGTAGCGGCACTGCTCGTAGACACCGGCGGTCGACGGGTCGCGGTCCTGGACGAGGCGCAGGATCTCCGCTTCGGTGTCCGCGATGAGCTGGCCGAGATCGATCTCGTGAGCGGCGGTCGACATCGTCCCGGGAGTGTAGCCCGGCCAGCCCAAACGTGCGAGGCGCCGGTAGCCTGTTGCGGGGGCGACGATCGCCGGCCGTTCGGTGCTACCGTCAGCGCTGTGCCGGCACCCCGTCGCTACACGACCGATGCGATCGTCCTGTCGCGTTTCGACTATGGCGAGGCCGACCGGATCCTGACGCTGCTCACGCCGGGCGCCGGGAAGCTCAAGGCGATCGCGAAGGGCATCCGCCGCCAGACGTCGCGGATCGGCGGCAGCCTGGAGCCGTTCGCCGAGTTGCGGCTTGCCCTGGCCCATGGGCGGACGTTCGACGTCGTGACCCAGGTCGAGGTCATCCACCCTTGGCTCCGCCTGCGGGACGATCTCGTCTCGTTCGGGACTGCCTCGTACATGGCCGAGATGGCCGACCGGACCCAGGAGGAGCGCCACGCAGCCGAGGCCGTCTACGTGCTCCTGAAGCGCGGCTACGAGATCCTCGATGCCGGGATGGCCCCGGGCCGCGTCGCCCGCTGGTTCGAGATGCACCTCGCCGACGAGCTCGGCATCCGACCCGAGATCGACCGCTGCGTCGAGTGCGGCCGGCTCCTCGAGGCCGACGAGCAGTACCGCTGGGTGCCCCCGCTCGGCGGTGTCCTGTGCCAGCGCTGCCCGGGCCCGCCGCATGGGGTCGCCGGGCTGTCCCTCGACGCCCTCAAGCTCCTCAAGGCCTACCAGCGGATGGACGTCGAGGCCCTGGCGGCCCTGCGCGTCCGGCCAGAGGCCGAGGCCGAGGTCGAGGGCGCGATGCGGGCCTTCCTCGCGTACACACTCGACCGGGCCCCGAAGTCGCTCGCCTTCCTCGACGAGGTCCGGGCCGGCGAGCGGGCGCGTGCCGGCGTGACCGGCTGACAGCGGCCAACCGGTCCCGGGAACCGGCGTGTCGATCCGGGGATCTCAGCCCATGGGGAGGCTTCTCGGGGGTGATCCGTGGGCACCGGCCGCCTATCGGTCCTGGTCGGTCCGGCCCCGAGGTGTCGCGAGCTTCGCATCGAGCGCGGCCAGCTCAGCCCCGGTCAGCGCCACC
>MGOD01000092.1:9401-11274 GCA_001795245.1 Chloroflexi bacterium RBG_16_70_13
GGCGCCCTGGGTCCGGGGTCGGCGTCGTCGACGATCTCGATCGCCCGTCGCAGCGGTCCCGGCATCGCCCGGTAGAGGCGGACGAGGACGACGAACGCCAGGACGAGGCCGCCGACAAACGCCACCGGGACGAGCGGATAGAAGATGTCCGGACCCCCGAAGAGGGTCTCGAGCAGCAGGGTGAGGCCGACGCCGACGAACATCGTGACGCCGAGGACGGCTCACCCGACCGGGGCCGCGATGATCGCGAAGCCGACCCCGATGGCCTGCGAGACGAGCCATTGCAGGAATCGTCGAGGCCGGGTGAGGACCTCAACCAGGAGCTCGAGCAGATCTAGCACGTCCGATCTCGCTGCATCTCCCGATCCCGGCGGGCCACCTTGATCGATGACCGCAGCCAGCGGGGCGTGTGCCGCGCCGGTATCAGCTGTTCGGACGCGCGATCCGGGACGGTGTTACCCGGCTCGGCGGTCAGGGCGGGTGCGGGTCAGCGCCGCAGTCCGATCCCGGCCGCGGCCCCTGCTACCATCGCCCGGCCGATCCAGCCCGCGACCGTCCATTCCACGGCCGGCCGCCCCGAGGAGCCCACGTGACCGACACTCCCACCCGCGACCCGAACGAGGTCAAGGCCGCCGTGCCTGACCTCGACACGATCGTCAGCCTCGCCAAGCGGCGCGGCTTCGTCTTCCCGAGCTCGGAGATCTACGGCGGTATCAACGCCGTCTGGGACTACGGGCCGCTCGGGGTCGAGCTGAAGAACAACGTCAAGCGGGCCTGGTGGCGGGCGATGGTCCAAGAGCGCGACGACATCGTCGGCCTGGACGCCGGGATCCTCATGCATCCCCAGGTCTGGGTGACGTCCGGCCATGTCGGCTCCTTCAGCGACCCGCTCGTGGAGTGCGGGACCTGCCACCGCCGCTACCGCCTCGACGAGCTGCCCGGCGCCGAGAGCCTCACCGCGACCGACCTCACCGATCCGACGGTCATCGAGCGCTTCAAGCTCGTCTGCCCGAACGACGCTGGGCCGCTTTCCGCCCCGCGCCGCTTCAACCTCATGTTCCAGACGTACATGGGCCCGGTCCAGGACGAGGCGTCGGTCGTCTACTTTCGGCCGGAGACGGCGCAGGGCAGCTACGTCAACTTCAAGAACGTCCAGCAGAGCTCGCGCAAGAAGATCCCGTTCGGGATTGCCCAGGTCGGGAAGTCCTTCCGCAACGAGATCTCGCCCGGCAACTTCGTCTTCCGGATGCGCGAGTTCGAGCAGATGGAGATGCAGTACTTCGTCCGCCCGGACGAGGCCGCCCGGATCTTCGAGGAGTGGCTGCCCCGGCGTTGGGACTGGTACGTCCGGTACGGCGTCGGCCCGGAGCGCCTCCGGTTCCGCGAGCACGCGCCCGACGAGCTGGCCCACTACGCGAAGAAGGCCGTCGACATCGAGTACCGATTTCCCTTCGGCTGGAAGGAGCTCGAGGGCATCCACAACCGCGGCGACTTCGACCTCTCGCGCCACGCCGAGGCCTCGGGCGAGAACCTCGAGTACTTCGACCCCGCGACCGAGGAGCACTACATCCCGTTCATCATCGAGACGGCCGGCGGGCCGGATCGTGCCGCGTTCACGTTCCTCATCGACAGCTATCGCGAGGACGAGGTCCGTGGCGAGCGGCGGGTCTCGCTGGCCCTCCATCCGGACCTCGCCCCGTACAAGGTCGCCGTCCTGCCGCTCCTCAAGAAGCGACCCGAGATCGTGGAGCTCTGCCACCGCATCCTGGCCGACCTCAAGCGCGACATGATGGCCGTCTACGACGACACGGCCGCCATCGGCAAGCTCTACCGTCGCCAGGACGAGATCGGCACGCCGTGGTGCGTCACGGTC
>MGOD01000092.1:11507-11624 GCA_001795245.1 Chloroflexi bacterium RBG_16_70_13
TCGGCGGCGGCGGCAAGGCTCGAAGGCCCCGCCGATCTGGTTCGGCATGCCGTTTGCCGGTGGCGGCCTGCTCACCCTGTTCCTCGGCCTGTCGACGCCGGGTGCCCCGGCGATCCT
>MGOD01000092.1:11674-18070 GCA_001795245.1 Chloroflexi bacterium RBG_16_70_13
TCCGCGCCCGGGAGGCGGAGCAGCCGAAACCGCGGATCAACGCGGGCCCGCTCGACGTCGATCTCTTCACGCGCTCGCCGATGCAGGTGCTCGTGGACTTCTTCCTCGGTCCAGTCGGCGGCGTCGCCTTCCTCGTGGCCGCCGTCGTCTCGCTGCCGACGATCATCGGGCCGATCGTGTTCGGGTTCTTCGGCATCCTCATGCTCAGGGGCGCCGCCGTGACGATCCAACGCGGGCTGAGGCCGACGGTCGCGACGGTTGGGCCCGGTGGCATCTGGACGTCGGAGCTGCGCCGGGAGCTGCCGTGGTCGGAGATCGCGGAGCTCCGGGTCGAGGACATGTACGGCATCGGCGGCTCGAATAACAACGCGGTCGTCGGCTACCGGCGCCTCGGGATCGTGCCACGGAGCGCCGAGCTCATCGAGAACGCGCCGGGTCGCGGTGCGATGGGCATGGCCCGTGGCTTCATGAGCCTCGTGAACACGATCCGGCCGGGCACGGGGTTGTCGGATCCGATGCAGCTAGCGCCGTACGCGATCCAGGGCTACGAGATCGAGCAGCCCTTCGCAGACGTCGTCCGCTCGGTCCAGCGGTTCGCGCCCGTGACGAACGCGGAGACGGCGCTCGGCGACGGCACGCGCGTGGTCGAAACGGCGGGCGCCGCAGCGCCTCCACCGCCGAGCCCCACGGCCGTTGCGCCAGCACCCGACCTGCTCGCGGGGCTTGGCCTCACCCTCCCGTCGCTCGGCGGAACGAGCGTCCTCACGGGCAGGCCGTTCGTCCCGAGCCCGCCGGCCCCGGCTGCATCGGCCGAGTCGCGGACGTTCCTCCGTGATGGCGGCGTCATCGGGGCCTTCGGCAAGTTCAGCGAGGTCGCCTCCGTGCTGCCATGGGTCGTGATGCCGAGCATCTTCCTCGTGGGTTTCACCGCCGTCAGCCTGTTCTCGAGCAGCCCGGCGAACGGGTTGTTCCTCGTGGCACTCCCGTTCCTGCTCATCCCGCTCGGGTTCGCCGCCTACGGGATCTCGCTCCTGCTGGCGATGCCGGCGCGCTGGCGGAATCGCAGCGGCGACCCGAGGCTCCTGACCATCGACGAGGACAGCATCGATCTGCGCGGCATGGGGCGGCTGCGCTGGGCCGAGATCGAGGACGTCAGGGTCGTCGACTCCGATCGTCCGACCGGCGAGGGCTCACCATCGATCCCCCGGATCGAGATCCTGCCGCGGGATCCCGGGCGGCTCGCGGCGCGCCCGGCCTGGGATCGCCGCAGGGACGCCTGGCGCTCGTTCCTGCGACGCCTCAAGCCGTTCGGTGACCGCAGTCCGATCGAGCCCTGCTTCGCGATCGACCTCGACCTGCTCGACTCGAACCCGAACGAGGTGATCGATCTCATCGCCCGCTACCGGGTCGTCGACGACCGGACTTGATCCCGGCCCCAGGCGGACGAGCTGGGGGCGGGCGGCGGACGCGCGGGCGGCGGATGCCCGGGCGGGTGCTGCGCCGTGGTCAGCCTGCGGCGCTGCCAGCAGCGGCCGTGGCGCGGGCGGCGGCGCGACCCGCCACGGTGGCAACCGGTTCGGCCGGCGCCGGCGGCCAGTCGCCGCGGAGCCAGGCGTCGATCGAGGCCGCCGAGCGCTTGCCGTCGCCCATCGCGAGGATGACCGTGGCCGCCCCGCGGACGATGTCGCCGCCGGCGAAGACGCCCGGCATCGAGGTCATCCCGTGCTCGTCGGTGACGATGTAGCCCCACGGGTTGATCTCGAGTTCCGGGGCCGTCGCGGTGAGCAACGGGTTGGACCGCGTCCCGATCGCGACGACGACCATGTCGGCATCGATCTCGAACTCGGAGCCCTCGATCGGCACGGGCTTGCGCCGGCCGGAGGCATCGGGCTCGCCGAGCTCCATCCGCTGGACGCGGATGCCGGTCACCCAGCGCTCGTCGTCGCCGAGGACCTCGAGCGGCGCCGCCAGGAACTCGAAGCGGATGCCCTCCTGCTCCGCGTGGTGGACCTCCTCGGCCCGGGCGGGCAGCTCGTCGTGGGAGCGGCGATAGACGATCGTCGCCTCGCTCGCGCCGAGCCGCTTCGAGGTCCGGACGGCGTCCATCGCGACGTTGCCGCCACCGACGACGACGACCCGCTGGCCGTGCAGGACGGGCGTGTCCGAATCGGCGTTCCAGGCACCCATGAGGTTGACCCGGGTCAGGTACTCGTTGGCCGAGTAGACGCCCTTGTAGTTCTCGCCCGGCACGTTCATGAAGACCGGCAGGCCGGCGCCGACGGCGATGAACATCGCGTCGAAGCGCTCCCGCAGCTCGGGCAGGGTGTAGGTCTTGCCGATGATCGCGTTGGCCTCGATCTTCACGCCCTGCTCGACGAGTCGGTCGACCTCGGCCCCGACGATGTCCTTCGGCAGCCGGAACTCTGGGATGCCGTAGATCAGGACGCCGCCCGGGGCGTGGAAGGCCTCGAAGATCGTGACGTCGTAGCCCTTCTTGACGAGCTCGCCCGCGGCTGTCAGGCCGGCCGGTCCTGAGCCGATGATCGCGACCCGCTTGCCGTTCGGCGTGGGGTGCGCCACCGGCAGCTCGTCGAGGTGGGCCTGGGCCCAGTCGGCGACGTAGCGCTCGAGGCTGCCGATCGCGACCGACTTGCCGGTCTTGGCCCGGAGGCAGACGCCCTCGCACTGGTTCTCCTGGGGACAGACCCGGCCGGTCACGCAGGGCAGGGCGTTGTCGTCGAGGAGCGATTCGGCGGCGGCATGAAGGTCGCCGTCGCGGAGGAGCCGGATGAAGCGCGGGATGTTGACGGCGACCGGGCAGCCGTCGATGCAGTACGGCTTCGGGCACTCGAGGCAGCGCTGGGCCTCGAGGATCGCCAGCTGCTCGGTGAGCCCGAGGTTGACCTCGCGGAAGTTCGTCGCGCGCTCGCCGGCATCCTGCTCGGGCATCGCGACGCGATCGATGCCCATCCGCTCCTTCTTCGTGAGCGGCGGTGGCACCGTGGGAGCGTCGCCCGGTGCGGGCTCGACGGGCAACGACTCGATGGGACGCGGCTCCGTCATGCGGGCACCCCCTGGGCCGGCTCGGCGGCCTCCTCGGTCGCCCCCGCCTTGGGCTTCGTTCGGAGGCCGATCTCGCAGGCCCGACGCTCCATGGCGGCCTGCTCGAACGGACGGTAGGTCGAGAGGCGGTCGGACAGCTCGCGGAAGTCGACGTCGTGGCCGTCGAACTCGGGGCCGTCGACGCAGGCGTAGCGGGTCTCGCCGTGGACCGTCACCCGACAGCCGCCGCACATCCCCGTGCCGTCGACCATGACCGGGTTCAGGGACACGGTCGTCTTGAGCCCGGCCGGGCGGGTCATCTCGGCGACGGCCCGCATCATCGGCACCGGACCGACGGCAAAGACCTCGTCGATCCCGCCGGCGGCGATGACGTCGGCGAGGGCCTCGGTCACGAACCCGGGCCGGCCATAGGAGCCATCGTCGGTGCAGGCGATGACCGTGCCACACGCCGCGAGCTCCTCTTCGAGGATCACCCACTCGCGGGAGCGGCCGCCGATGATGCTCGTGACCTCGACGCCGCGCCGATGGAGCTCCTGGGCGATCGGCAGGATGACGGCCGTGCCCACGCCGCCTCCCACGCAGACCGCGTGCCCATGATCAGGAAGCTCCGTCGGGCGGCCGAGGGGACCGGCGACGTCGGCGATGGCGTCGCCGGGCTGGAGCTCGACGAGGTCGGCCGTGCTCTTGCCGACGGACTGGATGACGAGGGAGATCGTGCCCGCCCCGGCGTCACCGTCGGCGATCGTCAGCGGGATGCGCTCCGCGCCGCGGCCGAGGTGGACGATCACGAACTGGCCCGGTTGCCGGATCTCGGCGATGCGGGGCGCTTCCAGAACGAGCCGGGTCACGTTCGGTGAGAGGCGCTCGTTCCGGAGAATGGGATGCATGCGGGGACCGCCACGGTACGAAGTCGTCGCTCCTGATCCTCGCAAGTGGCGCCTGCCGGCCTCCAGCGCCGGAACGCACGGTTGGCGGGGGCCGAACGTCACCTCGCCGGCGGGACCGATCGGGATCCGGTCGTTCGTCGACTCGTCCGCAATGTCCGCACTGCGCCGTCACCTACGACCCGGGATCGTGGTAGCCAGCGATCCGTCACGGTGAGCTTGGCTCGACGGCGGCGGGACGCCGGTGCGCGTGCGTGGTTCCGCGCGTCCGATGCCTCCAACAGGTTGCGAGGTCGCACGACGGGCGTCGAGCACGATCGGGGATCGTACGTGAACCCGATTCCACGCCCGGGGACCGATTGCACGATCCGGGCTCGTACGTGACCGAGAGCATGGCCGCACGCCGCGACGCCACGGTACGACGAGGGCCCGGCGGCGCTCCGGGGTCGGCCCAGGTCGGCCGAGGTCAGCCCGCGAAGAGCGCGGCGTCCTTGCCCTTCGGCCAGTAGAGCTCCTTCTTGACGTGGAACTCGGGGAAGCCGCGGTGCATCAGCTCGGTCTCGACGTTGATGATCATCTCGGGGTTGCCGCAGATGTAGACGACGGTCCGGTCCGGCCGCAGCCCGAGGTCCTTGCAGACGCCGGCGACGACCCGCTCCACCCGGCCGGTCCGGCCGGCCCAGCCGTCGTTCCGCGGGTCGTTGGGCCGGGAGATCGTGGGCACGTACGTGAGCGGGTAGGAGCGCTCACGTTCGAGGCCCTCGAGGTACTCGCGATAGCCCAGCTCGTCGGTGTACGAGCAGCCATGGAGGACGACGGTCTTGCGCCCGTCGCCCCGGAGCAGGGTGTCCCGGATCATCGCGATAAACGGCGCGATCCCCGTGCCCGTCGACACGTAGAGGTGGGTTCGGTCGTCGTCCGGCTCCAGGAGGAACTTGCCCTTCGGGCCGATCATCCGCATCCGGTGGCCGAGCGGCAGGCGCCACAGGGCTGTCGTGAAGCGGATCACCGGCACGACCCGCACGTAGAACTCGTAGCCATCCGTGCCGCTCGCCTGGGGTGGCGAGGCCACGGAATACGGCCGCTGGAGGAGCTTGCCGTCGACGACGACGCCGGTCGTCATGTACTGGCCCGGCTGGAACGGCGTCGGCTCGCCGTCGAAGCGGACCCAGAAATAGGCGAGCTCGTCGGTCTGGTCCTCGCGCCGCACGAGCGTCGCGTTGTAGACCGGCGCGTCGGGGTCGATTACCCGCGTGTCCTCGGCGTGATGCGGCATCGGGCTGATCGTCGCTCCGTGCGGGTCTGCTCGTCGGGATTGTAGAGGCGGGTCGGGGCCGCCGGGTTTCCCGCGACGGCCGATGAGGCTGCCGGGCCTCAATCGGAACGCTGCCGTGACCGAGCCGCAATCAGCGGGCCCGGGGGCGACCGACGGTACAATCCCCGGGATACCGAACCGACCCCCGCGGCCGACCGGCGCGCCGCGCGACGCCACCCGAAGGAGCCCATCCGCCATGGCCACCGCCGCCCGGACCGACCGCGCCTCCCGTACCCATCGCGCCGCGAAGCGCTACATCTACGGCTGGGGCGGCGGCGCGGCCGAGGGCGACGCGACGATGCGCGACCTCCTTGGCGGCAAGGGCGCGGGCCTCGCCGAGATGACCAATGCCGGCCTGCCAGTACCGCCCGGCTTCACGATCACGACCGAGGCCTGCAACGACTACTTCTCGGCCGGCGAGCAGCTCCCGGCGGGCCTCTGGGACGACGTCCTGGCGGCGATGCGCGACGTCGAGTCGGAGACCGGCAAGGGCTTCGGCGACCCGGCCAACCCGCTCCTCGTCTCGGTCCGCTCCGGGGCCAGGTTCTCGATGCCCGGAATGATGGACACGGTCCTGAACCTGGGTCTCAACGAGGCGACGCTCGAGGGTCTCGTCAGGCTCACCGGCAACGAGCGCTTCGGCTGGGACGCCTACCGCCGCTTCATCCAGATGTTCGGCCGGATCGTCATGGACGTGCCTGGCGAGCGCTTCGACCATGCTCTCGACGAGAAGAAGCACGCCCGCGGCGCGAAGCAGGACACCGATCTCAACGCCGCCGACCTGCGCGAGGTCGCGGCCGACTACCGGGCGATCGTCCGCGAGGTCACCGGCCGCGACTTCCCCGAGGACCCGAACGAGCAGCTCGATCTCGCGATCAAGGCCGTCTTCGCCTCGTGGTTCGGCAAGCGTGCCCGCGACTACCGCGAGTACAACAAGATCGCCCACGACCTCGGCACGGCCGTGAACGTCGTGACCATGGTCTTCGGCAACATGGGCGACGACTCCGGGACGGGTGTTGCCTTCACCCGCGACCCGAACACGGGGGAGAAGGCCCTCTACGGCGAGTACCTCACGAACGCCCAGGGCGAGGACGTGGTGGCCGGCATCCGGACCCCCCAGCCGATCGCCCAGAT
>MGOD01000092.1:18349-19899 GCA_001795245.1 Chloroflexi bacterium RBG_16_70_13
GGCCCTCAGGGGCGCGACGAAGATCGTCAACGGCCTCAACGCATCGCCCGGCGCGGCCGTCGGCCGGGCGGTCTTCGATGCCGACGTCGCGGTCGAGTGGGTCAACCGCGGCGAGAAGGTCATCCTCGTCCGGATCGAGACGTCGCCCGACGACTTCCACGGGATGGCCGTGGCCCAGGGAATCATCACCGCCCGCGGCGGGGCGACCTCCCACGCCGCCGTCGTCGCCCGCCAGATCGGCAAGCCGTGCGTCGCCGGCTCGTCCGACCTGCTCGTCGACTATGCCAACAGGCAGGCCCACTGCAACGTCACGGGCACGGAGTTCAAGGAGGGCGACTGGGTCAGCCTCGACGGCACGACCGGGGCCCTCTACGCCGGCGCCCTGCCCACGGTCGAGGCCCGCTTCGAGGACCAGCCCGAGCTCCAGGCGATCCTCGGCTGGGCCGACGAGCTCCGCCGGATGCAGGTCTGGACGAACGCCGACAAGCCCGAGGAGGCCGCCCAGGCCCGTCGCTACGGGGCCCAGGGCATCGGTCTCTGCCGGACCGAGCACATGTTCCGCGAGGGCGAGCGGCTCGAGATCGTCCGCGGCGCGATCCTCGTCGCCGTCCGGGCCACCCGGGCCAAGGCCAAGGTCGCCGCGGGGGGAACGCTCGACTCCGATGAGCGTGAGGCGATCGCCACCTTTGATGCGGCCATGGCCAAGCTCGAGGTCCTCCAGCAGGGCGACTTCGAGGGCATCTTCGAGGCGATGGACGGCCTGCCGGTCGTCATCCGCCTCATCGACCCGCCGCTCCACGAGTTCCTGCCGAACCTCGAGGAGCAGCTCGTCAAGGTCACCAAGGCGGACGCGAACGGCGGCGCCTCCGAGGAGGACCGCGAGCTCCTCGCGACGATCAAGTCGATGCACGAGCAGAACCCGATGCTCGGGCTCCGGGGCTGCCGACTCGGGCTCATGATCCCGGACTTCGTGAAGGTCCAGACCCGGGCGATCCTCAACGCCGAGATCGCCCGGGTGAAGGCCGGGGGCCACCCGATCGCCAAGATCATGATCCCGCTCGTCGGCCACGTGAACGAGCTCGCCGCGACCCGTGCCCTCCTCGAGGCCGAGGCGGTCGCGGTCGAAACGAAGGCGGGCGTCCACCCCGAGTACAAGTTCGGGACGATGATCGAGGTCCCGCGCGGCGCCCTGACGGCCGACGAGATCGCCCGCGAGGCCGACTTCTTCAGCTTCGGCACGAACGACCTCACCCAGATGACGTTCGGCTACAGCCGCGACGATGCCGAGGGCGGCTTCCTCCTGAAGTACGTCGAGGACAAGATCCTGCCGTTCAATCCGTTCCAGACCCTCGACGACGCCGTCGCCGGGCTGATGCGGATCGCGGTCGAGAAGGGTCGCTCCGCGAAGCCGGGCCTCGAGCTCGGGATCTGCGGCGAACACGGCGGCGATCCGGCCTCGATCGCGAAGTGCGAGGCGATCGGGCTCGACTACGTGTCCTGCTCGCCCTTCCGGGTTCCGGTCGCCCGCCTCGCGGCGGCCCAGGCCTCGC
>MGOD01000092.1:19929-26778 GCA_001795245.1 Chloroflexi bacterium RBG_16_70_13
TCCCCGTGACCGCGGCCTGCCGCTCCGGGTAGGCTGTCCCTCGTGGTTGCGTCCCAGCCTGCGGCGTCAGCGCCGTCCGGCCATCGTGTCGTGATCGTGGGCGGCGGGTTCGGCGGCCTGTACGCCGCCCGCGGGCTCGGTCGCGATGCGCGCGTCGACCTGACCGTCCTCGATCGCCGCAACTTCCACCTCTTCCAGCCGCTCCTCTACCAGGTCGCGACCGGCGCCCTCGCCCCCGGCGAGATCGCCCAGCCGCTGCGCTCGATCCTCCGGCGCAACCGGAACACGACGGTCCTCCTCGGCGAGGCGGTGGGCCTGGATCCCGAGCGGCGCGAGGTCATCGTGGCCGACGGCGGCCCGATCGCCTACGACACGCTCATCGTCGCGACCGGTGCCCGCCACAGCTACTTCGGCCACGAAGACTGGGCCCCCTTCGCCCCCGGCCTCAAGTCGATCGACGACGCGACCGAGATCCGGCGGCGGATCCTCATCGCCTTCGAAGCGGCCGAGCGGGAGGCCGAGCCGCAGCGCCGGCGGAGTTGGATGGAGTTCGTCATCGTCGGCGGCGGGCCAACCGGGGTCGAGCTCGCCGGCGCGCTCGGGGAGATCGCAAACGACACGCTCCGGAACGACTTCCGGTCGATCGATCCGCGCGACGCGACGATCCTCCTCGTCGAGGCGATGGACCGCATCCTGCCGACCTACCCGCCCGATCGCTCCGCCTCGGCCCGGCGGCAGCTGGAGCGGCTCGGCGTGACCGTCCGGACCGGGACCCGGGTCATCGGCATCGAGGAGAGCAGCGTCACCGTCGCGTCGGTGGCCGGCGAGGAGACGATCCCGGCCCGGACGGTCCTGTGGGCGGCCGGTGTCCTGGCCTCGAGCTTTGGCCGGAAGGTCGCGGCCGCGCTCGGCGCCGAGACCGACAAGGCCGGCCGGATCCTCGTCGACGTGAACCTGAACGTGCCGGGCCACCCGGAGGTCTTCGTGGTCGGCGACGCCGCGATCCAGCCCGGCGAGGCGGTGGGCCTGGATCCCGAGCGGCGCGAGGTCATCGTGGCCGACGGCGGCCCGATCGCCTACGACACGCTCATCGTCGCGACCGGTGCCCGCCACAGCTACTTCGGCCACGAAGACTGGGCCCCCTTCGCCCCCGGCCTCAAGTCGATCGACGACGCGACCGAGATCCGGCGGCGGATCCTCATCGCCTTCGAAGCGGCCGAGCGGGAGGCCGAGCCGCAGCGCCGGCGGAGTTGGATGGAGTTCGTCATCGTCGGCGGCGGGCCAACCGGGGTCGAGCTCGCCGGCGCGCTCGGGGAGATCGCAAACGACACGCTCCGGAACGACTTCCGGTCGATCGATCCGCGCGACGCGACGATCCTCCTCGTCGAGGCGATGGACCGCATCCTGCCGACCTACCCGCCCGATCGCTCCGCCTCGGCCCGGCGGCAGCTGGAGCGGCTCGGCGTGACCGTCCGGACCGGGACCCGGGTCATCGGCATCGAGGAGAGCAGCGTCACCGTCGCGTCGGTGGCCGGCGAGGAGACGATCCCGGCCCGGACGGTCCTGTGGGCGGCCGGTGTCCTGGCCTCGAGCTTTGGCCGGAAGGTCGCGGCCGCGCTCGGCGCCGAGACCGACAAGGCCGGCCGGATCCTCGTCGACGTGAACCTGAACGTGCCGGGCCACCCGGAGGTCTTCGTGGTCGGCGACGCCGCGATCCAGCCCTGGAAGCCCGGCCGGCCCGTGCCCGGCGTCGCCCAGGGCGGGATCCAGGGTGGCAAGTACGCCGCCCGGACGATCCGGGCGCGGCTCGACGGCAAGCCCGCGCCGCCGTTCCGCTACTCGGATCGCGGCGACGTGGCGGTCATCGGCCGGCTATCGGGCGTGACGAACATCGCTTGGCTGGGGCCGCTCGGCCGGCAAGGAGGCTTCCTGGCCTGGATGCTCTGGCTGGGCATCCACATCGTCTATCTGATCGGATTCGCCAACCGGATCGTCGTCGTCACCCGCTGGGCGTGGAGCTTCCTGACCCACGGCCGCGGCTCGCGTCTCATCACCGGCCAGCCGCTCCTGCCTGACATCGAGGTCCCCGAGCCGCCGGCGTGAGCCGGAGCGTCGGACTGGCCGCCGTCGCCCCGGTCCAGCCCCCGACCCGCGCAATGAAGGGTGGCCCGCCGGTTCAGGACTTCGGCGGCGCAGCCTTCCCGAGGCTGAGGAACGCTCCGAGCCCGAGCGAGGTCAGGGCAACGAGGTAGATCAGGAACGGAACGTAGACACCCACGCTGCCGTCGTCGATGGTGGGGCCGATCAAGTCGATGACCCACCACAGGCCGAGGACCACGGCGATCGCCCCGAGGCCGACGACCAGCCACGAGTAGCTGACCGGCAGCCGACCGGCCTCCGGGTTCCGGTCCAGCCAGCGCCCGACGAGCACGAGCACCCCGATGAGCACTGCGATCTGGGGTCGGAGGTTCCACGAGTAGCGGTCGGCGATGGCCATGAGGAGGAACCAGCTGACGATGAGCCCGGTCGCGCCAAGGTAGACAAAGCGGTCGGTCATCCCGAGGCTCATGAGCTTCCTGGCTCCGGCCGCGTCTGCCGTCAGACTCCCGCCGCTTGCCCGCCACGCCCCGTAGGCCAGGACGGCCGCCCCGACCACCTCGGCCAGCGTCAGGATGATCGTCAGGGCGCTCCAGTTGTTGAGGCTCGTCAGCGTGTCACCGAGATCCACGAGGCCGTACGCGCCGACGATCGCCGCGTCGATTCGGACCCAGCTCCCACCGGGAATGCCGGCGACCGCCGCGGTCCTCGTGAACGTGATAGCGATCGCGGCCAGGCTGCCCAGGACCACGAGCCAGAATCGAAGGTCGATCGGCCAATCCTCGACGATCACGCCGAGGACGTTGGCCACCGCGACAACCGCTCCACCGGCGATGACGAGCTGGCCGTTGGGGCCAAGGCGGGCCATCATCGAGGTCGGGGCGGCGGGCGGTGCTGGCGGCGCCGACATCTCAGGCACGGGATTCTCGGTGGCCATGGGACGCGCCTCCCTCTCCGGTCGCGACCCGGGACTGCGCGCCGCGACCCTGGCCTACCTTAGTCGACCGCACACCCCGTGAGAACCCTCGATCGGCGGTACGGGGCGTAGGCGGGCCACCACATCGCCGCGTCGACGAGCGCGGCGACATCGGTGTCCGCGGGGAGGGGCGAGAGGCCCGAGCGGATCGCCTCGGCGGCGACCCGGATCGCGATCTCGCGGGACACGCCGCGGAGTGTCACGACGCTCGGATAGAGCGCCCCGACGGCGAGGCGCTCGGCGGAGACATGCGCGGCAAGCGTCTCCGCGGCGGCGAGGAACATCTCGTCGGTGACCCCGCGTGTCTCGGCCACGATGGCTCCGAGGCCCACGCCGGGGAAGACGAAGACGTTGTTGGCCTGGCCGATCTCGCGGCGCTGCCCGCCGATTTCGACCGGTGGGAACGGCGAGCCCGTCGCCACGAGTGCGCGCCCGTCGGTCCAGGCGAGCACGTCCGCCGGGATCGCCTCCGTGTTCGCGGTCGGGTTCGAGAGCGGCAGGACGATCGGACGCTCGGTGCCCGCGGCCATCGCCCGGATGACCTCCTCCGAGAAGCTGCCGGCGTGGCCGGTCGTCCCGATGAGGATCGTGGGGGCGATCGCCCTCACGACGTCGAGCAGCTGCGGGACCTCCTCGCGCCCGTGGCTCCCGAGGACGAGGCCGGCCTCCATCGCCAGTTCGGCCGGATAGGCCAGCTCGACCTTGTCGGCATCGAGCTCGTGGCGAGCAGCGTGGCACAGGCCATGCGAGTCGACCAGGACGAGTGCCCGACGCACGTCCGCCTCGGTGACGCCGGCGCGGAGCATCGCGAGGCGCAGCAGCCGGGCGATGCCGATGCCGGCTGCGCCGGACCCCGCGAGCACGATCCGCTGGTCCGGCCAGGCACCCTCAAGGAGCCGCAGGCCCGCCATCACCCCGCCCACGACCACCGCGGACGTCCCCTGGATGTCGTCGTTGAAGCACGGCACGCGGTCGCGATAGCGGTCGAGGAGGCGCAGGGCGTTGTGCTGCTTGAAGTCCTCGAACTGGATGAGGCAGCCCGGCCAGACCTCCTGGACACCCTCGACGAAGGCCTCGACGAACGCGTCGTAGGCGGCGCCCCGGAGGCGCGGGGCCCGGAAGCCGAGGTAGAGCGGATCCCCGAGGAGTCGCTGGTTGTCTGTGCCGACGTCGAGCGAGACGGGCAGGGTGAGGACGGGATGGATGCCGCAGGCGGCGGTGTAGAGGGCGAGCTTGCCGATCGGGATCGCCATCCCGCCGACGCCCTGGTCTCCGAGGCCCAGGATCCGCTCGTTGTCGGTGACGACGATGAGCCGGACGTCCTCGTAGGGAGCCGCCCGGAGGATCTCGGGGATCCGGTCGCGGTCGGCGGGCGTGACCCAGATCCCGCGGGTGCGCCGGACGATGTGGCTGAACTCCTGGCAGGCCCGGCCGACCGTCGGCGTGTAGACGATCGGGAGGTACTCCTCCATGTACTCGGACAGGAGCCGGTAGAAGAGCGTCGCGTTGCGGTCCTGGAGGGCGGCCAGGCCGATGTACTGTTCGAGGTCGTCCGACTTGCGCTGGATGTGCTCGTGCTCCAGGGCGACCTGCTCCTCGATCGAGAGGACGCGATCCGGGAGGAGTCCGTGAAGTCCGAACTCGGTCCGCTCGTCGAGCGGGAAGGCCAGGTCCTTGGTGAGGAGCCGCCGGTTCAGCAGCTCGCTGCCGGTGACGTCGATCTCCGCCGGACGCCCAGCGGCGATCCGGTCGAATGGGGAGGGCAGCGGTCGCACGATGCGAGGATAGTCCGCCCGCGGGACCCGCCGACGCGAGGGCCATTCGACCCTGCCCGCGACGACACTCGGCCGCGTGACCCGATCCGGACCGCCCGCGCCTAACCCGGCCGGCCGACGGGCAGGACGATCCGGAACGTCGTCCCCTCGGCGGGCCGGTTGTCGACCGAGATCTCCCCGCCATGGGCCTCGACGAGGTCACGGGCGATCGCGAGGCCGAGGCCGCTTCCCTTCGAGCCCGGCCCGCGGACGAAGCGATCGAAGGGTTGCTCCGCGACGCCGGGATCGAGGCCCGGCCCGGTGTTCTCGACCGCGAGGTGGAGGAGCAGGCCGTCACGCGACGCCGCGCCCTCGACCCGGATCGCGCCGCCCCGGGGCGTGTGCCTGACGGCATTCGAGACCAGGTTCGTCACGACCTCCCGGATCCGCACCGGATCGACGTCAGCGAGCGGAAGGTCGGCCGGCACGGCGACCGTCAGCCCGACGCCGGCCTCGCCGGCCGCCACCCGGAACGACGCCACGGTCTCGCCGAGCAGGACGTCGATGTCCGTGGGCTCGCGATGGAGCGTCAGTCTGCCGGCCTCGGCGAGCGACAGCGTCCGAAGGTCCTCCACGAGGCGCTCGAGGACGATCGTCTCCTCGATAAGACCGGCGAGATGGGCGTCGTCGGCCGGGTGGACGCCGTCGGCGATCGCCTCGAGGTTGCCGCGGATGACCGCCAGCGGGGTCCGCAGCTCGTGGGAGACGTCGGCGAGGAGTGACTGGCGGGCGGTCTCGTCGGCCTCGAGTCGCTCGGCCAGGGTGTCGAACGCCCGGGCCAGCTGGCGCACCGGTCGAGGGCCCCTGGCGGCGTCGCCGACGCGGGCGCGGTAGTCGCCGTTCTCCAGGCGCCGGGCCACGTCGATGAGGGCGTCGAGGGTGCGGGCGCTCGCATTGAAGACCCGGCCCATCGAGCCGATCGCGAGGACCCCCACCACGATCACGGTCAGGGCGGCGGCCTGGATGATGCCGCCGCCGGGCCCGCCGATGACGCCGATCGCGCCGAGGACGCTGACGATGATCGCGAGCAGGATCCAGGCGGCGAGGAGGGTGAGGGCGAAGAACAGGCAGCCCATCGCCGCCCACGGCCCGCCGCGCCGACCCCACGGCCCGTGCCCCGTGATCCAGGCCTGCCGGCCGTCCGGGCCGACGGGCGGCCAGGCCTCCTCGGCCGGCCACCACGGCGGCCGGCGGCGGGGCCCGTGGCGCCAGCGAACGCGATGGTCAGGCATCGCGGTCGTCCGCGAAGCGGTAGCCCACGCCGTGGACGGTGAGAACGAAGCGGGGCACGCGCGGGTCGGGCTCGAGCTTGTGGCGGAGGTTCTTGACATGGGTGTCGATCGCCCGCTCGTATGACTCGAAGGCCACGCCGTGGACGGCGTCGAGGAGCTGGGACCGCGTGAGGATCCGGCCCGGTCGCCGCGCCAGCGCCACGAGGGCTGGAACTCCGTCGGCGTCAGCTCGACGTCGCGGCCGGCGACGTCGACGCGCATCCGGCCGATGTCGATCGTGACCTCCGCGGCGCGGAGGACGCCTCCGGCCGGGTCGCCTTGTGCTCCGCGCGTCGCGCCCGCGGCCGTCGCGTCGGTCCTGCGCAGGACGGCCCTGACGCGAGCGACGAGCTCGCGCGGGCTGAACGGCTTGGTCAGGTAATCGTCCGCCCCGAGCTCCAGGCCGAGGAGCTTGTCGAGCTCGTCGTCTCGGGCAGTGAGCATCACGATCGGGATGTCGCCCTCCCGGCGCAGCAGCCGGGTGACCTCGAGGCCGTCGATCTCGGGCAGCCCGAGGTCGAGGACGACGAGGTCGGGCGACGCGGCGGCGACGGCGTCGAGCGCAGCTCGGCCATCGGTTGCCGTCACGACCTTGAAGCCAGCGTGCTCGAGGTAGTCGCGGGCGAGCTGGACGATCTTCGGTTCGTCATCGACGACGAGGATGGTCTTCATCGGGGACCGCATGGTAGGC
>MGOD01000092.1:26981-31363 GCA_001795245.1 Chloroflexi bacterium RBG_16_70_13
CGCGCACGCTCCTCCCACGGCCCGAGCCGACCGGTGTGGTGGCCGTAGCCACCGGGACCCCAGCCACCGGGACCCCAACCGCCCCGGCCCCAGCCGCCCCGTCCGCCGCCGAAGACCGCGCGCAGGATCGCGATGAAGACGAACAGGAAGAAGAGGAAGCCCAGGATCCCGAGGATCCCGCCGCCGAAGCCCCAGCCCCAGCCGTGCCAGCCGTAGCCGTAGTCCGGCCCGACGACGACCGGCGCGACGCCGCCGTCGGCGGCGACCCCGGCCAGGTAGCCGGTCTGGAAGATGGCCCCGGCGAGGCCGATCGCCAGCACGACCAGGACGATCGCGCCGAGAACCCTGAAGAAGCCCATCGAATGTCCACTCCCTTCGAGCGAATGTCTCGCGGTCGCTCGCTGCGACCGATCTGTCGTTCACTCTGGGCTCGGACGATGGAGAACGTGTGAAGCCGAGGCGGATTCGTGGTGGAGGTTCCGGAGGCGCGCGACGGCGTGGGCTGCCTGCCACCGCCGCGCTGCCGCGCTATCGTCAGCGCGTGGCGAATCCCGGACTGACGATCACCGACAACCTCGCTGCCCGCCGCTACGAAGCGCACCTCGACGGCGAGCTCGCCGGGTTCCTCGAGTACCGCCCCGCCGGGACGCGCCGGATCCTCATCCACACGGAGGTCCTCGGGGTCTTCGCCGGGCGGGGCGTCGGAGCGGCGCTGGCACGTCATGCGTTCGACTCGGCCCGGGCTGCCGGCACCCGCGTGACGGTGAAGTGCCCGTTCGTCAGGTCGTGGCTGGGGCGGCACCCGGAGTACGCCGCTGTCGCCACGCCCGATGCCGGCGTCCGCTCCGATCCGTGAGTCCGGCCCCCGCCCCAGCGTGGATGGCCGAGCGCCGCCCCGCCGCCACCCTCAACCGGCGCTCGCGAGGTCGACGGCCCGGCCGCGACGGGCCAGCCTGACCGCGACGAGCACCCCGACGGCGGCCAGGACGAGGACCGTCGCCGCCGCGATCGCCGCCTCGAGGTCGGCGCTGCCGAGCTCCGCATAGACGACGAGCGGCAGCGTCTGCGTCCGCCCGGCGAAGTTGCCGGCAAAAAGGATCGTCGCCCCGAACTCCCCGAGCGAGCGGGCCCAGCTCATGACCAGCCCGGCGCCCAGGGCAGGCAGGGCCAGCGGCACCATGACGTGCCGGAAGACGCCGGCCTCCGATGCCCCGTCCGCGCGAGCCGCGTCCTCGAGATCGCGGGGCACACCGGCGATGCCAGCCCGGGCGGCCCGGACGTAGAACGGGGCCGCGACGAAGACCTGGGCGAGGATCACGGCGAGCGCCGTGAACGGGATCGTGATCCCGAAGGCGTCAAGCGCTCCGCCGAGGAGGCCCCGCCGACCGAAGACGAGGAGCAGGGCGAGGCCGGCCACCGACGGCGGGAGGACGAGCGGCAGGTCGACGACCGTCTCGACGAGGCCGGAGCCGCGGAACCGGCGACGGGCGAGGACGAACGCCAGCGGCGTCCCGAACAGGACGATCAGGCAGAGGCTCGCGGCCGTCGTGGCCAGGCTGAGGGACAGGGCGGCCAGGACGGCGGGCGAACCGACGGCAGCCACGAGGCCGCCGCTCCCGACGGCCCGGCCGAGCAGCGTCGCGACGGGCAGCGCCAGGAAGATCGCCAGGATCCCGGCGGCCGAGATCAGGATCAGGCGCCGGGTCACGGGGCCGGCTCGAACCCGAACCGGGCGAGGGCCGCCTGGCCGTCGGGTCCCGCCAGCCACTTGATGAAGGCGTGCCCGGCGGCCGGCGCGACGGCGGTCGTCGGCACCACCGCGGCATAGGTCGCGACCACGTTGGCCTGGGCCGAGATCGCGATCGTCCGCACGGCGCTCGAGGCGGCCGCGTCGGAGGCATAGACGATCGCCGCGTCGGCCTCGCCGAGCTCGACCTTGGCGAGCGCTGCGCGGACGTTGTCCTCGTGGCTGACGACGTTGGCGGCGTACCCGGCCACGAACCCGGCTGGGGCGCCGGGCAGGGTGGCGAGGTTCTCGAGGAGCGTCATCGCGTACGAGGAGATCGGCACCCGCGCACCGGCCGCGACCACCTTGATGCCCGGTCGCGCGAGATCGAACGGCGACGCGATCCCCGCCGGGTTGGCGCTCGGCACGACGATGGCCAGCAGCGTGCCGGCGAACGGCACGACGTCGCCGTCGACGAGGCCCGCCGCGGCGAGCGTGTCCGGATTCGCCGTGTCCGCGGCCAGGAAGGCGTCGGCCGCGGCGCCCTGCTCGATCTGCGTCCGAAGGGTCGTCGAGGAATCGGTCGAGAGGACGATGGTCGTGTCCGTCGCGGACCGATACGACTCGGTGGCAGCCAGGGCGTCGGCGAGGGACGCGGCGGCGAAGACGGTCAGGACCGTCCGCCCCGTGGTCCCGGAGGTCGCGATCGCTGAACCGCAGGCGGCGAGCACCGCAACCGCCGTGAGCGCGAGGATCCCCGCCGCGGGCCAGGACGGCGCACGGGTCAACGCGGCGCCTCGACGATGACGTTCGTGGCCTTCACGACGCAGACGGCCGGATCGCCGACCTTGAGGCCCATCTCGCGGACGGCCTCGGCGGTCATGAGACTGACGATTCGATGCGGTCCCGCGAGGACCTCGACGACCGCGGCCACGCGGTCCGCCTCGATCCGGGTCACGACCCCGCTGAAGTGGTTGCGAGCGGATTGCGTCGCCGCCCTCGGATCGGGGTTGGCCTGCCGACGCTCGGCCAGGAGTCGGACCACTTCGGCCACCGGCACGAGCCTCTGGCCGCCGCCGGACCGAACGACGCCGAGGCGGCCGTCGGCCTCCCAGCGCCGCAGCGTCTCGACGGTCACCCCCAGCATCTCGGCGGCTTCGCCGACCCGCAGGGTGCGTTGCGACGCCTCGGCGGAATCGCGGTCACTTGCGCTCATACCGAGAAATCATGGCCTAATCGGCCATCGATAGCAAGGTATTGCGGGAGAAGGTTCTCCGGCGTGCGGGCCGCGGAGGTCAGGACTCGAGGGCTTGCTGCTCCTCCACGGCGGGCGCCGGCGATCCCGGCCGGATCGGCTCGAGGTCGATCGTTCGCGCCCGGCGGGTCCGCCCGGCCTCGGTCCGGACCATCGCCGACGAGATGACGCCACTGGCGACCGATTCGACGACGGCCGCCTCGCCGGCGTACAGGCCGCTCAGGATCCGGACCTTCTCGCCGAGCCGGATGGAGGCCCGGCCGGCAGCGGCGGCGAGGTTGATCGAGACGGTCCGGCCGGCGGGGTTCCGCGGGTCGGTCGCGCCGAGGACCGGCGGTGGGCCCTTCGTGGCGGTCTTGGCGGGCGGGTAGGTGACCTTGCGGCGCCGCACCGCCTAGTACCGCCGACGCGAGGTCGCGTCGTCCTTCTTGGGCTTGGGCTCGTGCCCCGGACGAGGCGGTCTGGGGGCCGTGCCCGGGGCCATGTCCGGCTGGGGCGTCCACGGCTCCCGCTCCTTGGCGGCCTTCACCGTGGCGGCGAACTCGGCGGCGATCGGGGCAGGAATGCTGCCTTGCCAGGCGCGCTCGATCTCCTGGACCCTGACTGTCTCATCGGCGCGGCGCTGGCGCTCGAACTTGGAATGCTTCGTCATTGTTCCTCGATCGGTCGTCGTCCCGACTGTCGGGGCGTCACGGAAGGGTACGCCCGATCGCAGCCGTGCGCGAGCGGGCCCGATTGCTAGACTCATCGGACTGGGGCAGGGAGGGCATGCATCGTGGCCGTGACAATCCGAAAGTGGGCCACGTTCATCGAGGAGGTCCGCGAGGAGGGTGGCAAGCCGCTGGCTCGCCCGCTTCGGCGGGTGGCCGTCGCCGTCGTCGTCAAGAACCCCTACGCCGGGCGGAACCCCGACGACCTCAGCGAGCTCATCGATCTCGGCGAGGTCCTCGGCGACGAGCTCATGCGGCGCTGCCAGGAGGCGCTCGGCACGGCCGTCGAAGCGTACGGCAAGGGCGGCATCGTCGGCGAGGCGGGCGAGCTGGAGCACGTCGCCGCCGTCCTCCACCCCAAGTTCGGGGCGCCGACCCGCAAGCGCGCGGGCGGGGTCTCGATCCTGCCCTCGGTCAAGAAGCGCGCCGCTATGGGGGCGACCCTCGACATCCCCGTCCACCACATCAAGGCGATGCTCGTCCGGAGCCATTTCGACGCGGTCTCGATCAGCGTGCCCGACGCCCCGGCGAGCGACGAGCTGCTGCTGGCCCTGGCCGTGACCGACGGCGGGCGGCCCCACGCCCGGGTGGGCGGCCTCCGGGCCGAGGACGCCGTCGGCGACGACGGCCTCCACTGACCTGGTCGCGGCAGCGCGGGGACGGTCGATGCGGACGCTGATCACGAACCTCG
>MGOD01000092.1:31397-32899 GCA_001795245.1 Chloroflexi bacterium RBG_16_70_13
TCGCCGACGCCGACCAGATCCTCATCGAGGACGGCCGGATCGCCGCGGTCGGGCGGCGCCTGGCCGCGGCCGGCGGCGCGACCGCCGACCGGGTCATCGACGCCCACGGGACCACGGCGATCCCCGGGCTCATCGATTCCCATGCCCACCCGGTGTTCGGCGACTTCACCCCCCGCCAGCGGACGATCGACTTCATCGAATCGGGGCTCCACGGCGGCGTCACGACCGTCATCTCGGCCGGCGAGGTCCACCTGCCCGGCCGGCCGAAGGACATCGTCGGCCTCAAGGCCCTCGCCATCGTGGCCGCGAAGAGCTACCAGAACTTCCGGCCGGCCGGCGTCAAGGTCCACGCCGGGGCTCCGATCCTCGAGCTCGGGTTGGAGGAGCGCGACTTCGCGGACATGGCCGAGGCCGGCGTGACGCTCGTCGGCGAGATCGGCCTCGGCGGCGTCAAGACCGGCGCCCAGGCCGCGCCGATGGTCGCCTGGGCCAAGACCCACGGCATGACGGTCACGTTCCACACCGGCGGGCCGTCGATCGCCGGCTCGAGCGCCATCGGGGCGGATGCGGTCCTCGAGGCCCGGCCCCACATCGTCGGTCACATCAACGGCGGCACGACGGCGATGTCCGATGCCGACGTCGAGCGCCTCGTGGCCTCCGACATGGCCATCGAGATTGTCCATTGCGGGAACGGGCGGGCTGCCCTCCTGGCGGCCCGGCTCGCCGTCGCCGCCGAGGCCCTCGACCGGGTCATCATCGGCAACGACGCGCCGTCGGGGACGGGTGTCGTGCCCCTCGGAATCCTGCGGGTGATGGCCCATCTCGCGGCGCTGGGCGGGATCGAGCCGGAGGTCGCGGTTGCGATGGCCACGGGCAACACCGCCCGGGTCCACGGCCTCGACGTCGGGCTGATCGCCCCCGGCCGGGCGGCCGACCTGTGCCTGGTGGATGCCCCGGCGGGCTCGATCGCCGACACGGCCCTGGGGGCCCTGGCGATCGGCGACCTGCCGGGCATCTCGATGATCCTCATCGACGGCGAGGTCCGGATCGGGCGGAGCCGGAACACGGCGCCGGCCGCCCGGACGGCCGAGGTCGTCGGCGGCGGGGGATCGGCCGCGGGGGGCCATTGACCAGTCACCAGGAGTGCGCCCCACGATGAAGATCGGTCTCCGGCTCCCGTCCTTCGCCCTCGCCGAGGGGACCCCGTCGCTCGGCGAGATGGGCGCCTACCTGCGCCACGCCGAGGACCTCGGCTTCGAGACGGCGCTGCTCATCGATCATCTCCTCGTCGCCCGGCCCGCCTATCGCGTCGCGTGGCTGGAGCCGGTCGCCCTCCTCAGCGCCCTGGCCGGCGTCACCCGCACGATCCGGCTCGGGACGATGGTCCTCGTCCTGCCGTTCCGCGATCCGGTCGCCTTCGCCAAGGAGTGGGCCACCCTCGACGTCCTCTCGGGCGGGCGATCGATCCTGGGGGTCGGCGTCGGCTGGAACGAGGCTGAGTT
>MGOD01000092.1:32983-34562 GCA_001795245.1 Chloroflexi bacterium RBG_16_70_13
CGACGTCTCGTACGACGGCGAGTTCTACCGCTTCCGGAACCTGACCCTCGAGCCGAAGCCGGCCCAGCGGCCCCACCCGCCGATCTGGATCGGCGGCGGCACCCAGCCCTCGGAGCGGATCTACGGCCAGGCGGTGCCGTCGATCGAGCCGGTCCTCCGCCGGATCGCGCGGTTCGCCACGACCTGGGTCCCGCATTCCTCGGCCACGGCCGGGATGGTGGCCGGCGACCTCGAGGCGATCCACGGGTACATGGTCGAGCTCGGTCGCCGGCCCGACGAGCTGTCGAAGGTCTACTCGAACTTCGTCCACGTCCTTCGGCCCGGTGAGCCGCCCGAGGCGGCGGCCCCGTTCTTCTCGGTCTACTCGGGCATGGACCTCGACTACTGGCAGGAGTTCTACCTCCTGGGCGAGGCCGAGGCCGTGGCCGCGAAGATCCGGGCCAAGATCGATGCCCTCGGGGGCGTCGACCACCTCGTCCTCAACCCGCTGGACTGGGACCCGGCACGGCTCGACGTGCTCGCCGAGCAGGTCCTGCCGCTCGTGACCGCCTAGGCCGAGCGGGGTCGTGGTGGCCAGCTACCTCCGACCTGCGGAGCTGCCGACCGCGCTCGAGGCGCTGGCCCAGGGCGTCGCCGAGGGACGTCCTCGGGTCGTCGTCGCGGGAGCCACGGACCACTACCCGGCGCGGGTCGGGCGGGTTGCCGACGAGGACGTCCTCGACATCTCCGCCCTGAGCGGCCTCCGGGAGATCGCCGCGCACGACGGCGGCTGGTGGATCGGGGCCGGGGCCACCTGGACGGACCTCGTCGAGCGGCCGCTGCCGGCTACCTTCGACGGTTTGAGGCGGGCCGCCCGAGCTGTCGGCGGGCTCCAGATCCAGAACCGCGCCACCATCGTCGGCAACGTCTGCAACGCCTCGCCGGCGGCCGACGGGATCCCGAACCTCCTGGCCCTCGACGCGATCGTCCGGCTGATCTCGGTCCGGGGCGAGCGCCGCGTGCCGATCGGTGAGTTCGTGACCGGGAACCGGACGACGGTCCGGGCGCCCGATGAGCTCGTCTCGGGCCTGTTCGTGCCTGATCAGGTGGGAGGGAGTCCCGCCGAGCCGGGAACGCGGGCGACCTCGACGTTCCTCAAGCTCGGCGCGCGGGCCTACCTCGTCATCTCGATCGCGATGGTCGCCGCCGTCGTGGTCCGCGATGCCGGGCGGCGCATCACCGCGGCAAGGCTCGCGGTCGGCGCCTGCTCGCCGGTCGCGCGGCGGATCTCGGACCTCGAGGCGGAGCTCGCCGGGCAGCGGCTCCAGCGCGGGATCGGCGACATCGTGCGGGCCGACCACCTCGGGTCGCTCAGCCCGATCGACGACGTCCGGGGGACGGCCGGTTACCGCCGCGAGGCGGCCCTCATCCTCGTCCGGCGGGCCCTCGAGGAACTCGCCTCGTGACCGCCTGGATCGCCTTCTCGGTGAACGGCCGGGCGGTCGACGTCGAGGTCGATCCGATGCGGCGCCTGGCCGACGTCCTGCGCGACGACCTGGGGCTGACGGGCACGAAGATCGGCTGTGACGCAGGCGACTGC
>MGOD01000092.1:34768-34929 GCA_001795245.1 Chloroflexi bacterium RBG_16_70_13
CAGTGCGGGATCTGCACACCGGGCATGCTCATGGCCGCGGACGACCTCCTCGAGCGTAGGCCGGCACCCACCGACGCCGAGGTCCGTGACGCGCTCGGCGGGGTCCTCTGCCGCTGCACCGGCTATCGCAAGATCGTGGAGGCGGTGGCGACGACGGGCGT
>MGOD01000092.1:34949-35784 GCA_001795245.1 Chloroflexi bacterium RBG_16_70_13
CAACCCGCGAGCCGAGCCCGGCCGCCGGGGGTGCGGTGGGCGCCCGCCTCCCGAAGGTCGATGGCATCGGTTGCGTCGACGGGACGGCCCGCTTCGGCGCCGACGAGCGACCCGAGGGCATGCTCGCCGTCCGGGCGGTGCGCTCGCCCCACGCCCGGGCCCGCTTCACGATCGGCGACTTGGACGCGCTCCACGCCCGGCATCCGGGTCTGGTGAAGGTCCTCGTGGCGGCCGACATCCCCGGCCAGAACCGGTACGGGATCTACCCGACCGGCAAGGATCAGCCGGTCCTCGCCGAGGGCCTGGTCCGCCATCGCGGCGAGGCGGTCTGTGCCCTCGTCGGCGAGGAAGCCGTCCTCGATGCGATCGACGACGCGGAGGTGCCGATCGCCTGGGAGCCGCTCGCCCCGCTCGCTGACATCGATGCCGCGACCGCACCCGGCGCTCCGGATCTCCACGACCATGCACCCGGCAACATCCTCGTCACCGGCCGGCTCGCCCGCGGCGACGTCGAGGCCGGCTTCGCCGGGACCGCGGCCGCAGCGGTTGCCGGTATCGAGGTCGAGACGACCTTCGTCGAGCACGCCTACATCGAGCCCGAGGCCGGCTGGGCCCGGCGGGTCGGCGACCGCATCGAGGTCACGGTCAGCACCCAGGCGCCGTACATGGACCGTGACGAGGTGGCCCTCATCCTGGGGCTCGGCCCGGACCGGGTCCGGATCGTGCCGACGGCCTGCGGCGGCGGTTTCGGCGGCAAGCTCGACCTCGGCGTCCACGGCCTCGTCGCTACCGCGGCGTGGCTCCTGGACCGGCCCGTCCGGGCCGTCTGGACCCG
>MGOD01000092.1:35801-35949 GCA_001795245.1 Chloroflexi bacterium RBG_16_70_13
CGAGCCCGAAGCGCCACCCCGCCCGGATCCGGGCCAGCGCGGCCGCGGACGCCGCGGGTCACCTGACCGCGTTCCGCTTCCACGGCGACTTCGACACCGGCGCCTACGCGTCCTGGGGCCCGACCGTCGCCAATCGCGTGCCCGTCCA
>MGOD01000092.1:35992-37369 GCA_001795245.1 Chloroflexi bacterium RBG_16_70_13
CGATACACACCAACAACCCGCCCGCCGGTGCGTTCCGTGGCTTCGGCGTCCCCCAGGCCGCGATCGCCCACGAGGCGCTCATGGACGACCTCGCCGCGCAGCTCGGGATCGACGCCCTGGAGCTCCGGCACCGCAATGCCCTCCGGGCCGGGTCGGTGACGGCGAGCGGCCAGGTGCTCCGGGCGAGCGCGGGGCTCACGGCATGCCTGGATGCCCTGCGGCCACGCTGGGCGCGGCTGCGGGCCGAGGCGCAGGGGTGGAATGACGACGCGGCGAGGCGGGGCGACCCCTCGCGCCGGGGCGTGGGCGTCGGGGCGATGTGGTACGGCATCGGCAACACCTCGATCGCGAATCCCTCGACGATCCAGCTGGGCCTCGATCGCTCTGCCGTGGTAACGCTCTACTCCGGTGCCGTGGATATTGGGCAGGGCGCGTCCACGATCCTGGTCCAGATCGCCGCCGACGCGCTCGGGGTGCCGGTGGCCACGGTCCGCCTCGTGACCGGGGATACAGACCGGACGAGGGACGCCGGCAAGTCCTCGGCGAGCCGCCAGACGTTCGTCTCGGGCAATGCCGCGAGGCTCGCCGGCGAAGCGTTGCGGCGCGAGCTGCTCCGCCTCGCCGAGGTCGGCCCCGACGCGACCATCGAGCTCGGGGACGGGCGGGCCGTCGTCCGCGAGCCGGAGCACGCCGCGGTGTCGATCGATCTCGAGGAGCTGCCGGAGGTCCGTGTCGGTCATGCCGACGATGCCGCGGTGCTCGTCGGGACCGGGTCGTTCGACCCGACGACGACCCCTCTCGATGCGGACGGCCAGGGAGTTCCCTACGAGACGTACGCGTTCGGCGCCCAGGTCGCCCTCGTGGAGGTCGACCTCGAGCTCGGGACGACCAGGGTCCTCCGGATCGTCGCCGCCCACGACGTCGGCCGGGCGATCAACCCGACCCAGGTCGAGGGCCAGATCCATGGCGGCATCGCCCAGGGCCTCGGCCTCGCCCTCATGGAGGCCTATGTCCCGGGCCGGACCGAGAACCTCCACGACTACCTCATCCCGACGATCGGTGACGCGCCGGAGATCGAGACGATCCTCATCGAGGATCCCGAGCCCTCCGGGCCCTATGGTGCAAAGGGGGTGGGGGAACCGGCCCTCGTTCCGACCGCGCCCGCGATCCTGGGCGCGATCCGCGACGCGACCGGCGCCCGGATCACCCGGCTTCCCGCGACGCCAGACCGGGTTTGGGCGGCCCTCCAGGCCGTACGGGCGAGACGCTGAGTCCGACGATCGGTCGGCGCGTCCACGCCATCACGCGGAGCGCGGTATGACCGGAATCGGCCACTCGACGCGAGGTCGTCCGGCGTATGACCGTCGGCGTCATACA
>MGOD01000092.1:37376-42064 GCA_001795245.1 Chloroflexi bacterium RBG_16_70_13
CCGACGAGAGCCCGGCACCCGTCGTCGTCGCGGACGAGCCGTCGGGAATGACGCCGACAGTCATGCGATCGAGACGACGCCGCCCGAATCGCCAGAGTGTGGTCATATCGTCGCGCACACCCCCCGAGATCGGCGCCGGGATGGCACACTCCCGGGCATGCCCACGAAGGTCATCCTCGACGTCGACACCGGCACGGACGACGCCGTCGCCCTCATGGTCGCCGCCCTCAGCCCTGACCTCGAGCTCATCGGGGCCACGACCGTCAACGGCAACACCGCGGTCCACAACTGCACCGAGAACACGCTCCGGGTCTTCGACTGGATCGGACGGCCCGAGATCCCCGTCCGCCAGGGCATGAGCCGGCCGCTCGCCCGGTCCCAGGCGACCCAGCTCAACCCCGCGAGCCGGATCCACGGCGACCTCCTCGACCTGCCGCCACGCGGCGCCGACAGCCGTGCCCGGCTCCAGCCCGGCCACGCTGTCGACTGGCTCATCGACACGCTCCTGGCCTCGGACGGCGACATCACGCTCGTCCCGGTCGGGCCGCTGACGAACATCGCGACGGCGATCCAGAAGGAGCCGGCCATCCTCGAGAAGATCCCCGAGATCGTGATCATGGGCGGCGCCCACGACCACGGGAACTCGACGGCCTCGGCCGAATTCAACATCTGGCTCGACCCCGAGGCCGCCCGGATCGTCGTGAATTGCGGCCGCCAGATCCGGATGATCCCCCTCGACGCCACCCATCGGGCCCTCGTCTCGCTCGATGACTGCCGGGCCCTTCGAGCCCTCGGCACGCCGGCGGGCGAGGCCGCCGCCCGCTTCGTCGAGAAGCGGATCGACGGCTACGACGCCACCCAACCGATGCACCGGGCCGGCGCTGCGCCGGTCCATGACGCCCTCGCGGTCTGCGCGGTCATCGATCCCACGATCGTCACGGCGTACTTCATCCCGGTCGACGTCGAGACCGGCGGCGAACTCTCGGTCGGCCGGACCGTCTGCGACTTCCGGTTCCGGAGCGGCAGGCCGGCCAACGTCCAGTTCGCGATGGACGCCGACGAACCGAAGTTCGTGGCGATGCTGACGGAGATCCTGGGACGGACCGCCTGACGATCGGCCGCCAGTCCGGAGGGCTTGACAACATTCGTTGACTGCGCAACCATTTGCGTGATCACGCAAGTGGTCGAGCGTCCCGCCCGATCACGCCGGATCGCAGCCAGGCCATCGGCCAGTCAGGAACCAGTCCCGTGCCCGCCGTCACCGTCGACGACATCACCGTCCTGCCCCGGATCCCGGAGCCGGATCAGCTCATTGCCCGCCAGCGCCCGGTCAAGGGCGTGACCGTTGCCCCGAGCGGCTTCGAGGGCGAGGGCTTCCCGGTCCGCCGGGCGTTCGCGGGCGTCGACCTCGCCGAGCTCGACCCATTCGTCCACCTCGACCAGATGGGCGAGGTCGAATACGCGCCGGGCGAGCCGAAGGGCACGCCCTGGCATCCGCACCGCGGTTTCGAGACGGTGACCTACATGATCGACGGCGTCTTCGAGCACAGCGATTCGAACGGCGGCGGGGGTGTCATCACGAACGGCGACACTCAGTGGATGACGGCCGGCGCCGGGATCCTCCACATCGAGAAGCCGCCCGAGTGGCTCGTCGCGAAGGGCGGCCTGTTCCATGGCTTCCAGCTCTGGGTGAACCTGCCCTCGGCCCAGAAGTTCTCGGCACCGCGCTACCAGGACATCCGGGCCGGCGAGGTCGCCCTCGCCACGTCGCCCGACGGCGGCGCCCTGGTCCGGGTCATCGCCGGCGATGTCGCCGGGCTCGCCGGCCCGGGGTCGACGTACACGCCGATGACGCTCGTCCATGCGACGCTCAGCCCGGGGGCCCGCCTGTCCATCCCGTGGCGGGCGGACTACAACGCGCTCGTCTACGTCATGGCCGGCCTCGGGACCGTCGGCGCGTCGATGCCCGGCCTCCCCGAGCCCGTCTCCGTCCAGGCCGGCCAGCTGACGGTCTTCGGCCCCGGCGACGCCCTGACCGTCTCGGCCCTGCCGATCGGCCGGCAGGAGTCACGCAGCCCGAATCTGGACGTCCTGATCCTGGGCGGCCGGCCGATCCGCGAACCGGTCGCCTGGATGGGCCCGTTCGTGATGAACACGCGCGAGGAGCTCATGCAGGCCGTCGCCGACTACCAGGCCGGCCGGCTGGGCACGATCCCCGCCATCCACGGCGCCCCGACCACCATCCAGGAGCGCTGACCCTCGGCGATCCCGTCTTGCCCGGCATGTCACGATCAGCCGGGCCCATCGCGCGAGGTCGCGCTGCGTTTCGCCTGGGTCCTGCGTCGGTAGGGCATGAACGTGGCTCGGGGCATCGCGGCAGGCGCGGTCGGGGAGTCAGCAGATCTCGTCGCCCGCCGCGTCACCGAGCACTACGAGCGGCGCGGCCGCGAGCTCTGGGGCCTCGCCCGCCGACTCGGGGCGAGCGACGAGCAGGCCGCCGACGTCGTCCAGGAGGCCCACCTCCGCCTCTGGCGCGAGCTGACGAACGGGACCTACATCGAGGACGGCGACGCCTGGGTCTTCCGGGTTGCCTACCGGCTGGTCATGGACCAGCACCGGCTCGGGCGCCGGGTCCGTGAGCTCGTCGGCCGACTTAGCCCGGGCCATCGCGAATCGATGACCCATGCGGTCGACGATCGCCTGTCGCTCTGGCCGCTGGTCGACCGGCTGCCGGCCCGGGAGCGGACCACCCTCTACCTTCGCTACCGCGCCGACCTGTCGTACGAGCAGATCGGCGAGGTCATGGGGATCACGACAGCGTCCGCCCGCACTTATGCCAGCCGGGGCGTCGAGCGCCTGCGCTCGACCGTCGGCGAGCTGGGAGGAGACGAGCGATGACCACCCTCGAGATCGAGCGGCGCCTCCGCCTCCCCGCACCAGACGAGCCGGCGATCCTTCCGGCGCTCGTCCTGCCGATCACGAGCCCGGGGCTCGGAGCGGTCCGAGGACGCGTCGGCTCCGGCCGAACGGGCCGCGCGATCGGCTTCCCGTCGCCGCGCCTGGTGACGGCGATCCTGCTCCTGCTGGGCGCGCTCGTCGGGGCGATCGCGACGGGCGCTCTTCGCCTCGACCGCCTGACGAACCCGTTCGATCCGAATGCCGTGTTCGGCGGCGATGGGATAACGATCGACTATCCGAAGAACTGGATTCGCCTGACGGAGCCGGATCCTTTCGACCAGAGCAGCGCGAACACGGTGCTCGTCGTCTCGAGCGCCGGCGTCGACGGCTGCGCCTCGGACGAGGTCGAGGCCTACGTCGAGCCGACACCGTATCCGTCGAGCTCCGGCAACCTGGTCGAGCTGCCACCGATCCAGGACGGCACTGTCGTCGGCCTCGAGGATCGGATCCTCGACTGCGTCATCGGCCGACCGATGGAGGCCGGCGAGACTCGGATCGTGGTTGCCGGGGGCATGCCCCAGGCGATCGCCGTCGGCCCGATCGGGGACTTCGACGCCGACCTGTTCTTCGGGGGCGACAACCCGGAGTTCGGCTTCTATGCCCCGACGGACGAGGACGGCTGGACGGAGACGATCGACGGGCTACCGGCGAAGCTCGTCGTCTCGCCGACATCGGTGACGCCGGGCGCGGACGAGGTCCGCACGTGGATTGTCTTCGCACCAGGCGGCAACCCCGGGCCCTGGTACATCCAGCTCACGCTTCGCGGACCGGATCTCGAGGCGCTGCGACCCCAGGCCGACGCGATCGCCAGATCGCTCCGGTTCGATTATCATCCGCCGTCCCTCGAACTCGCGACGCGCGATGTCGCGCTCGCCCGCATTCTCGACGCCATCGACCGTGAGACGCGGCTATGGCGAGGCAGCGACCTCTTCGGCTGCTTCCCGCGCTCGCCCGGCGCGGCCGAGGCTGTGATCGACGACCTGCTCCACGACTACGGACCGGACGGTCGCCTCGCCGCGCCGGTGGCGGTGACCTGCACCACGACCGTGGAGCCAACGTCGTTCGAGACCTGGTACGCGACCCTCGTCGTCTCATGGGAGGCCGGCGACGGCTATCCGACAGGCGAGTGGGGTTGGTTCGCAAGCTTCGATGCGAACGGCATCGCCGCGTCCAGCCAGGGTCAGCTCGTGCCCGCGGAGGACCTGCTGGTGCCGGGCACCGTCGGTGTGCTGCCGCCGCCCGTCGACGGACCATTCGAGATCCCGCTCGGCTCGATCGTCGAGGTCCTCCCGCCCGGAGTCCCCCAGACCAGCGGCCCGATCCAGGCCATCTACGCGAACCCACTCCCAGCGATCGGCGACCGGCTCGCCTACGACGCCCAGCCCGGCTACCGCTACGGAGTCGTGGCCGGGCCGATCACGCACGCGGGGTACGAGTGGTACCAGGTCGAGTCGCAGCCGGGCACGTCGTACCCCGCGGAGTTCGTCTGGATCCCGTCGACCGACGGCACGCGGCCGCTCGTCCGGATCGTTCAGCCGGCCTGTCCGGGCGAGCCGAGCATCTTGGACCTCGTCCTGATCAAGCCCTTCGAGCGGCTCCGGTGCTACGGAGACCGCGACATCACCCTCCAATCAGCGATCGCCATCCTCGCCGTCGACGAAGGGAACCTCGGCGCCGTCGAGGGCACGCCGGCGTGGCTCGCGAAGTTCACCCCGTGGCGGCTGTACGGC
>MGOD01000092.1:42075-43418 GCA_001795245.1 Chloroflexi bacterium RBG_16_70_13
ACCCGACGGCCTCGACGGCGCCCTGCCGATCGCGATCGATCCATCGCTCGGCGAGTCGATCCCGACCGGAACCCTGATCACGGTGACCGGCCACTTCGATGACGACACATCGACGACGTGCGAGCGGGCCCAGCCGGATGAGCTCGCCTATCGGGAATCGCCGGAGCTCCAGCAGCTCCGCTGCCGCGAGCTGTTCGTCGTCACGAGCGTCGAGTAGGGAGCCGGGAGCGCGCCATGCAACAGCGTCCACGATCCATGCAGCCCGCCGAACGCTCTTCGCTCGGATGGGCGGAGATCGTCCGGGAGTTGGCCGAGGTCCATCGGGCGAGGCGCGCGGTCGGCGAGTCGAGCCGTTGGCCGCTGGCGCATGCCTGCTCGCGGGTCCGGCGGAACCCGCGTTCTGTCCGGGCCGACGACGCGGCGTCCGATGCCTCCGGCGAGCTCGACCGAACGGCGTCGTCGCGGTATCCGTTCTGCTGCCGCGCCCTCGGATGACCGTGTCGCCCGCACGGCGGGCGCGTCGGCCCCCCGAGGACGGGCGACGCGGCACTTCCTCGGCGGGTTGGACGGCGCCGACGATGGACCTTCGAGCAGACCACCTGGAGGTTGCCTTGATGAAGGCCGTCGTCGTCTACGAATCGATCTGGGGGAACACCGCCGCCGTTGCGCGGGCCATCGCCGAGGGCATCGGGCCCGAGGCCCGCGCGCTCTCGACCGCCGAGGCGACGCCGGACGTCGTCGCCGACGCGACGCTCATAGTCGCGGGTGCGCCGATCCAGGGCTTCTCGCTGCCCAACGACCGGATGCGGGCCGGGATCAGGACCGACACGGTTCCGGCGCCCGACCTCTCCACGCCGACGCTCCGGTCGTGGCTGGAGCACCTGCCGGCCGGCAACGGGCGGTCGGCCGCGTTCGACACGAAGATTCGCTGGTCGCCCGGCAGCGCCGCGTCGGTCATCGACCGCGAGCTGGCGAGGGCGGGCTACGCCCCGGCCGTCAAGGCCGAGCACTTCATCGTCGCCGGCCAGACCGGGCCGCTCAAGGACGGCGAGCTCGAGCGGGCTCGGCAGTGGGGCACCACGCTGGCGGCCATCGCCGGCTGATCCCGCCGCGAGCCTGGCGCCGGGGGAGCCGCTCAGGCCGTCCGCCAGATGTATCGCTTGACAATATATCAAGAGTTGATACATTTGGCGGCATGGAAGCCGTCCATCGCCCGCCCGCCGCGCCACCGCTTTCGCGGACGGCGGTCCACGTCCTCCTCGCGATCGGGCCGGAGGAGCGGCACGGCTACGCGATCATGGCCGAGGTCGCCCGGATCACCGACGGCGCGATCCGGCTCGGGC
>MGOD01000092.1:43461-43788 GCA_001795245.1 Chloroflexi bacterium RBG_16_70_13
GACGGCCTCATCGAGGAGAGTGACGAGCGGCCGGACCCCGAGCTCGACGACCAGCGCCGCCGGTATTACCGCCTGACGGTGCTGGGCCGGACGGTGGCGGCCGCCGAGGTGCGACGTTTCGAAACCCTCGTGCAGGCGTCCCGGCGCTGGGTCCTGGAGGTGCCTCCGACGTGACCCCGCCGGCGTCCCACGAACGGGTCTATCGGGCCCTCCTCCGGCTCTATCCCGGGCCGTTCCGTGCCCGCTTCCGCGACGAGCTCGTCCAGCTCTTCGGTGACGTGATGCGCGACGCCCGCGACGGTCGTGGCGGCCGTGGCGGGACCGGGG
>MGOD01000092.1:43798-44668 GCA_001795245.1 Chloroflexi bacterium RBG_16_70_13
GGCTCCGGATCCTCGCCGACATCGCCCTGACGGCCCCGGCCGAGCATCTCGACGCGCGCCGAGTGGCCCACTCGCTGACCCGTCCGGCGTCGGCGGTCATGAAGACGCTGGGTCTGCTTGGGATCGTCGGCGGTCTGCTGCTCCTCTCGGTGTGGCTCCCCGTCCTGTCGATCGTCCCGGAGAAGTTCAACCTCGGACGCCTGGTGTTGTTCAACGCGGGGGCTATGGCGATCGCGGCCGCGATCCTACGCTGGGGCGCAGGTGCGGAGTGGGGCCGCTTCCAGCGCAGCGTGGCGGCCCTCGCGATGGCCGCCAACGGCTGGTACCTCGTGATGGTCGTCCTGTCGGCAGACCGCCCCGTCTATCCGGTTCCGGATCCCGAGTTCCGCGAGATCTTCAACTGGGCAGGCGTCGCGATGTGGTGGGCCGACGGGGCCCTCGGCCTGGCCTTGCTCGGTTCGAGGTCCCGAGCCCGCTGGGGTGCGCTCGCCCTGGCGGTCGGGTCTGTCGGGGCGTTCTCGGGCATGGGCTACCTGGGGCTCATCGACGGGGAGCTCGGGTGGCTCTTCCTGCCGGCGTCACAGGTCGGGATCGCCCTCAACGGCCTCGGCTGGATCCTGCTCGGTATCGCCGTGACCACGCGCCGCCGGGCGATCGCTCCCACCTCGGTCGCGCCCCGGGCCAGCTGACGGGAGAGTCCCGCCTGGGATCGCGGGCTACTCGTCCAATTCGACGACGGGCTGGGCGTGCTTCTTCTGGCGCCAGTCCGGGAAGGCCACCATCAGGTCGCGGAGCAGGTCGTGGAGCCGCTCCCTGGCGTCATCGCTGAGCACGCCGGTCGCGGCGGCCTCGCGGCGCGCCGACGCCCCG
>MGOD01000092.1:44697-54910 GCA_001795245.1 Chloroflexi bacterium RBG_16_70_13
CAGGCCGAGATCGGTTGGCTCGACGATCGTGCCCCGCCGGTCGTGGGGATCGGGCAGGCGGCGGATCAGGCCGGCCCGCTCCATCCGGTCGAGGCGGTTCGTCATGGCGCCGCTGGAGAGCCGCAGGTCGGCGGCGAGCCGGCCCGCCGAGGTTCGATAGGGCGGGCCGTACTTGCGGAGCTTGCCGAGGAGATGAAACTCGCGGCGATCGAGGTCGTACTCGACGAGCGTCTCGTCGAGGACCTGGTTGAAATTCCAGGCGAGGATCTGGATCCGCTCGATGATCCCCTCGGTCAGCCTGTCGAGCCCCGGAATCTCGCGCGCCCAGACGTCGAGCATCTCGTCGACCTGATCGCGTGCGGGCGCCTTGGCTGCCATGGCGCGATCAGTCTCCCTCGTCGACTCCTCGATGTCAAGTATGTTTACATCGAACCTCTTGACATCGGGTTTCATTCCCTCTAATCTCTTGATATCGAGAGTTTCGAGGTCAAAGTGGCCACGAACGAGAAACGGAAGGAAGGAACGGGATGACGACCTTGGCGAGAGGGCTGCCGGCGCTGACGCGGGCCGCCTCGGCCGTCGCTCCACTGGAGCTTGCGGCCAGTCCCCGGATCGCGGTCGACTTTGAGGCGCCCGCGACGGAGCGCGCCTTCACTGCGGGCAACGCCGAGCGGCGGGCGGTGCTTCGCGATCACGCATGGGTCGAGGCCGCGGCCATTGCCGCGACCCGGATGCCGCGCGGCTGACGCCGAACCGACCCCGAGCCGGAGTGTAGAGGGCGCCCGAACGGGCGCCCTCTACGTCTATCCTCAGGGCTCGCCTCGTTCTAGACGGGGCCGCCAGCGAGGCACCGCCGACGTGAACTGCTCGACCTGCGGCACCGAGAACCGGCCCGGTGCGATCTGCATGGAATGCGGGACCGGCCTTGCGGCGGGCTGCCCGTCGAGCGGCACGGTCAACCCACCCGGGCGCCAACTTCTGGACGACGCCGAGCGGGCCGAGGCGCTGCCGTGACGCGGGTGCGATCAGGATCGGCCTGACCGCATTCGATCAGGGCGCCCCCACCACGATGGATGTTCGGGGCACGAACGCCAGCATCTCGGGCGCCCCGCTGAGCTGCATGACTGCGGGCTCCCAGGTGTAGGTGCCCTCGCCGACGACCCGAGCCACGTACCGGAGGTGGACGCTGTCCTCGCCGTCGACGTCCTTCCCGGCACAGAACACGACCTCCTGGCCCGATACGCGGAACGGCGTGGTGATCCCGGTGTCGTCCCCGAAGTACGTGTCCTCGACAGGCGCCAGCCCCGAGGGCACCTGCTCGACGACCTCGTAGCAGACGCTCCTGGGAGCGCCGGCCCCGATGGTCGCCACCAGGTCCACGACCACGAGCCGTCCTGCCGGGATCGGGCCCGACGGAGCGGCGCGCTTGAGGGCCACGTCCGGGCTAGGGTCGAGGTCGGCGACATCTACCGCGACGTGGGCTTCGATCGTCACCCCGACGGCCCCCGACAGGCGCTCGAGGTCGAGGTCGGCGACCTGGCCGGCGGTGAGCTCGAGGCTGAAGGTCCTGCCGCCCGCCAGCTCGACCACCCGACGCTGGCCGCCGATCGAATAGGCGAACGAGGCATCGACGGCCGGGCTCCGCGCGATCATCCGGCGTGCGATTGCGGCGAGCTCTAGGGCGTAGGTCGCCTCGCGGCTCGGGTTGGCGGCCACGTACTCGGCCATCGCCGCGGCGAGCGGGTCGCCGACGCTCGCGGCGACGAGGCTGAGCCGGGCGGTCGCCTCGAGCGTCTCGTCGAGGCTCGTGCCGGCCCGCAGTCGCACCCATTCGCCGAGGCGCTCGCAGGATTCGGCCAGGAGCTCCCGCTCGATCTCGAGGGCCGCAGCGTCGTCGCCGATGGCCGCGAACCCGAGGGCGAGATGGATCCGCTCCCCGGTCGTCAGGTCCGGCAGCGCCCGAATCGACTCCAGGTCGGCCCCGACCGGCTCGCCGAGGGCGGCCAGGGCCGCGACCGCCGCGATCGCCAGGTCGCGCTCGGTCGAGGGCGCGTCGCGGATGTCCTCGAAGGTCGTCCGGATGTCCGCGCCGGCCCAGGCCTCGGGCGCGCCGATCACGACGCGGACCGCGACCCACGGATCGACCCCGCCGTAGGGCAGCAGGCCGGTTCCGGTCATGTCGTTGCCGTTGCCATCCGACATCGTCCCGCTCGGGTAGGCGGAGAGGTTGAGCTCGACCTCGGGGAGGTCGGCCGGGTCGTACCCGAACTCGTCGATCAGGACCGAGCGGGCAACCCACCGTGCCAGCGACCGGTCGAGGCGCGGGCCGGCCGGCTGGAGCAGCTCCCGGAGGAGGGGCAGGTAGCGGCCCCGCCCGGCGTCGCTGAAGGTGTAGGTCGTGATGCCGGCCGATGCCGGAGGATCGGGCAGGTCGCCGAGCGTGCCGTAGGCCGCCTGGACCTCGGTCAGGCGCGACCCGATGACGTCGAAGCGGGCCAGGAGTCGGTCGCCAAGCGGCTTGCCGTCGGCGCCGAGGCGGGTCGTCGTCGCGCTCACGTCGAGCGCATGGCGCCCGAGCGAGAGGACCGGCAGGCTGAACCACACTGGCTGGAAGGCCGAGCCGGAGACCTTCGTTGCGGTGATCTCGAGGCTCGCCGAGGAGATCGTGAACTCGACGCGATCGCCCGCCCGCAGCTCGCTCCCGAAGGCGCGCAGCTGGACCGCGGCCCGATCCGAGACGAGGTACGAGTCGGCGACCGTCGCCTCAACGAAGAACGGCAGGCCCACCGGGACGAGCAGCTCGCCGACACCCGCCTGGAGCGCGTCCGTGATCGCCGTCGCGGTCACGCGCCACGAGGTGAGGTCGTCTGAGAGGCCAACCGTGAGCGAGGCCTTGCCCGCGGCGTCGGTCGACACCGTCGAGACGAACAGGGTGTCGCGGAAGTCGCTGCGCGGACCGCCGCCGGTCGTGTCGCCGCCCTCGCCCTCCGGCCCCACCCTGGTCGGCATCTGGTGGGTCGAGGTCATCCGGAGGATGCCGCTGTCGACACTGGCGTAGAGGTCGCCGAGGGGCTCGGGGGTCGACGCCCCACCGATTGCGTAGAGCTTCTCGTCGACCGCCTGGAGTTCGACGGTCGAGGCCACGGGATCGCCGTCGGCGTCGGTCGTCGTCACCGTCAGGGTGACGGATTCGCCGGGTCGATAGCGGGCCCGATCGGCGCGGACGGTGACCTCGATGGCGCGCTCCTCCTCGTCGAACCAGGCCCAGCTGGCGGCCTTGGGCGCATAGGTCGTGCCGGTGAACCGGATGCCGAGGACGAAGATGCCCGGGGCGTCCGCCTCGGCGAAGGCATGGCGGAAGGTCGACGAGGTCGTGATATGGGTGCTCCGGAGGCCCCGCTGGGCGACGACGTAGAGATAACGGTCGCCGGCGCCCGACGGTGCGGCCTCACGGGCGTCGGTGATCGTCCAGGTGAGCTGGTCGCCGATCCGGAACTCGGTCGAGCCGGCGAGCGTTCCATCGGCCTGTTCGAAGACAGGCCCCCGGTCCTGCCACCAGGCATCCTCAACGTCCTGGCCGACGACGAGGCTCCGGGCCTGGACCCGGCCCCGATCGTCGGTCGTGGTCAGGATGATCTCGTACAGGTGGCTGGTATCGGGCACGGCGAGCGACAGGGCGAAGGACCCGTCCCCGACCGAGGTCGCCCGGAGGGTGGCCAGCGCCTTGCGCGTCGTCGTGTACTCGTAGCGCGGCCGGACCACCTTGTCGATGAAGTCGTAATCGTCACCCACCCTGGTCCGAACCGTGATCAGCTCGGTGACCGCCACACTGATCGGCTTGCCGGGCACGACCGCACCGAGGCCCGCGCCTGGGACCAGGCCCTCCCAGGTCCCGGCCCCGAGCGACCGGTCCACGGCGGCCAGATCGACCAGGTTGAGGGTCCCGGTCACACCGAGCGTGCTGTTCGTCAGGGTCCCGGATGCCCGCAGGGCGTAGGCCGTCGGGAACACGAGGACGGTCGCCTGGCCGTAGATCGCGCCGCTCTCCGGACCGGTCGGCTGCACGTCGACGTACCAGCTCTCGGAGTCCTCCCAGCGACCGCCGTCGCCGCCGTACGACGGCGCCCTCGCGGCAAGGGTCACGGACGCGACGCCGGCGGCATCGGTGGTCGCGACACGCTCGATGTCGGAGCCGTACGCCTGGTCCCGGAACCGGAGCGGAACGTGGGCGGCCGGCGTGCCATCGAAAAAAGTCGCGGTCGCTGTCCACTCCACGGCCGTCCCGACCACGACCGCCCGCTGATCCGGCACGAGGCTAAGCTCGTAGGCCGGCTTGCGGATCACGGCGACTTCGATCCAGAGCGTGGCCACGACATCCCCGTCCACGACAGCCTGGAGGGTGTACCAGCCGGTGGGCATGCCCGCCAGCTCGAGCCTGGCGCCGTACGCGCCCGTGGCCACGGTGGCGGCCGGCACGGTCGCAGCGCCGGTACGCACGGTCGTCTCGACGATGGCCGGGGCGCCGACGTCGCGGCCGCTGCTGCCCTTGACGACGCGGAGGGTGACCGAGGCCGGCACGTGACCGTCGTCGCGGTCCCGCAGGTACCCCCAGACATCGATCCGGTCGTCGCTCCGGTAGAACCCACGATCCGTGTACAGCAGCGACCAGTAGGTCTCGTTGGCGGGGGTCGACTTCTCATACCACTCGCCCCGGTACCCCAGGTCGCCGGCCACCCCGAATGGAACGAGGACCGTCGCGCCCGATGGCGCGGTCACCCGGAGGATCGGCGCGGTCTCGGGCGGCGAGTCGGAATCGGCGTTGCCGCCCTGCGCTGCGGGCGGAACGAGCGCGGCCGGCGTGCGACCGATGGCCAGGCCGGAGGCGTCACTCCGGGCCAGCGTGCCACCGCCCTGGATCGTCACCGTCGCGTCGGCGACGGCGGTGCCAGTGACGACGTCGTTGACCCAGATCACGGACCGGTCGCTCAGGATCGAGGCCCAGGCGGACACCCGGGTGACCTGCAGGAGCGCCTGGGCCGCGGACGCTTCGCCCAGCTCCACGACGTACCAGCCCGGCTCGAGCGCCGCCGGGAAGCGGATGACGAAGATGTCGCCGTCCCGGAACGGCTCCAGCGCCGCGGTGAAGGTGGCGGCGACGGGCAGTCCCCGGGTGACCATGTGCGGGCGCGTGTACTGGGTCCAGTGGGGCTGGGTGAGGAAGTCGGCCAGGACCGTCGCCGCGGCGTCGACCGACGGGAGGCGGTAGGCCTTGACCCCGATCTCCGTCGGCGGGGCGCGATCGTCGAGCGGCGGGACGTAGACCGCCATGACGGGGGCCTCGGCGGGACTCGTCTCGACGACCTCGCGGGCGGGCAGGATCGGCTGGGGTGGATCCGTCACGCCGCGGGTCTCGAACTTGAAGACGACATCGGACGGCAGGGTCAGGTCCGTCCCGCTCCGGGCCAGGCCCTGCGTGATCGTCACGGTGTAGAGCGTTGCGGGCGCGAGGGAGCTGGGCACGAAGACCTGGGTCAGCCCGTGCTCTTCGAACCGGCCCTCGACTGCCGGCGCGATCGCGAAGTGGCCGGCCATGCTCTCGACGCCAGCCTGGTTGAAGGTGACCTCGATCCCGGTGTCGACCGGCACGTCGCCCGCCGCGTTGCCGGGGATCGTGCTCGACACGGCGATCGGGCCGCGGACCCGAAAGGCCCATGAGCCCGCCACGGCCCCGTCGGGCGTTCGGAGGGTGAACCGGTAGCCCTGGTTCGGGGCCAGCGAAGTCGCCGGCCGGATGCGCACAAGATCGGCGGCCGTGCCGGGCTCGTCCGCGGTCACGACCTCCAGGGTGGCCGCTGGCGAGACTTCGAGGCGGGCCACCATCGCCGCGGCCGGCTCGCCGGTCAGGCTCCGCAGGGTGAAGCCGGTGTCGGGGGCGATACCGGACGGGTCGGACTCGACCGGCTCGAGGGTCGCGGCTCGTTCGACCGCCAGGAGGGTGAGTGCGGCCCACGGCTCCGGGCTGGCGCTGGCGGCGCCCGCCGGGCTGGTCGCAGTGGCCGCGCCGGACGGTCCCGGCGAGGTGCCGGGCGAGCCAGGTCGCGACTGGAGCACCAGCCCGGCCGAGATCGCGATGACCGCGACGGTCGCCATCATCGCGGCAGCCTGTCGACGGCTGGGACGTCGGAAGGTGGTGGTCACGCTCATGGCGCGCCTCGTGGGCTGTGCGTGGACGCGTGTCGATCAATGCATGAGACGGACGGCGGCAATGTCCGTTACGTCGGGGCGCCATCGCCGGCGGGTGCCGATCGTCCTGCCCGGCGCGCCCGTCCCGCCCGGCTGGAGACGGCCGCCGAGCCCGGCGTGGCCGTCGAGCCGTCCCTGGCCGGGCCGGATCGCCGGGGTGACCCACGACCCGCTGAAGTCAGCCGCGGCGGCGCGTCTTCGGTGCGCTGACGATCCGGGCGCTGCCGGCAGCCGGCCGGACCGTGCTCTCGTGGCCGTCGTCCCAGCGAACCCGGTATCGGGTCCCATACGACGCCTCGATGACCTCGAGGATCTCGCCTTCGCGGGTGGCCTGCCCGACCCGCTCGGACTCGACGACGATGCGATCTCCGGCCTTGCCGGTCATCTGACCACCTCCCGGTGTTCGACCAACTCCGCGAGCGACGGCCGCTGCCGGGTCACAGTCTCCCGCCTGGCAACGGATCGGGCAAGGGACGATGGTCACGATCGGGGATCGCTCTCGGGCTGGACGATTCGGTGGCAGGGCGTACGATGCCCCCGGAAACCCCCAGGCGAACTGCGCGGGAGAGATCGCCGGCTAGGCGAGGCGGAAGCCTCGCCCGTGACCGGCGACGCCGACGGAGCAACGGCCCGGAACCTCTCAGGCACCAGGGACCGCGCAGGGATGGGGACGCTGGAGAGCGTTGCGGACGGGAACGATCCCGCCGAGCGCGCGCCGACGGAGGAACCTGCGGTCGCAGATGCGCCGCGGGGACGCTCTCAGGCACCAGGACAGCGGGGCACCGAGGAGGTGCTGTCGCCGATGTCCGATCCCTTCACCGAGCCGGGGTTCGTCGACCGGCACAACGGGCCGGACGAGGCCGACGTCGCCGAGATGCTCCGGACGATCGGGCGGGCCTCGCTCGACGACCTGATCCGGGCCACCGTCCCGTCGGCGATTCTCCGCGACCGCGGAAGCGCTCTGGACCTGGGTGCCCCTCGCTCCGAAGCCCAGGTCCTCGCCGACCTCCGGGCGATGGCTGGCGCCAACACGCCCCTCCGGTCGATGATCGGGATGGGCTACCACGACACGATCACGCCGTCGGTCATCCAGCGGAACATCCTCGAGAACCCGGCCTGGTACACGGCCTACACGCCGTACCAGCCCGAGATCGCCCAGGGCCGCCTCGAGGCGCTCATCAACTTCCAGACCGCGATCGCCGACCTGACCGGGATGGAGATCGCCAACGCCTCGCTCCTCGACGAGGGAACCGCCGCGGCCGAGGCCGTCAGCCTCGCCCACAGCGTCTCCTCGGTCGCCGACGGCAACCTCGTCCTCGTCGACGCCGACACCCATCCCCAGACAATCGGCGTCCTCCGGACGCGGGCCGGGGCCCTCGAGATCGAGGTCGTCGTCGCGCCGCCGGCCGAGCTCCTCGCCCTCGTCACCGAGCCCGGCGACGGCCGGCGTCCGTTCGCCATGCTCCTCTCGTATCCGGGCTCATCCGGCGCGGTCCGGTCCCTGACCGCCGACATCGAGGCCGCCCATGCCGCCGGTGTCCTCGCCATCGTGGCCACCGACCCGCTGGCCGCCGTCCTCCTCGAGAGCCCCGGCGCCCAGGGCGCCGACGTCGTCGTCGGCAACAGCCAGCGCTTCGGCGTGCCGATGGGCAACGGCGGCCCGCATGCCGCGTTCATGGCCACCCGCGAGGCGTTCAAGCGATCGCTGCCGGGCCGCCTGGTCGGCGTGTCGGTCGATGCCGACGGACAGCCCGCCTACCGGCTGACCCTCCAGACCCGCGAGCAGCACATCCGCCGCGAGAAGGCGACCTCGAATATCTGCACCGCCCAGGTCCTCCTCGCCGTCATCGCGAGCATGTACGCCGCCTGGCACGGTCCCGACGGCCTGCGGGCCATCGCCGAGCGGGTCCATGCCCGGGCCGCGGCCCTCGTCGCGGGCCTCGACGGGCTCGAGGGCCTGGCGCGGCGCCACGAGACGTTCTTCGACACGATCGCGATCGATGCCGGCATGCCGACCCGGGCGGACGCCCTCGTCCAGGCCGCGGCCGGCGCCGGCTACGAGGTCCGCCGCCTCGACGCGACGGGCATCGCCGTCGCCTGCGACGAGACGACCTCCGAGGCCGACGTTGCCGCGCTCCTGGCGGCCTTCGGCGGAACGGCACCGAGCCCGAGCGGCATCGAGAAGGCCGCCGAGGCCGCGCTGCCGGCGGCCAACCGCAGGACGGACGCGATCCTGACCCATCCGGTCTTCTCGCTCCACCGGTCCGAGACGGAGATGCTCCGCTACATCTTCCGGCTCGCCGAGAAGGACGTGACCCTGACGCGGTCGATGATCCCGCTCGGCTCCTGCACCATGAAGCTGAATGCCACGACCCAGATGATGGGCATCGGCTTCGAGGGCTTCGCCCGGGTGCATCCGTTCTCGGATCCTGCGCGCCTGCCCGGCTATGCCCGCCTCTTCGCCGACCTCGAGGCCTGGCTCGCCGAGATCACCGGCTTCAGCGCGATCAGCCTCCAGCCAAACGCCGGCTCGCAGGGCGAGTACTCCGGGCTGCTCGCGATCCGCGGCTGGCACCGCTCCCGTGGTGAGGGCAACCGGCGGGTCTGCCTCATCCCGGCCTCGGCCCACGGCACCAACCCGGCGAGCGCGGTCATGGCCGGTTACCGGGTCGTCGTCGTGGCCACCGACGAACACGGCAACGTCGACCTCGGCGACCTCCGGGCGAAGATCGCCGAGCACGCCGCCGACCTCGGCGCGCTGATGATCACCTACCCCAGCACCCACGGCGTCTTCGAGGCGGCGATCGTCGAGATCTGCCGGCTCGTCCACGAGGCCGGCGGCCAGGTCTACATGGACGGTGCGAACATGAACGCCCAGGTCGGGCTGTCGCGGCCGGCCGACATCGGAGCCGACGTCGGCCATCTCAACCTGCACAAGACGTTCGCCATCCCGCACGGCGGCGGGGGACCGGGCATGGGCCCGATCGGCGTCGCCGCCCACCTGGTGCCGTTCCTGCCCGGGATCGGCCTGGACGCCCCCGGACGGGTGTCGTCGGCGCCGTACGGCAGCGCCAGCATCCTGCCGATCAGCTGGGCCTACATCGCGATGCTCGGGCCCGCGGGCGTCCGGCGCTCGACCGAGCTCGCGATCCTCAACGCCAACTACCTTGCGGCGCGGCTCCACGACGCCTTCCCGACCCTGTACGTGGGGGCCAACGGGACCGTCGCCCACGAGTGCATCATCGACGTCCGCCCGGTGACGGCGTCGAGCGGGGTGACGGTCGACGACATCGCCAAGCGGCTCATGGACTTCGGCTTCCATGCCCCGACGATGAGCTTCCCGGTCGCCGGGACGCTCATGGTCGAGCCGACCGAATCGGAATCGAAGGCCGAGCTCGACCGCTTTGCCGACGCCCTCCTCCAGATCCGGGCGGAGATCGCCGAGATCGAGGCGGGGGCCGTGCCGCTCGAGGCGAGCGCCCTGCGGAACGCTCCGCACACCGCCGCCGACCTCCTCCGCGACGAGTGGGCGCGGCCGTACACCCGCGAGCAGGGCGCCTTTCCGCTGCCTTGGGTCCGGGCGCGCAAGTACTGGCCGCCCGTTCGCCGGATCGACAATGTCTACGGTGATCGGAATGTCGTCTGCGCCTGCCTCCCGGTCGAGGCCTACGCCCGCTCGGCGGGGGAGACGCAGCTCCTCGCGACGGTCGGCTAGGCCGGGGCCACCCCCAGCCGCGCCGTCATGCCGGGACCGGGACCCAGGCCCCGGTGCGGAGCTCCGCGGCGATGCCGGCGGCCCAGGCGTCGATCTCGGCCCACGGGCGGAAGTCGCCTTCGGGCGCCCGGACGGCGTCGACGATCGCCCGCTCGGCGAGGCCGAGGCGCGCCCGCTCGAGCTTCCCTGCGAATAACCGGTGATCCCGGGCGCGGACGATGGCCATCGTCTCTGGGATGTCCAGCGGCTCGCCGG
>MGOD01000092.1:54927-59599 GCA_001795245.1 Chloroflexi bacterium RBG_16_70_13
GGCGGGCTGCCGATCGGGCCGCTCGAGAAGAGCCACACGGGCCGGGCCGAGAGCGCGGCGGCGTGATTCCTCGCGAACCGGCGCGCCTCCTCGAGCCAGTGGCCGATCCGGACGGCGCTGCCGAGGACGACGGCGTCGTAGTCATCGACGCTCCCGACCGCCACGACCCGCTCCACGGCCACCCCATGGCCGGCGATGCTGATGACCTCGCCGATTCGCTCGGCGATCTCGATCGTGGCGCCCTGCCTGGACGCCACCGCGACGAGGACGTGCATGGCGAACCTCACCCGCCCGGGCGCGACGGCCCGGCGATTCGACCCGGCGATGAACCCGACGCGCGGGAGCATCTCCGCCGCGTCGACCATTCGCCAGTGCCGTCCGGACCGACGTCGCGGTCCGCCGGGTCGCCTGGCGCCCGGTCTGGCCGGGACCCCGATGCGTGCACGCGCATCAGGATTGGCAGAGAGAGTTTCCGCAGAGGCACCCGACGCGGGCGCGCCCCGACGACACCAGGACCGGCCCCGGCGCACCGATACGAAACTGAAAGTTGACACCGGGAGCGGGCGGGTCCATCCTTCGGGACCTGCATTACTAAACCGGTACAACAGCGTCCTCGAACCGCCTCAAGGCCCGCCGGTCGGCTCAGGCCGGCAGCCCCGTCAAGGTCCCGGAGGTGCCCCCGGATGTTCGCCTCGACGCTGCGGTCGGCTTCGCCCGCCCGCCGGCGGCTGCTCGTGGCCGCCTCGACCCTCGTGTTCCTCGCCTCGCTCCTGCCCGCGGCGGCGACGGCGCCTGCGCCGGTCCTCGCCGCGCACACCGCCGATCCCTCGGTCGTCGCCCTCGTCGGCAGCCTCCAGAGCGAGATCGGCTGCGCCGGCGACTGGGACCCGAGCTGCGTGCAGAGCCGCCTGACCTACGACGCCGCCGATGATGTCTGGCAGCGGACCTTCCCGCTCCCGGACGGCGGCTTCGAGTACAAGACCGCCCTCAACAACAGCTGGGACGAGAACTACGGCGCGAACGCCCAGCCGAACGGCGCCAACATCCCGCTCGATCTCGCCGACCCGGCGAGCGTGAAGTTCTACTACGACCACGAGAGTCACTGGATCACGAGCAGCCGGACGTCGGTGATCGCCGTCGCGCCCGGCAGCTTCCAGTCCGAGCTCGGCTGCCCCGGCGACTGGGACCCCGGCTGCCTCCGGAGCTGGCTCCAGGATCCTGACGGCGACCACGTCTACACCTTCGAGACCGAGGTCCTCCCCGCTGGCTCGTACGAGGGCAAGGTCGCGCTCGACGAGGGCTGGGACGTGAACTACGGCCAGGGCGGCGTCCAGAACGGCCCGAACATCCCGTTCACGGTCCCGTTCAGCGGCGCCACGGTCACATTCCGCTACGACGCGGCCACCCACATCCTGACGATCAGCGCCGGCCACGGTCCTGACAACAACGTCGAGTGGGACGGCGTCAAGCACGACTCACGCGACCCGCTCTACCGCAACCCGGGTGGGGCCGTCCCGGCCGGCACCCCGGTGACCCTGCGCCTGCGGACCTTCGCCAACGACGCGACCGCCGCCAGCGTCCGCTTCTATAGCGTGGACCTGAACGGCCAGCAGGTCGTCCCGATGACCCGCGCCGCGGCCGACGTGTCGTGCTACGACGCCGCCCTCGCCACGGACAGCTGCGACTTCTGGCAGGTCACCCTGCCCGGCGCCTGGGGCGAGGACAATCTGTGGTACCGGTTCGTCGTGACCGACGGCACGGACATCGACTACTACGCCGACAACACCCCGGCCCTCGACGGCGGCCCGGGCGCCGCGAGCGACGACCCGATCGACCAGAGCTGGGCCCTGATGCTGTACGACCCGGCCTTCACCGCCCCGTCATGGGCGAGCGACGCGGTCATCTACCAGATCTTCCCGGACCGCTTCCGGAATGGCCGCAAGGACAACGACCCCAAGACCGGCGACTTCCGCTACGACGACCCGGTCCTGAAGCTCGGCTGGAACACCCTGCCCGAAGGCTTCTGCCGCAACTACGCCGTGCCCGACGTCGAGTGCCCGGCCCGCTTCCGCGACGGCGTCGGGCGCGAGCAGCCGGCCGGGCGCGATTACATGGGCGGCGACCTCAAGGGCGTCGACCAGCAGCTCGACTACCTGCAGGCGCTGGGGATCACGACGATCTACTTCAACCCGATCTTCGATGCCGGGTCGAACCACGCGTACGACACCCAGGACTACACGAAGGTCGACCCCTACTTCGGGACCCAGAAGGACTGGGACAACCTCGTCAAGCACGCCACCGCCCGGGGCATCCGCATCGTCCTCGACGGTGTCTTCAACCATCTCTCGAGCGACAGCCCGGTCTTCGATCGCTATCACCACTTCGACTCGCTGGGCGCCTGCGAATCGACGGCCTCGCCGTACCGGACCTGGTTCTACTTCCACGACGTCGCGCCCGGTACCGGGACCTGCGTCGGCAGCACCGGCGTTGCCAACGGCGCGACCTACGACGGCTGGTTCGGGTTCGATTCGATCCCGGTCATCCGAAAGACCGAGGCCGAGGTCCAGAGCTTCTTCCTGACCTCGGCCGACAGCATCGCCAAGCGCTGGCTGGCAGCCGGGGCCGCCGGCTGGCGCCTCGACGTCATGGGCGACTCGAGCTTCCCGGCCGACTACTGGGAGACATTCCGGGTCGCCGCCAAGTCGACGAAGGCCGATGCCCTCATCGTCGGCGAGCTGTGGCAGAAGGACTCGACGCTCCTCCGCTTCCTGCGCGGCGATCGCGCCGATTCCACGATGAACTACCGCCTCCGCGACGCGGTCATCGCGTTCCTGGCGCCCGGCGGCTTCGATTCGAAGGGCTTCGCCGACAGCGGCCACGTCATCAGCGCAGCGGAGTTCGCGAGCCGCCTCGCCTCGATCCGCGAGGACTACCCGGACGCGGCCTACTACTCGCTCATGAACCTTCTCGACAGCCACGACACGGAGCGCCTCCTCTGGACGCTCACGCCGGGAGCCGAGACGCGGGCCGACAAGGAGCTCAATGCCGCCAACCTGGCCGCCGGCAAGCGCCGCGTCGAGCTGGCCAGCCTCATCCAGTTCACGATGCCCGGTGCTCCGACCGTCTACTACGGCGACGAGGTCGGGATGACCGGCGACGACGATCCGGACGACCGGCGGACGTACCCGTGGGCCGACCTCGGCGGCTCGCCGGACACCGCGCTTCTCAGCTGGTACCAGGGCCTGACCGCGGCCCGGAGGGACCTCGCCCCGCTGACCGACGGCGACTTCCAGGTCCTCGGCGTCCAGGGCGCCGACGCGGTCGCCTACGGCCGCAGGACCGGCTCGGCCGCCGCGATCGTGGCCCTCAACCGATCCGGCTCGGTGGCCAGCCTCACGATCCCGGTCGCGGGCTACCTGCCCGACGGGATTGCCTTCACCACGCGCCTCGCGATCGGCAGCGGCGGTTCGGCCGACGCCACTACGTCGGGCGGCTCGCTCGTCGTCGACGTGCCGGCCAACGGGGCCCTCCTCCTGGCGACGGGGCCGGTCGACCTCACGCCGCCCGCGGCGCCGGTCCTCGACCTCGACGGCGAGGGCGACGGGACCCTGGCCGTCTCCTGGACTGCCGTCGCCGGCGCCGCCGGTTACGACGTCTTCGCGAGCCCCCTGTCGGGCGGCGGCTACGTCAAGCAGAACGGCGCCCCGCTGACCGGGACCAGCGTCGTCGTGACCGGCCTGCGCAACGCGGACACCGCGTTCGTCGTCGTTCGGGCCCTCGACGCGGTCGGCAACGCCAGCGCCGACTCGAACGAGGTCTCGGGCATCCCGCACCAGACGATCGGCTGGGCCAATCTCCAGTGGCCGCCGGCGATGAGCCACACGATCGATGTCGTCAACCGGACCGACAACGCCTACGGCCAGGTCTGGATCGACGGCGTCACCAACCAGGCCGGGGCGACCCCGAACCTCAGGGCCCAACTCGGCTTCGGGCCGATGGGCTCAAACCCAGCCGGCAACGCGGCGTGGAGCTGGATCGACGCCACCTTCAACGTCGACGCCGGCAACAACGACGAGTTCGCCGCGTCGATGCTGCCCACCGCCGTCGGCAGCTACGACTACGTCTACCGCTACTCGACGACCGCCGGTCGCGAGTGGCTCTACGCCGACCTGAACGGCCCGATCCCGGGCGGTGCCCTGCCGCCGAACCCGGGCCACCTGACCGTCAACTCGACCGGCGACCTGACGCCGCCGGCCGCCCCGACAGGGCTCTCGGTGATCTCGGCCTCGCCGGCCGGGATCGAGCTCGACTGGGATGCCGTCGCCGACGCCGCGCTCTACGAGGTCGGCCGCGCGGACGGGTCCGGTGGCCCGTACGAGGCGATCGCCCAGACGTCGACTGAGGCCTACACGGATACCTCGGTCGTGGAGGGCACGACGTACTACTACGTCGTCGTCGCCATCGACCAGTCGTTCAATCGGTCGGGGCCATCCTCGGAGGTGACTGCCTCGGCGGAGCTCCGCACGGTGACGCTGATCTTCAACGTCACCGTACCGGCGACGACCGATGCGACCGGGCGGAGCGTCTACATCGCCGGGTTCCTCGACCGGCTCGACGGCGGCCACCCGCAGTGGAACCCGGGGGCGACCGTCCTGGCCAGGGTCGACGCGAC
>MGOD01000092.1:59607-61815 GCA_001795245.1 Chloroflexi bacterium RBG_16_70_13
TCCAGTTCACCGGCAAGGAATCCGTCCAGCTCGAATACAAGTTCACCCTCGGTGACTGGGAGCACGTCGAGAAGGACGGTGCCTGTGGTGAGATCGGCAACCGGATTCTGACCCTGACCTACGGGGCCACGGGCACCCAGACCGTCAACGACACGGTCCTGAACTGGAGGAACGTCGCGCCCTGCGGGAACTGAGGTCCCGCGGCCTCGCCCCAACAGCGGCCAGGCGGCGGTGCCGCCGGACCGCTCCCGGCGCGCCGTGGACGCGGGCGGGCGATTCCGCTCGGCTGGGGCGGACGCTGCGCCGCGATCTCACGACCCTGCACGGGGACGCCCATAATCGGCCAACGGCGATCGAGCCCGGAGCGCGACCGAGATCGAGGCGGAGCCGACGATGCCTTCTGGGCACTTCCTCAGTGACGTCGACATGACGCGACTGGCTGGGACGTTCCTCGGCGACCTGGATGACGAGGCGCGCCGGGCGCTCCTGTCGGGGTCGACGATCCTCGAGGCACCGAGTGGGACGCCCCTGTTCCCGGACGGGACCGCCCGCGCGCGCCTCGGGGTGCTCCTCGATGGCGCCGCGAGGGCCTATCTCAAGGGCCCGGATGGCCGGCAGCTCACCGTCCGCTACGTCCGCGCGGGCGCGATGCTGAGCACGACCTCGGGACTCGGTGGCAGCCAGGTCCCGATCGCGATCCAGGCGATGACCGACTGCGTCCTCGTCGAGCTGGATGCCTCGACCCTGTTCCGGCTCGTGGAGGCCGACCCCGGCGTGGCGATCGCCGTCCTCACCGAGGTGAGTCGTCGCCTCGAGCAGACGTACGTGGCACTGGCGGCGAACGCCTTCGCGTCGACGCGGGAGCGCGTCGCGGGTCACCTCCTGGACCTGGCCGTGGACGCACCCGGGATCGGTCTCGAGGTGGCCGTGACCCAGCAACAGCTGGCCGATGCGATCGGGACGGTCCGCGAGGTCATCGCCCGCGTGCTGCGGGAGCTGCGCGACGACGGGGTGGTCGCGACGCGGGCGGGCGCTATCCTCATCTCCGATGCGGACCGGCTGGTGGCGATCGCCGGACGCTGGCGCGCGTCGGATCAGCTCTATCGGGTCGACCCGACCCTTGACGCCGAGGCTTACCTCGAGGTGAATCCCCACGCGGTCGTCGCCGTGGACAGCAGGGGCACGATCGTCTACGCGAATCCCAGCGTCAACGGGACGTTCGGCTGGCAGCCGCGTGAGCTGATCGGCAAATCGATCGACCGCCTCGTGCCGCCCGACGTCGTGACGCGGCATGCGGTCCACCTCGCGGTCTTCTTCGCCCATCCCGCGGCCCGGCCGATGGGCATCGGTCGAGACCTCCGCGGCCTCCACGCCGATGGCTCGGAGTTCCCGATCGAGATCAGCCTGGCGCCCGTCGAGACGGCCGGTGGCCGAGCCGTCTTCGCGACCATTGTCGACATCAGCTATCGCGCCCGGCTGCGGGAAGCCGTTCACGTCGCCCGATCGACGCCCTCGCCCTCGGCCTAGCCCGCCGACGGACATTCCGAACGCACGGCGCCAGGCTCGACGATTCAGGAACGCCTGCCAGGCACGTGGGCATCGCCTGCTTCCGAGTGGCAGCCGGCCCAGGTGCCGCTGGCCCTGTGGCCTGACGCGCCGCGCGATGTGACGAACGTCACGGACCACCCGCGACGATCTTCCCCCCCACCTGGTCGGTGGCGCCGGTGTGCTGCTCGCGGCCAAGATCCGGCAATCAGCAGTCGTCCCGAGATGCAGCAACAGGGGATTGCAGCCATGAAGCGTGTTCTGATGGCGATCGCCGCAGGTGTCTTCACGTTCGGCACCGTCTACGGACTCGCGGCCAGCCTGAACCTGACCACCGAGAGCCTGGGTGCGGCCGACACGGCGGTGGCCGCCTGCCAGGCCGGAGCCCTCACGGCGACGTACACGTCGACGTACTCGGCGACGGCGCCCGGCTACACGGTCGGCACGGTGACCGTCACCGGCCTCGCCGCGACGTGCTACAGCAAGGCCTACAGGATCACCCTGACCACTGCCGGAAACGCCTCGCTCGGTGAGGCCACCGGGACCACGCCGTCATCGGGGACGAGCTTCGCCGCCACGTTCTCGCCGGCCGTCGGCGCGGCCGCCGTCACCGGGATCAGCGTGGTCATCAGCGGCTGACGCACGGCGATGGGCGACCCGGAT
>MGOD01000092.1:61828-65729 GCA_001795245.1 Chloroflexi bacterium RBG_16_70_13
CGGTCCGATCCGAGGTGCGCGGATGAGCGGCTCCCTGCGGCTAGCCGTCCCGGCCGTGCTCCGGATCTCGGCGTTCGTGATGACCGGCGTCGCTCTGCTGGCCATGACGGCCGTCCTCGCGGCAGCCGCCTCGCTGGTCGCGGGCTCGGGGTCCCTTGGGGCGGGCGCGGCAACCACGCCACGCTGCACGACGGCAGGGCACTCCGTCCTCCACAACCTGTCGGCCGGGACGATCGTGAGCGTGGCCGTTGGCGGCCTGCCAGCCAGCTGCGGCAACGCCACCCTCGAGGTCACGGTGAACAACGGGCTCGTGTCCGCGAGCGGCTCGTCGGTCGTCCCGGCCGGTGGCGGATCCGTGACGGTGACCCTCGTCGGCGCGCCGGCTGTGGTGGGCGCCGTCCAGACCGACCTCATCCTGATCGGGCCGTGAGCGCCCGGCCGGCCCTCGGGCTGATGCTGGCGTTGGGGATCGTCGGCGCGCCATTCGCGCTGGCCATGGCATCGAGCCTGGGCGTCAGCTCCCAGAACCTGACCCCGTACCGGACTTGCACGATCACGGCCACGCCGGCGGCGACGACCGTGGTCCGCGACGCCTCCGTCCGCCAGGGGTTGCCGAACACGAACTTCGGCGCGACGACGACGAGCAACGTCGCCTCGGGCAACGGCCTCAACAGGCGCCTGTACGTCCGGTTCGACCTCACGGTCTGCGCTCCGGCCATCCCCTCGACCGCGACGGTTCGGCTGGCGACCCTCCGGGCCTACCTGACGGGCGTGCCGGCCGTCTGTCGAACGATCGACATCTTCCCCGTGACGGCCGCCTGGACGGAGACCGCGATTACCTGGAACAACCAGCCCTTCGGGACGGCGATCAACAACCCTCCTAGCGGGTCGAGGACGGGGTTCTTCTCGGTCGGCACGCCGATCGGCTGCCAGAACCGGGTGACCGGGGCCTACCTCGTCGGAGCGATCGTGACGAGCGACGTCGCCGCCCAGGTAGCCGGCAGCGCCACGAACTTCGGCTGGATGCTCCGCGACGACGTCGAGGGCTCGGGAACGACCCGGACAGTGACCGTCTCGGCCAAGGAGCTCGGCGCGGTCGCCCAGGCACCGCAGCTGGTCGTGACGTACGTGGAGCAGCCATGAAACGGCGAGCCCGCGGCGCGCTCGCGACCGCCGCCGCCGTCGGCCTGGCCCTCGTCTGGGCGGTGACCCTCCGTCCCCAGGCGCTCGGCGGGCCGGCCCTGGAAACGGTCGTCCGCGGTGATTCGATGGAGCCGACCTACGTGACCGGCGACCTGGTCGTCGTCCGGGCCGAGCCCGGGTACGCGGTCGGCGACATCGTCGCCTATCGGGTGCCAGACGGCGAGCTGGGCGCCGGCCGGGTCGTCCTCCACCGAATCGTCGGTGGCGACGGGATCAACGGCTTCGTCGTCCAGGGCGACAACAACCCGGCGCCGGATCCCTGGATGCCGAGGACGGGCGACATCGCCGGGCGGGCCTGGTTCGCCGTGGCCGGTCTCGGCCGGGTGATCGCGTTCCTTCACCAGCCAATGGCGGCGGCAGCGTTCGGAGCAGCGATCGCCGTCACCCTGGTCCTCGCCCGGGGCAGCCGCCGCCGCACTGAGCTCGTAGACGCCCCGCCCCCGATTGAGCCGTCGGACGGGCCCGCGGTCGCCTCGGCAGGCGGCGCACTGCCGTCCGTCTGACGTCGTGGCGCCCGCACGGACGACGCGCTAGCGTCCGGCCAGGGCCTCCACGATCGGGGCCATGGCATCCATCGAGCTCGCGGCGAACGTGTACGAATTGAGGCCCCAGCCCTCGCGGCGCCGGAGGAGGATGTCCCGGACCCGGCCCGGCGTCCCGTGGAGGACGTAGGGCGTGCCGACGAGCGAGGCCGCGGCCGCCTTGGTCGCGTTCAGCGCCGAGGCCAGCGGACCCTCGCGTCCGCCCACGAGGCCGGCGAAGAAGACGAGGACGTTGAGATCGATGGCCGGCCACCGCTCGCCCGCGGCCTCCCGGACGAGGGCGGCCTTGGCCCGCGTCGCGGCGTCGGTCGCCTGGGCGACGATCGGCCGGCCGCGCCGGTCGAACTGCGGCAGGAGTCCCACGACGTCGGCCTCGCGGGCGGCGAAGCGGAGCATCCGTGGCCCGCCGCCGCCGATGATGAGCGGCGGGTGCGGGCGCTGGACGGGGAGGGGAGCCAGTCGCGCCCGGTCGAGGCTGTAGTACGCGCCGAGGTGCGTCACGACCTCGCCGAGCATGAGCCGCTTTACGATGGCGACCGATTCGATGAGTCGATCCACGCGGATCCGCGGCTCGTCGTAGGCCAGGCCGAGCTGGCGGTAATCGGTGACACGCCAGCCCGCACCGAGGCCCAGGAGCAGCCGGCCGCCCAACAGGACGTCGAGCGTCGCGGCCTCGCCGGCCAGGATGAGCGGGTGGCGGAAGTCGTTGGCGAAGACGAACGGCGCGATCCGCAGGCGTGTCGTCGCCGCGGCGACCGTCGCCAGGGCCGCGATCGGTGCGAGCTGGCGGCCGAGGTGGTCGGGGACCATGAAGGCGTCGTAGCCGAGCTCCTCGGCCCGCCGGGCGAGGGTCGTCCACGCTGCGGCGTCGACCGCGGAGCTCGCCATCACCGAGAAGCGGAACGGGTGGACCACCGGCATCACCGGGCAGGGTAGCCGGGCCGGCCATGGCGCACCGGTACCGTTCCCCGGCCCCGGAGTTCGCCGTCCGCGGTGCTACAGGACCCCGACCTGGTGGCCGATGTCGAGCCACATCCGGATCGCGACGGCCAGGATCACGAGGCCGAGCACGACCCCCAGCCGGTGCGGCGACGTCCGCCGGGAAACGACGGCGCCGACACGCGCGCCCGGCAGCGCACCGACCACGAGCGCCGCCGCGAGGAGCCAGTCGACCTGGTCGGTCAGGGCCTTGCCCAGCAGGCCCGCACCCGACGAGATGGCGACGATCCCGACCGTCGAGCCGATGACGTAGCGCATCGGGATGCGCAGGACGTGGAGCAGGACCGGCGCGAGGAAGAAGGCCCCGCCGGCACCGATGAAGCCGGCCAGCGTGCCCACGACCACGCCGATCGCCAGCGCCAGGCGCGTGTCGAAGGCCGGCGGCCCATCGACGTGGGCCGGGGCCCGGTTGCGGAGGCCGAGCATCATCGCCGCCGCGAACACGGCGAGGCCGGCGAAGACCGCCTCGAGGACGATCGGGTCGAAGAAGGCCGAGGCGTAGGCACCCACGAACGAGGCCGCGATCATCGTTGGCCCCAGGATCGTGACGAGCCGCCGATCGACGTGGCCCCCCGCCCGATGGCCGGTTGCCGCCGAGATCGACGCCGCCGTCACCTGGGCGATCGTGGTCCCGGTGATCGTCTTGATGCCGATCGTCGCCAGGCCGGCGAGCGGCGGGACGTAGAGGAGCATCGGGATGAGGACGACGGCCCCACCGACGCCGACGAGCCCTGACAGGAACGCCGCCGCGAAGCCGAGGCCGATGAGGAGCATGGCCAGTGGGTCGGCCCGGGCGATCGCGACGACCGCGATCGTGCCGGCCAGCCAGGTCCCCGCGAGGATGAGGCGAAACGGGGTCAGCCGCAACGGCAGCCGCGCGGCATCGCCAACCGGCTCGCTCATCCGCCGGTCTGGAAGAGGCGGACGACGAGGATGACCTGGACGATCGAGGCGACGCCGAGGATGAGGGCGGTCCGTCGCGGGTCGGCACGATTCCGGGTGATCGCCCAGGTGCCGGGGAGGACGAGCACGGCGAGGACGCCGTACACGAGATGGAGCGGACCCGCCGGCGGGCTCCCGACGAGCGCCGTGACGACCCCGAGGAGCCCGCTCGCCGCGATCATGACGACGACCCAGACGAGGCCGCCGGCGAGCGC
>MGOD01000092.1:65747-73354 GCA_001795245.1 Chloroflexi bacterium RBG_16_70_13
CGGCGGGTCGCGGCCACCACGACGGACCAGGCCGCGGTCACGAGGACGAGGACGAGGACGATCCGGGCGGCGAGGGCGTGGATCTCCGCCATGCGGCGGGGTCAGTCGTCGCCGGGGAGGTCGAGGACGTCGCCGGCGAGCCAGGGACTCGCCAGCTCGGGCATGTCGCAATCGCGGATGCAGTCGAGGATCCGGTGGACCTTGGGCTCGGTGATCCGGTAGAAGATCCGGCCGCCGTCGCGCCGGGTCCCGACGACGCCCTCGGCCCGCAGGATCCCGAGGTGCTGGCTGACGAGCGCCTGCGTCGCGCCGCTGGCGCGGACCAGGTCCGTAACGTTGACCTCACCGGCTTCCAGTCGCTCGAGGAGCCGCAGCCGGAGCGGATGGCCGAGGGTGCGGATGACCCGCGCTGCGCGCTCCAGGATCGGACGTGCGATCGTCGGGCTCGAGGCGTCGTCTGGCAGCACCCGCGGTCGAGATTGCCGGCCGCCGGTGGGCGCCGCGCGATCAGGCTGGTCGGGTGGGGTCGGGATGGCGTCGGCGGTCATGGCCTCATCCATTCTGCGGGCTCCTGGCAAGCGGTGTCGTGGGCGCGGCCGGCGAGCCCCCGGCCGCGCCGAGCGAGGGTTCGACGCGGTAGGCATCCGGCGTCGGCCGGAGGGGCCGCAGCAGCCACTCGGGCCGGCGCAGGCCCCCGGGGCCCGGCCCGGGTCGGGCGAGCCCCAGCCACTCGCGGTAGATCTCGCGGGATCGGCTCGTGTCCACCACGATGTCGCCCTCCCGATCCTCGGGCCCGGCGGGCCGGAGGCTGACCTTCTGGTGCCAGGCGTGGGCACCCGAGATCGGATCCGGATGAACCGGGAAGGTCAGGTTCTGGTGGACGCCGGCATCGCGCCACCAGATCCGGGACGAATCCGGATCCGCCGAGGCGAAGGGCCTGACGCCCTCCAGGCGTCGCATCCGCCAGCGCCGCCCCTCGGTCGGCACGCCACCGGCGCCAGCGTCGCCAGGGCCGCCATCGGCGCCGGTCTCGGACAGGTCCACCCGGGCGCTGGCCCAGCGGTCGGTGCCGGCGTCCTCGCCGAGGCGCCAGCGGCCCATGTGGTGGGAGCAGGCGACGACGCCGGGCCGGATCCCCTCGGTGACCCAGGCCCGATTGACGTAGTGTCCGATGTCGGTCTCGACCCGGATGAGATCGCCCGACGCCACGCCGACGCGGGCCGCGTCCTCGGGGTGGATCCAGACCGGGTTGCCGTGGGCGATCTCGGTCAGCCACTTCGCGTTGGCGCTCCGGGTGTGGATGAGGACCGGGAGCCGGAAGGTCGGCACGAGGGCGAAGTCGTTGGGCCCGGTCATCCGCTCCCGGGCGACCTGGGACGAGACATAGGCGGGCACGGCCAGCTCCGGCCAGCCCCATTCGGCCAGGGTCGGGGAATAGAACTCGAGCCGGCCCGAGGGCGTGGGGAAGCCCTTGCGCCCCTCGCCGCCGACGACGACCCCGCGGCGGACACGACCGTCGGCATCGGTCGGGGCGGGTGGCGTCGGGACGATGTTGAGCGACGGGGCCGGCGCCGGCCCGTAGATCGCCCCGTCGACCACGACAGTGCCGGGCCCGGACGCCTCGACCGGCTCGTCGTGGCGCCCGTAGACGTCCTGCTCAATCTCGAAGGCGCCGTACCGGCGCATGTATGCCAGGGGCGTGAGGCCCTCGGCGGCCGCCGCCTCGGGCAGGCCCGGGACGGAGTGCTCGAAGATCCAGCCGTAGTAGTCGTCGACGGTGAGCTTCTCGCCCGGCCGGTCCGGTGCCTCGAACCAGCGCCGGATCCCGAGCGAGCCGTCTGGATCGATCCGCCACGACAGCTCGATCCAGAATTCGTTCTCCTCCCAGACCTCGCCGGGGTTCGTCTGGCGGGTGTCCGTCACGACCCGGCCGGCCCGCTCGGCGGCGACCCGTGTCACCGGCTGCCGAAACCCGATCCAGGTCCCGGCATGGGTCTCGTAGGAGTGGAGATCGTGGCGCTCGCCGCCGAGACCGACGGGCAGGACGTAGTCGGCGTACCAGGCGGTCTCGCTCCAGACAGGCGTCAGGGCCGCGTGGCGCCCGATGAGGTCCTCGCGCCGGAGGGCCTCCACCCAGGTCAGGCCGTCGGGATTCGTCCAGACTGGGTTGTAGACCCGGGTGAAGTAGACGTCCAGGCTGCCCCGCCCCTCGAGCAGGAAGTGCGGCAGGAGGAAGGACATCTCGAAGAACGCGAGCGGGTATTCCCGCGGCCAGGTCAGCTCGTTCCAGGCGCCGGGGTGCGGCGGCATGTACGGGGGTCGCGGCACGAACTTGTCCCAGCCGTTGGGCGAGGTCCCGCCGGGCGTGCCGATGGAGCCCGTCAGGACGTTCAGGAAGAACAGGCAGCGGGCGGTCTGCCAGCCCCCGATCACGCCGGCCGAGCTGGCCCGCCAGTTGTGGGCCGCGAGGGCCGTGCCGGCCCCGGCCACGAGGTCCGCAACCCGTTCCAGCTGCTCGGCCGGGACGCCGCTCTCGCGCTCGGCGTACTCGAAGGTGTAGCCGCCGTAGAGGTGCTCGAGCTCGTCCACGAAGTCGTCGAACGTCGGCGCCGCGATATCCGGCCGGGCGGCCCGCAGGTAGTCGGGCCAGTTCACCCAGCGCTCCACGAAGGCCCGATCGAATCGGCCGGTCACGATGAGGTGGCGGGCAATCGACAGGAGGATGGCCGGTTCGCTGCCGGGCCACGCCGCCAGCCACTCGTCGGCCTGGGCCGCTGTGTTGGACAGGCGGGGGTCGACGACGATGAGCTTCGCCCCGTTGCGCCGGCCGTCGATGATCCGCTGGGCATGCGGGTTGAAGTAGTGGCCGCTCTCGAGGTGGGCGCTGATGAGGAAGATGACCCTGGCGCTGGCGTAGTCCGGCGACGGCCGGTCGAAGCCCATCCAGAACGCATAGCCGGCCCGCCCGCCGGACGAGCAGATGTTGGTGTGCGAGTTGTGGCCGTCGACGCCCCACGCTGCGAGGACCCGTTCGGTGAAGCCGTCCTCGCCCGGCCGGCCGACGTGGTACATGACCCTGTTCGGCTCGCCCCGGGTCAGCGCGGCACGGATCCGGCCGGCCAGGTCGTCGAGGGCCTCGTCCCAGGTGCAGCGCTCCCAGCCGCCCGCCCCGCGTGGACCCACCCGACGCATGGGGTAGAGGATCCGCTCCGGATCCTCGGTCTGGGTGATGGTCGCCGGTCCCTTGGCGCAGTTGCGGCCGCGGCTGCCCGGATGGGCGGGGTTGCCCTCGTACTTGCGAACCCCGCCCGTCGCCTTGTCGACGTAGGCCAGGAGCCCGCAGGCCGATTCACAGTTGAAGCAGGTGGTCGGCACGAGCGTGTACTCGCGCTCCTCGCGATGCGGCCCGGCCTTCGGACCGGGCTCCGTCCAGCTCTCCCAGCGGTCGACCGGCGGGAAGGCATCCAGGCCCGGCTGCATCCTGCCGCCGTTAGCCGGGTGGTCGGTGGCCGGCTTGCGGGCGGTGGTGCGGGCGTGGCGACGGCCGTTCGTCATGGCGTGCCCCTAGCTGATCGGGACGGCCTGGCCGGCCGTGATGAAACCGAGCTCGTACCACAGCAGGCCGGCCGCGGCCGCCAGCCCGGCCCCCAGCAGGATCGGGCCGCCGGCCGCCCCGGTCATCGCCAGGCCGACCCATGCGCCGCCGACGACGAGGGGCAGGATGCCGCCGAGGGTCACGCCGCCGATCCAGAAGGCGCCGCCGAACGGGCCGCGGACGAGGAGTTGAGCCGCGGCGCGAGCGTTGGCCGTGGGGTGCTCAGCGAACGCCTCCCCGGCGAGCAGGGCGACGAGGTTGAGCGCGCCGCCGCCGAGGAGGGCCGCCGCCGCGACGTCCACGAGCGCCGCCGGGGCGTCAAGGGCGAGGAGCGCCGGGATCAGGGCGGCGGCGCCGAGGATCGTCGCCTGGGCAATGAGGACGACCCCGGTCACGGGACGCTGCCACAGGTCGCGGGCCTCGCACTGGCGAAGCAGGAACATCGTGTACAGGGCCGTCATGATGGCCAGCGCGAAGGCCGGCCAGCCCAGGGCGGCAAGAAGTCCCTCGTCCAGCGCGAGCAGCGTCCCCAGCCACCACAGGCCCAGGAGCACGCTATAGCCGACGAGGATGAAGGCCCCGATCGCCAGCCAGCTCCGGCGCTGCGGCCGATACAGGATCGAGAGGAATCGCTCGGGCCGCTTGAGGTCGGCGACCAGGAGGATGGTGGTCAGCCCCACGCCGGCGAGCGCGATCGTGGCCGCCACGACGCGGGTGAGCTGATCCACCGGCGCGAGCCCCACGGCCGCGGCCAGGAAGATCAACCCGAAGGCGCCGGCGCCGATGCCCTTCGTCCAGAGGTAGAGCGCGACCTTCCAGCCCCACGGCCGCGGGTGGAAGACGTCGTACGCGACGCGGGTTCCCGGGCGGGTCAGCTCCGGGTCCACCGGGCCCTGCCAGGCCGCCGGCCCGGCGAGAGGCCCGGCGACCGCCCCGTCGGCTCCGGGGGCGCCCACGACCGCGATGCCCGGCCCGCGAGGCGCTCCGAGCGGGGCCGTGGGAGCGTCGATGACCGGCAGGTACGTCCCGGCGAGCGACCCCCGGCCGCCGACCGCCACCGGCTCCGGGGCCGCCAGGTCCGCCGTGTAGTCCTTGGCGCCACCCGTGCGCCGGTCCGCCCACATGTAGCGCTCGCCATGGACGGGGGCGAGCGGATCGAGGGCCACGGCCGACGCCCCCACGTAGAACGCCTGCGGTCGGGTGCCCTGCTCCGGCCGGCGCACCGTCGTCGGGCGCGAGGCGAGGATCTGGGCGGCCCGGCTGGCCGGGTTCTCGATGTCCCCGAAGATGAGCGATTCCGTCGGGCAGACCACGACGCAGGCGGGCAGGAGGCCCCGGTCGACGCGGTGGGAGCAGAAGTTGCACTTCTCGGCGACGTGCTCCTCGGGGTCGATGTAGATCGCGTCATACGGGCAGGCCTGGATGCAGGCCTTGCAGCCGATGCAGCGCGAGGTGTCGAAGTCGACGATCCCGTCGGCCCGCTTGAACATCGCCGTCGTCGGGCAGACCTTGACGCACGGGGCGTCGGCGCAGTGGTTGCAGCGCAGGACGGCGATGTCGCGGCGCGTCTCGGGGAACGTCCCGCGCTCGACGTACTTGACCCAGGTCCGGTTGACCCCGAGGGGGACCTCGTTCTCCGACTTGCAGGCCGTCGTGCAGGCGTGGCAGCCGATGCACGAGGTCTGGTCGATGACCCAGGCGAAGTTGGTCACGGCCGGCCGGACTCCTGACGAAACGATCATCGTTGACACGCCGGATGCTGGGGGAGTATATAGGCACATCGCGATATCGCAAGACGCCTCCGCGCCCCTGGTCCGAGGCGTCCGGTGACCGTTGCAGCAGCCTCCAGGAGAGCCTCCATGGCCGACGCACCGTCCGCTGATCGAGTCCTCGACGCCAAGGGCCTGCTGTGCCCGATGCCGATCGTCAAGCTGGCCAAGATCGTCAAGGAGATGGAGTCGTTCCAGGTCGTCCTCCTCGAGGCGACGGACCCCGGCGCCATCCCCGACGTCATCGCCTGGTCGAAGAACACCGGCCACCCGCTGATCCACCAGGAGACCGTCGATAAGGTCATGCGCTTCTGGATCCAGAAGGCCTGACGCGGTCGGCCGGCCGAGCACGCGCTTTCGAGGGTTCGATGTCGAGCATCCTCTACGTCCACACCGGCGGCGTGAACAACCCCGAGCGCAGCGCGACGCCGATCTACCTCGCCACGACGGCAGCCGCGATGGACGTCGAGGTCGGGATCTACTTCACGGTCAACGGTCCGACCCTCCTCAGGAAGGGCACCGCCGAGACCCTGATCGTCCCCAAGTTCGACGGCACGGGCGCGCCGCTCCGCCGCTTCATCGATCAGGCCCTCGACATGGGCGTCAAGTTCTACGTCTGCCAGCCGTCGCTCGACCTCCACGGCCTGACCGTCGACGATCTCATCGACGGGGTCAAGATGATCGGCGGCGCGGCCTTCAACGACATGGCCCTCGAGGCCGACCAGGTCATCTGTTTCTGATGGGCCGGTGAGCCGTGGTCCTCCAGGCTCGCTACGCCGATGTCCCGGTCGAGGAGAAGGCGCGCCTGTTCGGCCAGGTCCAGGCCGATGCCCGGTTCGAGAGCTACCTCTACGGCTGCTACGAGTGCGGTATCTGCGTGGCCGCCTGCCCGTCGGCCCGGTTCTACGACTTCTCGCCCCGCAAGATCGCCCAGGCCGCCTCCCGCCAGGACCTGCCGATGTTCTACGAGCAGCTCAACGACGACATCTGGAACTGCTCGCAGTGCTTCTCGTGCACCCGCTGCCCGCGCGGCAACAACCCGGGCGGCCTCATCACGATCATGCGCGAGGTCGCGATCAACAACGGCCTGACCTCGGCCAAGAACGCCCTCGAGGGCTACGGCCGGGTCGTCTACAAGATCATGTCGACAGGGACCCAGGTCTCGCCGGACATGCTCCAGCCGAATGCCTTCCCGGACTGGGGGCCCCACGTCCAGGAGATCTCGGACAACCTCGGCCTGTGGCGTCGGGCCCTGCCGCCGGACACGATGCATACCACCGCGACGGCCTGGGAGGTCGACGACAAGACCCTGACCGAGCTCTACCTGATCTGGCACATGACCGGGGTGCTGGACATGATCAAGAGCGTCGACGCCGGGCTCCACATGATCCTCAACGACGTCATGGAAGAGCTGCTCGAAGAAGCCGGCTTCGAGGCCGGCTAGGAGGTCCCCAGGCATGCCGATCCCCCTGACCGTCCTCGAGACCCGGCGCGAGGCCCGCGACGATCGCGGCCCCACGGCGCCGCCGACCGAGGACGTCCGCGAGAAGGTCTTCGAGCTCGAGGCCGCCGGGGAATGGCTCGTGCAGCGGGTCCCCGAACCGTGGATCGGGGTGACCACGAAGTACGGCCGGATCAAGAAGATCCCGGTCGCCCGGACCTGGCACCACAAGTCGTGCGGCCAGTGCGGCCACATCCCGGGCTACTCGACCTCGATCTTCTGGCTCATCCGGAAGCTCGGCCTGGACTACAACGACCCCCGCGACCAGACCTCGTGCACGGCCTGGAACTACTACGCCTCGGCGACCTCCAACCAGGGTGCCCAGGCCGCGGTCGCGATGCGCAACTTCGGGGCGGCCTACGAGTCCGGCTACTTTCCGATGATCCACTGCGGGACGTCGTATGGGCACTACAAGGAGGTCCGCGAGGAGCTCGTCCACTCGGCTGAGCTGCGCGACGAGGTCCGCCGGATCTGCGACAAGCTGGGCAAGCCATTCGTCATGCCCGAGGAGATCGTCCACTACTCCGAGTGGGTGTACGCGATGCGCGACGAGTTCGCCAAGCGCCGCATCCTGGACCTCTCGGGCATCGACGTCACCGTCCACCCGGCCTGCCATTACCACAAGCTCGTCGTGGAGGACGCGATTTACGACCCCGACGTCTACGGTGGCCAGCGGACCGCGGTCGTGTCGGCGGTCGTGACCGCCCTCGGGGCCAACGTCAAGGATTACAGCACCTGGTTC
>MGOD01000092.1:73379-74655 GCA_001795245.1 Chloroflexi bacterium RBG_16_70_13
ACATCCTCGTCCAGCGCGACTTCACCCGCTCGTTCGCGACCCTCCGCAAGATCGAGGTCATGCAGGAGGAGGCCAACCCGGACGTCGTCCTGACCCACGACACGGGCTGCGTCACGACGCTCGACCAGAGCCAGTTCGCGGCCCGGGCCCACGATCGCAAGGTCGGCGTGCCGGTCATGTCGGAGGCCCAGTTCGCCGCCCTGGCGATGGGCGCCCACCCCTACCGGGTCGCCCAGCTCCACTGGCACAACACCGAGTACCGGCCGCTCCTCGAGAAGATGGGGATCGACTGGCGCGAGCGGTGGCGCGAGTTCGAGGACGACCTCGAACGGCTCAAGGGAGACCCAAAGGCGTTCCTGACCTGGGAGGACGCAGATGCCTGAGCGAGTGCTGGTGATCGGGGGCGGGCCGGCCGGCCTGGAGGCGGCAAGGGCGATCGCCTCGATCGGCGGGCGGGCGCTCCTCGTGGAACGCCGCGACGTCCTCGGCGGGACGCCGGACGAATCCAACTACGCGGCGCTGACCCCACGAATGGGTTCCGCCCAGGAGGCGCTCGACGCGCTCAGGGCGGGGGTCGTCGACCCGTCGATCGATGTCCGCACCTCGACGACGGTAACGGCCTGCAGCGGCTCGGTTGGCGACTTCCGGGTGACCCTGTCCGGGCCGGCTGGCGAGGCAACAGAATCGGTCGGGGCGATCGTGGTCGCGACCGGCTTCCAGCACTTCGACCCGGGCCGCGAGACCCAGATGTACGGCTACTACGAATACCCCGACGTCATCACCCTGCCCGACGCCGAGAAGATGCTCAAGGAGCATCGGTTCGTCCGGCCGTCCACCGGCGAGCCGCCCCGCAACGTCGCCTTCATCCAGTGCGTCGGCTCGCGCGACCGGCGCCTCGGCAACGAGTACTGCTCGAAGGTCTGCTGCGGCGTCGCCTCGAAGGAGGCGATCGAGATCCGGCGGCTCCTCCCGGACACGAAGGTCTACATCTTCTACATCGACATGCGGATGTACGGCTTCTGGGAGAACGAGATCTACTGGCCCGCCCAGGAGCAGTACAACGTCAACTACATCCGGGGCATCGTCACCGAGATCGTGGGCAAGGATGGGCGCCTGCTCATGAAGGGCGAGGACACGACGATGGGCCGGCCGCTCGAGGTCCTGATGGACGTCATCGTCCTGTCGGTCGGGATGGAGCCCAGCCGCGGGACCCGTGACGTCGCCGGGATCCTGGGCGTCGCCCAGAACAAGTACGGCTTCATCGCCCTGCCGGGCG
>MGOD01000092.1:74695-86893 GCA_001795245.1 Chloroflexi bacterium RBG_16_70_13
GCATCTTCGTCGCCGGCGCTGCTGCGGGGCCCAAGGACCTCGAGGACACCGTCGGCATGGCGGGGGCGGCGGCGCTGCGGGCCGTCGGCGTCGTGCGGGGTGGGGCCGGCGCCGGGGCGGTGGCCGCCCGATGACCTGGGGTCCCGCGGTCTTCGGGGGCGGCGCCTTCGCCGGCGCCGGGATCGTCGATGCCGTCGATGCGCCCAGCGCCGTCGAGTTCATGCGCGAGGCACTCGTCAAGATCAGCGAGGAGGACATCGGGGCGGTCGCGGACCTGCTCGCGGGCAAGCGCGCCGATCTCGCGCCGTTCCTGGCCGAGAGCTCGCTCGCCGCCGCGAACGCCGAGGCGGTCCGGCCGATCCTGACCCGTGTCTTCGCGACTCGGCGGCGCTCGGACGACTTCCTCGTCGCCGTGCGTGCGCCCGTCCTCGCCGGCGCGATCCGCGATCTCGTCCACGGTGGCGGGCGGATCGAGACCCGGTTCGCCGCATTCGACGACGCGCTCGGCGCGATCGAGGCCCCCGTCCGGCGCGACCTCGCCGGGGAGTGCCTCCACTTCGCCGACCCGGATCGGTACTGGCTGTGGAGCCGCTGGATGTGGGATCCCGAGCCGCGCACCGGCGCCCTGCCGCTGGTCATGGTCGAGGACTTCGACTTCGCCGGCGCCGATGCCGGCGCGGTCTACCTCCGGGTCGGGGCGGCCACGGCCGCCGTCATCGCGACCGCGCGCGACCTCGGCTTCCAGCGAATGGGCGCCAGCCCCTTCGCGGTCGACGTCTACCTCGCCGCGATCTACGGGATCTACCTCTACACCGTCACCCGGCTCCGGATGACCCAGGAGTTCAACAAGGTCATCCCCCAGCTCCCGGACCTCGTCCGCCGGCTCCTCGGCGTCTGGTCGCCGGCCGCAGCCCCCACAGCGGGCCCGGCCCCGGCGCGGCGGAGCTGACGGCGATGAGCAGGGACCTCCCGATCATCAAGGTCGACCAGACCTTCGAGCTCGCCCAGGCGGTCGTCGACGGCGTCGACATCTCGGGCCACTGGAATCGGATGTTCAGCGACCGGTCGGTAACCGAGTACCCGACCGAGGCGATGGATTGGGTCACCTCGCTCGACGGCGGCGAGTCGCTGCGCGACTGCTACCAGTGCGGGAAGTGCGTGCCTGTCTGTCCCGTCAACCACGTCGGCGACTACGGGCCTCGCAAGCTCAACGCCAAGGTCCTGCGCGGCAATAACCTCCTTGACGACCCGGACCTGTGGCTGTGCACGACCTGCGGCAACTGCTACCGGGTCTGCCCCAAGGAGGTCAACCCGCTCCGGATCATGCCGGCGATCCGGGAGCAGGCGGTCCTCGAGGGCAAGGTCCCCGACGAGCTGTCCGAGGCCTTCCGGAACCTCCAGAAGTCGGGCAATCCCCACGGCCACTCGCCTCGCAAGCGGGCCGACTGGATCGCCGGCGCCGATGTGCCCGTGCCGCTGATCTCCGAGCTCGGCCGCCCGGTGGACGTGCTGTGGTACGTGTCCGACTACACCTCGTACCACGCCCGCGGCCAGGACGCGGCGCGGGCCATGGCCCGGATCCTGACCGCGCTGGAGGTCGACTTCGCCATCCTCGGCAACGAGGAGCGCAGCGACGCCGATTCGGCCCGCCTCGCCGGCGAAACCGGCCTCTTCGAGATGCTCGCCGAGAAGAACATCGAGTCGTTCCGGAAGTACGAGTTCAAGCGCCTCGTGGTCATGGATCCGCATGCCTACAACGCGTTCCGGAACTTCTACCCGAAGCTCGGCTGGGAGGGCGAGGTCCTCCACTACACCCAGTTCCTTGCCCCGCTCATCGACCGGATCGAGTTCCGCTCCAGGGTCGAGCTCGACGTCACCTACCACGACCCCTGCTACCTGGGCCGCAACAACGACGAGTTCGACGCTCCCCGGCGACTGCTCGAGGCGATCCCCGGCGTGCGCCTCACCGAGATGCCCCATAACAAGGCCAACGGCTACTGCTGCGGCGGTGGGGGCGGCGGGATGTGGCTGGACGGCTTCGTCGCCGACCACGTGTCCGAACGGCTCTCGGAGCGCCGCGTCCGGGAGGCCGTGGCCACGGTCGGGGCGGACGGCACCGGCGTCCTGTCGGTGGCCTGTCCCTACGAGCCGTCCCGCTTCGAGGACGCCGTGAAGTCGACCGGCAATGACGGCCGCATCGTCGTCCGCGACATCGTCGAGCTCATCGACCAGGCGATGCAGCCGCCGGCGCACTGACCGGTCAACCATTCAGACCCGCGAGGAGCCGCATGGACTACGTCGTTCTGCTCAAGCAGGTCCCCGATCTCGCCGAGGAGCTCGAGATCGATGCCGACGGGACCGGCCTCGACCGCGAGTGGCTGAGCTTCGTGGCCAGCGAATGGGATGAGTACGCCCTCGAGGAGGCCCTGCTGCTCCGGGACCAGGGTCACGGCGGCACGGTCACGTGCCTCGCCCTGGGCGTCGAGACGGGTGACGTGGACGAGCTCCTCGCGACCTGCCTCGCCAGGGGCGCCGATCGGGTCATCAAGGTCGGCTCGTTCGAGGCGCCGCCCGACTCCCACACGGCGGCCGCGGCCTTCGCCGACGCGCTGGCCCACGTCCACTACGACCTCATCCTCACCGGTGTCCAGGCGATCGACGACCTCGACGGCCAGGTCGGGCCGCTCCTGGCGACCCGCCTCGACCTGCCGCACGTGTCGGTCGTGACCCACATCGCCCTTGCCCACCACCACACGACCGTCACGGTCCACCAGGAGTACGCCGGCGGGATCGTGGCCGAGTTCGAGGCCACCCTGCCCGCGGTGCTCGGCGTGCAGACGTCACGGGAGACGCCCCGCTACGCGCCGGTCAGCCGGATCCGCCAGCTCATGAAGACGGCGACGATCGAGGCGATGGCCGGCGGCGGTGGGGCGGGGAGCGGCCTCGTCATCGAGGCGATGGCGATCCCCGAGACCGGCTCGACCGCCGAGATGATCAGCGGCAATCCCCAGGCCATCGCGGAGCGGATCGCAGCGATCCTCTCCGAGCGCGGCATCGGAACGGCGGTGGCCCGATGAGCGGCGACATCGTCGTCATCGCGGAGCACCGCGACGGGGCGATCCTGGACCCGACCTACGAGCTCCTCGGGCGGGCCAGGTCCCTGGCCGCGGCGAGCGGCGGCGAGGCCATCGCGGTCCTCCTCGGCTCGGGCGTGGCCGGCCTCGCCGGGTCCCTCGGCGCCGCCGCGCGAGTCATCGTCGTCGACGGTCCCGGGCTCGCCTCCTTCAGCCCGACGGCCTACCAGGCCGCGCTCGTGCCGCTCGTCCGCGAGCGTGAGCCCGCGCTCGTCCTCATCGCCAACAGTGGCTCGGGCATGGACGTGGCGGCCGGCCTCTCGGCGGCCCTCGACCTGCCGCTCGCGGCCTACGCGATCGACCTCACGATCGATGCCGGCGGTCCGCTCGCCACCTGCCAGCTGTACGCCGGCAAGATCCAGGCGAAGGTCCGCTTCGCCGGCGGTCGCGGCATCGTGACCGCGGTCGCCGGGTCGTTCCCGGCCGAGGCCGGCATGGGCCCGGGCAGCCCCGTCATCGAGACCGTCGCGCCGGCCGCGACCGACGACCGGATCCGCTTCGTGGACCTCCTCCGGCCGGAGGCCGGCGACGTCGACATCACCCGCGAATCCGTCCTCGTCTCGGTGGGCCGGGGGATCGGGGAGCAGGAGAACATCGAGCTCGTGGAGGCCCTCGCGGCCGCGCTCGGCGGGGCCGTCTCGTCGTCGCGCCCGATCGCCGACCTCGGCTGGCTGCCACGGACGCGGCAGGGCGGCAAGTCCGGGCTGAAGGTGAAGCCGCGGGTCTACCTGGCGCTCGGGATCAGCGGGGCCCCGGAGCATCTCGAGGGGATGCGCGGCGCGGAGCTCATCATCGCCGTGAACTCGGATGCCCGGGCGCCCATCTTCTCGGTCGCCCACTACGGCGTCGTCGCCGACCTCCTCGACGTGGTCCCGGCCCTGACCGCCCGGGTCGGCGGCTAGCCCTTCCCCGGAGTCGAGCGTGCCCGGTCGCGACGTCACCCGCGAGGTCTTCGAGGGCATCTCGTCGGGCGGCGAAACGCTCTTCTACGTCCTGACCGCCGTCGCGACGATCATCTTCTTCGTCGGCATCGGGGTCCGCCTCCGGAAGTACATCCGGGGCCGCCGCCAGGACGTCATCGGCTCGCCGCTGGGGTTCGTCGGCCGGGCCGCCCGGAGCCTGGTCGACACGGCGGTCAACCGGACGGTGGCGAAGCGCGACCCCTATGCCGGCGTCTTCCACGCCGCGATCATGTGGGGCTTCATCGTCCTGTTCATCGGGACCGCGATCCTGACGGTCGAATCGGACGTCATCCGGCCGTTCGCGCCGGACCTCAGCTTCTACTGGGGCGCCTTCTACCTCGGCTACTCGCTGGTCCTCGACGTCCTCGGCCTGGTGATGCTCGTGGGGATCGCGGCGATGGCCATCCGGCGGGCCCGGCGACCGCGCCAGCTGGACTACGGACGGGTCGACATCGCCCCCGCGACGACCGACCGGGGCGGCTTCCGGACCGGCGACTGGATCTTCCTGGGCTGGCTGGCGATCCTCGGCCTGAGCGGCTTCGTCCTCGAGGGCGCCCGGATCCTGGCCCACGACTTCCCGGACTTCGAGGTCTTCTCGCCCGTCGGCTGGGTCGTCGCCGGAGCGTTCCGGATCATCGGCCTGGACGCGGCCTCGGCCGAATCGATCCGCTACGTCACGTGGTGGGGGCACGCCCTGACGGCCCTCGCCTTCGTCGCCTACTTCCCGTTCTCGAAGGCCATCCACACCCTCGCCGACCCGGTCAACCTGGCCCTTCGCTCACCGCTCGCCGGGCGCCGCCTGCCGGTCCTCACCGCCTCGGGGCCGTCGCCGGCCGACGGCCACCTCGGGATCCGCGACCTGGCCGACCTCACCTGGAAGCAGCTCCTCGACGTCGATGCCTGTACGAAGTGCGGGCGCTGCCATGACGCCTGCCCGGCCGTGGCGTCGGGGGCGCCGCTGTCGCCCCGGGACCTCATCCTCGACCTTCGCCAGGAGGCCGATGCCGCCTGGTCCATCCTCGCCCCGCTGGGCGAGCATCGCTCCGACCACGCCTACGGCGGCGGGACGGCAGCCGAGGCCGAGGTGACGGCCAACGGTGGATCGCGCCTGGCCGGCGGCCTCATCAGCGCCAACACCCTGTGGTCCTGCACGACCTGCCTCGCCTGCGTCGAGGCCTGCCCGGTCGGGATCGAGCACGTCCCGACGATCGTCGGGATGCGCCGCTCGCTCGTCGACCAGGCGATCGTGTCGCCGACCCTCCAGGCCGCCTTCACCAGCCTCGCCAAGCAGGGCAACTCGTTCGGCCAGGCGGGCCGGGCCCGCGGCCGCTGGACCGACGACCTCGCGACGCCCATCGTCGACGCCCGGCGCGAGGCCGTCGACTGGCTATGGTTCGTCGGCGACTTCGCGTCGTACGACGTCCGCGTCCAGGAGGCGACGCGCCAGGTGGCCCGGGTCTTCCAGGCCGCGGGCATGGATTTCGGGATCCTCTACGAGGGCGAGCGCAACGCCGGCAACGACGTCCGCCGGGCCGGCGAGGAGGGCCTCTTCGAGCTCCTTGTCGAGCACAACGTCGGGCAGCTCTCGAAGGCCCGCTTCCGGCGGATCGTGACGACCGATCCGCACACGCTCAACACCTTGAAGTTCGAGTATCCCGACTTCGGCGGCGACTATGAGGTCTGGCACTACAGCCAGGTCATCGCGGCCCTCCTCGAGTCCGGCGACCTTCAGGTCAGCCGGCGGACGAACCGCCGGGTGACTTATCACGACCCGTGCTACCTGGCCCGCTACGCCAGGGTCACCGCGGCCCCGCGTGATGTCCTCGCGGCGATCGGGGCGGAGCTCGTGGAGATGCCCCGCAACGGCGCCAACACGTTCTGCTGCGGGGCCGGCGGCGGCCGGGTCTGGCAGGACGACAGCGGCCTCGCCGAACGTCCGTCCGAGCAGCGGATCCGCGAGGCGGCGACGCTCGCCGGCGTGACCGACTTCGTGACCGCCTGCCCCAAGGACCTGACGATGTACACCGCGGCGGCCAAGGCCACGGGCCACGATGGCCGCATCGAGGTCGCCGACCTCATCGAGCTCGTCGCCGCGGCGATCGAGCTGCCGGACGAGACCCCGCCGCCCGATGCCGAGGTCACGCCGACCCAGCTCGTCGCCGCCGAGATCCTGCCCGGATGAGCCTGCTGGAGCGCGAGTTCGACGCCGCCCTGACCGCCTGGCTGGCCCGGCAGGCCGCGGCCGAGGAGCGCCTGACCGCCTTCGCCTTCCGCGAGGGCCAGCCGGCGATCAAGCTGCCCGCCCCGACGAGCCAGACGGCGCTCCGCGCCTGGATCGTGGCGACGGTGGCGGACCCCGAGGTCGCGGCCTTCCTGGAGGGCCTCGGCGACGAGGGCCGGACGATGGCCGAGCTCGCCGCCGAGGGGCCGCTCGGCCTCGAGCCGGGCGATCGGGTCGCGCTAGCCGCCCGGGTCGGGGTGCTCGCGGCCGCCGGCGTCGTTGCCCGCGACCTCGAATTCGATCGGGTAGCGCTCACCGGGCTCGGTCGCGCCGCCCTCGCCCTCGCCGCCGTGGCGGAACCGGTTCGATGAACTGCCCGTACTGCCCGCGCGAGGGAACCCGGATGGAGGTCCACGCCCACCTCTGGGACGGCCACCCCGAGCAGGTCCGGACCTTCCGCGACGAGGCCAAGGGGACCCTCAAGTTCGCCCTCGACTGCCCCTTCTGCGACGAAGGCCTGGAGCGGGTCGCCAACCCCCGCGGCCGGGAGGCCGACTTCCTGGCCGAGTTTCGCCGCGAGATCGCCCTCGTCGCGTTCGACCTGCTCCTCTACCATCTGCAGGCGTCCCATGCCGAGCTGGTCGGGCTCCCGCCGATCCCCGAGGAGCCGGCGACCGCAGGAGGATCGCCATGACGGATACCCGGGGCTGCAATCTCCCCGACGATCTCTACTACTGGATCGAGAAGCACGCCTGGGCGCGCGACGACGGCTCGGGCGAGCTGACGATCGGGATCACCGACGTCGCCCAGAACCTGGCCAAGCGGGTCGTCGCGATCACGACCAAGAAGGTCGGCAAGGTCCTGGAGCGCGGGCAGAGCGTCGCCACCGTCGAGAGTGGCAAGTGGGTCGGTCCCGTGCCCTCGCCGGTGGACGGCGAGGTGACCGCGGTGAACGACGCCCTGGCAGCCGATCCGACGCTCGTCAACAGCGACCCGTACGGGGCCGGCTGGATCGTCCGGCTTCGGCCCTCGAACTGGGATGGCCAGAAGGGCGAGCTGGCCAGCGGCGCCGCGGGCGTCGATGCCTACGCGGCGTTCCTGGCCGGGGAGGGGATCAGCTGCGGATGATCGACCCCGTAGGCGGCGAGCGCCCAGGCAACGGCATCGTCCACCGCGGCTGCCTGATCCCGCTGGATCTGTGGTACGACGTGTCGCGAGACGTGTGGCTCCGCCCGGAGGGCGACGGGACCGTCAGCCTGGGCATGACGGACGTCGCCCAGACGCGGGCCGGGAAGGTCCTCCACATCACCTTCAAGAAGGTCGGCCGGCGGATCGAGGCCGGCCAGAGCGCCGCGACGATCGAGAGCGCGAAATGGGTCGGGCCGTTCCCGAGCCCGGTCGCCGGCACGGTCGTGGCGACCAACGCCGGGGCCTTCGCGGCCGACATCCTCGTCGCGAACCGCGATCCCTACGAGCTCGGCTGGCTCCTTCGCCTGGAGCCGGACGAGTGGGACCCCGGGGCGGCCGGGCTGGTCACCGGATCAACCGCCGTCGACCAATACGAGCAGCGCATCGAGGCGCTCGGCGTCTCGTGCATCCGTTGCGCCGACTAGCAGTGGAGAGGAGCCCCCGATGAGCCAGCACGACACCCCGATCCGGCTGCTCGACCTCGGGACAGTGGACCCTCTCCGCTCGCAGACGATCTTCCATGCCGTCGGCTACGCGCTGACCGAGGGCGCCCCGGACACGATCCTGCTCGTCTCGCCGAACGCGCCGTACGTCAGCATCGGCCGCCACCAGGACGTCGATCGCGAGGTGGATCGGGCGGTCTGCGCCGAGCTCGGCTTCCCGGTCATCCGGCGCGAGGTCGGCGGCGGCGCCGTCTACCTCGACGGCAACCAGCTGTTCACCCAGTGGATCTTCGACGCCGAGCACCTGCCGGCGACCGTCGAGGAGCGCTTCACCCTGTACTGCACCACGCTCGTCGATGCCTACCGGGCGCTCGGCATCGAGGCCGCCTATCGCCCGGTCAACGACATCCACGTGAACGGCCGGAAGATCGGCGGGACCGGCGCCGCCCGGATGGACCGGGCCGAGGTCGTCGTCGGCAGCCTCATGTTCGACTTCGACGTCCTGACGATGTCGCGGGTCCTGAAGGTCCCCTCGGAGAAGTTCCGGGACAAAGTCTTCCAGACGATGAGCGAGTACATGACGACGATGCGCCGCGAGCTCGGCGAGCCGCCGGCCCGCGCCGTCGTCGTCGATGCCTACGTCGCCGCCTGCTCGGCGGCCCTCGGCCGGTCGATCGAGCCGGGCGTCCTCCGGGACGACGAGATCGCCCTCGCCGAACGGCTTGATGCGCGTTTCGCCTCGAAGGAATGGCTTGAGGAGGGTGGCGGCCTGCGCCGCCCCGGCGTCAAGATCCACGAAGGAGTCCGGGTGGCCGAGGGCGCCCACAAGGCGGGCGGCGGGCTCATCCGATGCATGGCGGTCGTGCGCGATGACGTCCTCGAGGACATCGCCTTCAGTGGCGACTTCACGGCCCGTCCGGCGGACGTGCCGGAACGCCTGGCCGAGGCGTTGATCGGCTGTACGGTGATGGAGGACGCGATCCGAGCGCGCATCATCGCGTTCTACGAACAGGGCCGCCCGGAGACGCCGGGCGTCACGGCAGACGACTGGGTGACTGCAGTCCTGCAGGCCACCTCCACGGCAGTGCCGGCCTGAGGCCGGGCAAGGAACGGAGGCCAGCACGATGGTCGAGGCAGCAGCTGGGGCGCGGGCCGACATGGACGCGCTCATCCGGGATCGCGTGGACGCCATGGTCACCGCCCGGGTCGACGAGATCATGGCGCTGAAGGAGGCGGAGAAGGCGGCGAAGCCCAAGAAGATGGCGATCATCGCCACCAAGGGGACCCTCGACTGGGCCTATCCGCCGCTCATCCTGGCCTCGACGGGGGCGACCCTGGGCTGGGACGTCGGCATCTTCTTCACGTTCTATGGCCTGAAGATCCTCCAGAAGGACCGCCACCTGGAGGTCGGCACCACCGGCAACCCGGCGATGCCGATGCCCGTCCCCATGCCGCAGCTCCTGACGGCGCTGCCGGGGATGACGCCGATGGCGAGCTGGATGATGAAGCGCCAGTTCAAGGACCACGGCGTGGCCTCGATCGACGAGCTCGTCAACGTGTGCGTCGAGCTGGGCGTGAAGATGATCCCCTGTGGCATGACGATGGACGTCTTCGGCTTCTCGAAGGACGGCTTCATCGACGGCATCGAGCCGGTCTGCGGGGCGACCCACTTCCTCGACTGGGCGGCCGACGCCGACGTCTCGCTGTTCATCTGATACGGCTCCGCGGCCGGCCTGGCGGCCGAGGAGCACTCCGGCCGCGGCGCCGCCTCGGGCGCGCGCCCGCCGTGCGCCGGCCCGCCGTGCGCCGGCCCGCTGTGCGCGCCCGCGAGACCCCGCGGCGCTCTGGACCAGCAGTCTGGGATTCCTGCGTCGCGCCGTCGCCGGGCGGCGCTCACGCCCCGTCACGCCGGAGTCGTGGACTAGCAGTCTGGGATTCCGGCGTCGCGCCGTCGCCGGGCGGCGCTCACGCCCCGCCACGCAGGAATCGTGGACCAGCAGGCTGGGATTCCTGCGTCGCGCCGTCGCCGGGCGGCGCTCACGCCCCGTCACGCCGGAATCGTGGACTCCCGGTCTTGACGCTATGCCGGCCCGGTGAGGCGGTAGCCGAGGCCGTACTCGGTCGTGATGTACGAGCCACCCGGGCCGACGGCATCGAGCTTCAGCCGGAGGTTCCGGATCGTCATCCGGAGGAGGTGGACGTCGGCGTCGTAGCCCGCGCCCCAGACGCCGGCGAGGACCTGGCGGTGGGCGACGAGCTGGCCGGCGTGCTCGACGAGGTAGGCGAGGAGGCGGAACTCGGTCGGGGTCAGGCGGACCTCCTCGCCCCGGAGCCGGACCTTGTGCTCGTCGAGGTCCACGACGAGGTCCCGGAAGTGGAGGCGGCGGGGCCGCTCCGGGGTCGGCGTGGCGGCGCGCCGGAGGGCCGCCTCCACCCTGGCCAGGAGCTCGGGGAAGCTGAGCGGCTTCGTGATGTAGTCATCGGCGCCGAGCTTGAGGCCGTGGATCTTGTCGGCCTCGGCGCTCCGGGCGGTGACGAGGATGATCGGGACCCGGCTGAACTCGCGGATCCGTTCGATGACCTGCCAGCCGTCGAGGCCGGGCAGGGCCACGTCGAGGATGACGAGGTCGGGATGGTCCTCGTAGAACCGCCGCAGGGCGTCGTTGCCGGACGAGGCGCTGGAGGCGGCGTAGCCGGCCCGCGTCACCCACAGCTCGAGCAGGGCGGCGAACTCGGGCTCGTCCTCGACGATGAGGATCCGCTCACCCACGGGTCGCCGCCTCGCGCTCCCCGGCTCCCGTGGCCTCCGCGGCCTCCGCGGTCCCCCCGGCCTCCCGGCGTGACGATCCGCCGCCACCCCGGCGGCGAGCGTCGGCCAGCAGCGGCAGGGTGAACGTCACCCGCGTCCCGCCCGGCCCGCCCGGCCGATCGCCGAGCGACAGCCGGCCGCCGTGGGCCTCGATGAGCCGGCGGCAGATGTAGAGCCCCAGGCCGGTCCCCGGGATCCGCGATTCACGGACGTTCCAGGCCCGATGGAAGGGCTCCGCGACGAGCGCCCGCTCCGCCTCCGGGACGCCGATCCCCTCGTCGTCGACCGTCGCCACGAGCCAGTCTCCCCCGACGCTCGCCCCGACCACGACCGGCGTCTCGGCCGGCGCGTACTTCATGGCGTTGCCGACGAGGTTCTCGAGGACCCGGCCAACCCGCCCGGCGTCGACCTCGATCGGCGGCAGGTCCGGCGCAAGGTCGGCGACGAGCCGGGCGTCCTCGCCGGAGAGGACGAGGTCGCCCCGCAGCCGAGCAACGAGCGCCGCGAATGAGACGGGCGCCCGCTCGAGGATCAGGGGATCGGCGTCGAGGTGGGTCACGTCCAGGATCTGGGCGACGAGGTCGGTCAGCCGGCCCGAGACCTGCTGGATCCGCTCGATGTACTCGCGCTGCTCGGCCGGTTCGAGCTCGAGGTGGAGGAGCGTCTCGGCGTAGCCCCGGACGAGGGCGAGCGGCGTCCGCAGCTCGTGGCTGACCGTCGCCACGAAGCCCTCGCGCAGGGCCTCCAGGGCCCGGATCGCCGAGACGTCGCGGAGGATCCCGGTGGCCCGGATGTCGGCCCCCTCGCCGGGAGCCCGGAAGTAGCTCCCTGCGATACGAATGGCGGACCCGTCGCCGCCCCGGATCGTCCCCTCGCGGTAGTCGATCGCCCCCCGGGACGCAAGGACCTCGTCGAACGGGCAGGCCTCGCCCTGGTGGTTGCCGACGGCCGGGCAGCCGAGGAGCTCATCGCAGCGGCGCCCGCCGAGCGTGGCCGCGGCCACCCCGAGCTTGGCCTCCCCGGCCGGGTTGAGGCGCGTCACCCGTCGCTCGCCGTTGACCTGGACGATGACGTCGGTCGCCCCGTCGACGACCGCCGAGAGCTCGGACCGCTCCTGCTCGAGCGTCTCGCGGAGGCGTGCCCCGCCGAACGCCACGGCGATCTCGTGCCGGGCGAGCTGGACGATCCGGAGGCCGTCGGCATCGAGCGGCGTCGGCCCGCGCCGAAGGGCGGTGACCGTCGCCAGCGGCTCGTCGCCGAGGACCACGAGGGTCACGTCGTCTCGGCCGGCGGCCCACTCGCGCGCCTCCTCGACGGCCCGGAACCGCTCCGGCGGAGCATCCGGCGGGGCATCCCCCAGGGCATCCCCCAGGGCATCCCCCGGGGCCTCCACCGGGGCCTTCCCAGGCTTCCCCGGGGCCACGCCGGGCGCCCCCAGGGC
>MGOD01000092.1:86962-87279 GCA_001795245.1 Chloroflexi bacterium RBG_16_70_13
GGCTCGCCCAGCCAGATCGCCCCGGCGGCCGCCCCGGCGAGCCGGACCAGCTCCACGACGACGGCGGCCCCGAGCTGGGCCGGGCTGCCGCCCGACGCGAGGAGCTGGCTGAGCTGGTACTGGGCGAAGAGCGTGTCGGCCTCGCGCTGCGCCTCCTCGAAGGCCCGCCGGGTCTCCGCCTCGAGCGTCTCGATCCGGGCACGCAGCTGGTCCCGGTCGTCCGGCCGGGCTCGCGGCTCCGTCATCGGGCGGTGAGCGCGGCCAGCAGGAGGTAGCAGGACACCGCGCCGGGATCGAGGTGGCCGGCCGACCGCTGG
>MGOD01000092.1:87296-90235 GCA_001795245.1 Chloroflexi bacterium RBG_16_70_13
GCGCCGGGCGACGAGCGGCCGGGTCGAGCGCATCCCCGCCCTGGCCGCCTCGAGGGCCCGGCGCTGGGCCGTCGCGGCGCTCGCGCCCTCCGCGACGGCGCCCGCGAGCGCGTCGGTGGCCGGCCCGAGCGTGTCGAGGATCGTCTTGTCGCCGACGGCGCAGCGCCCCCGGCGGGCGAGTCCGTCGGCGGCCGCCCGGAGCATCGCCGCGAGGAGCCCGGCATCGAGCGTCTCGGCCGTGCCGGCCCGAACCCCGGCCTCGATGCAGGCAGTCCCGTACAGGGGTCCGGATGCGCCGCCGACGGCGCCGACGAGTCGGTAGCCGATCGCCCGCAGGAGCTCGCCCGGGGGTGTCGACGCCGGCAGCTCGTCGAGGAGCTCGTCCACCGCCCGGAAGCCGATCGACAGGTTGTCGCCGTGGTCGCCGTCGCCGAGCACGGCGTCCAGCCGAGTCAGCGCCGCGGCGTGGCGATCGATCGACCGCCGGGCGCGCCGAAAGCCGACCCGGAGGGCGGCGGCATCGATCGGCCGGATCGGCCCACCCGGGCCGGGGCCGAACTCGGCGATCGAGCCGGGCGGGGCGCTGGCGACGTCGGCAGTCGGGGTCCGCATGCAGTCCTCGTGACGGCGGGGCAGGGCCGGAGTGTAGGCACCCGGACCGCAACCCAGCAATGGACGAATCGCCACCGAACGGCGACATCGATGCGTTCATCGGGGATCCATTCCGGATCTTGCTTTCTTCTTGCCGAGGTCGCGGCGAGGATCGTCGGCAACCGTCAGGCAAGGCGAAAGGAGGAGCGATTGGTGAGTCTCGTGCTCGTGTCCCACAGCCGCACCCTCGTCGAGGGCCTGCGCGACATGGTCGCCCAGGTTGCCGGCGACGACGTTCGCGTGACGATCGCCGGCGGCACCGAGGACGGCCGGCTGGGGACGAGCGCTCCACGGATCGCCGAGGCCGTCCGGGCCGCGATCGGCGGACCCGACGACCGGGCGGACGGCGTGCTCGTCCTCCTGGATCTCGGCAGCGCCGCCCTGAGCCTCGAGCTCGCGCTCGAGGAGCTCGACCCGGCCGACCGGGCGATCGTCACCGTCAGCAACGCCCCGCTCGTCGAGGGCGCCGTCATGGCCGGCGTCCAGGCCAGCGTCGGCGCCTCGCTCGCCGAGGTCGCCCGGGCCGCCGCCGAGGCGACATCCATCCCCAAGCTCCCGGAGGCCTGAGGTGGACTCCCGGACCCTCACGATCCTCGACCCGAGCGGTCTCCACACCCGGCCGGCGGCGCGCTTCGTCCAGGTCGCGAGCCGCTTCGCGAGCCGGATCGTCATCCGCCACGGCGACCGGTCGGCGGACGCCAAGAGCCTCATCGCGCTGCTCGGGCTGACCGTCCGGCCCGATAGCGAGGTCACCCTCGAAGCGGACGGCCCGGACGCCGCGGCGGCGCTCGCCGCGCTCGTTCAGGAGCTCGCCCCCTACGCGGTCGCGGCTCCCGGCCCGGCCATCGCCGAGCCCGCGGTTCCCGAACCCGCGGTGCCCGGCCCCGCGGTTCCCACACCCCTCGAGCCATAGACGCCACGAATCCAACGGAGGAGAAGCCTGCTATGTCGTCCCCCACGCTCTCCCAGAAGCTCGGCGCCGAGGTGCTGGGCACGGCCATCCTGGTGTTCATCGGCGCCGGCTCGGTGCCGCTGACGATCTTCCTGACCGGCGAGAACCCATTCGGCAGCGCCGAGCTGTCGACGATCTCGTTCGCCTTCGCCTTCGCGATCTTCGCCGCGGTCTACTCGGTCGGCCACATCAGCGGCTGCCACATCAACCCGGCCGTGACGATCGCCCTGCTGGCGACGAAGAAGATCGACTCGACGACGGCGGTCGCCTACATCGGCGCCCAGCTCGTCGGGGCGACCCTCGGCGCGGTCCTGACCTGGATCATCCTCATCGGCAACGACCCGGTGGCCCTGGGCCTGGGCGCCGTGAGCTACAACCCCGACACGAGCGGCATCGGCATCGCCCTGGCGGCCGAGGCCATCGGCACCGCGATCCTCGTCTTCACGGTCTTCGGGGCCGCCGTCGACGGCCGCGCCCCGGCCGGCTTCGCCGGGATCATCATCGGCTTCATCGTCTACGGGATCATCATCCTCGTCGGCCCGATCACCGGCGCGGCGCTGAACCCGGCCCGCCAGATCGGCCCGAACATCGTCGAGCAGCTGATCGGCCGGACGACGAACTGGGACCAGGTCATCGTCTACATCGCCGGACCGGTCATCGGCGGCCTCATCGGCGCCTTCAGCTACGAGCTCGTCGGCCACCACCGGGCCGCGACCGTCCCGGGCGCCGCGGTGGCGGAAGCCGCCCACGCCGACGCCTGAGCGCCGCACCCTGACCCCGAACGCCGAAGAACGCGCAACGCTGGAAAGGAAACCATCGATGGCAACGAACGCTCCTGTCGCGATGAAGAAGCTCGTCAACCGCGTCGAGGACCTCGTCCCCGAGAGCCTCGCCGGCCTCCAGGCGGCCCACCCGGACATCGTCCGGATCGACGCCCCGAACCAGGTCGTCCTGCGGGCCGGCGGCGCCGTACGGGGCAAGGTCGCCCTCGTCTCGGGCGGCGGCTCCGGTCACGAGCCGCTCCATGGCGGCTTCGTCGGCCTGGGCATGCTCGACGCGGCCTGCGCCGGCAACGTCTTCACCTCGCCCGTGCCGGACCAGATGGAGGCTGCCACCCGGGCCGTCGACGGCGGCGCCGGCGTCCTCCACATCGTCAAGAACTACACGGGCGACGTCCTCAACTTCCAGATGGCGGCCGAGCTCGTGGCCGGTGAGATCGAGGTCAGCTCGGTCGTCACCAACGACGACGTCGCGGTCCAGGACTCGCTCTACACTGCCGGCCGCCGCGGCGTCGGCGTGACAGTCCTCGTCGAGAAGATCGCGGGGGCAAAGGCCG
>MGOD01000092.1:90267-90339 GCA_001795245.1 Chloroflexi bacterium RBG_16_70_13
ACTGCCGTCAAGGTCAACGCGGCCGGCCGCTCGATGGGCCTCGCCCTGTCGAGCTGCATCGTGCCCGCGGCC
>MGOD01000092.1:90370-92394 GCA_001795245.1 Chloroflexi bacterium RBG_16_70_13
CGAAGTCGAGGTCGGGATCGGCATCCACGGCGAGCCCGGCCGGCGTCGCGAGAAGCTGGCCCCGATCGACGACATGGCCGAGTGGCTCGTCTCACCGATCGTGTCCGACCTCGGGCTCGGTCGCGGAGACGCCGTCCTGGCCTTCGTCAACGGCATGGGCGGGACCCCGCTCATCGAGCTCTACGGGGCCTTCAACAGCGTCGCCCGGATCCTGGGCGGCCAGGGCATCTCGATCGCCCGGAGCCTCGTCGGCCCGTACATCACGAGCCTCGAGATGGCCGGATTCTCGGTGACGCTCCTCCGCCTGGACGACGAACTCGTCCAGCTGTGGGACGCGCCGGTCCACACCCCGGCCTTGCGCTGGGGCGTTTGACGGCACATCCTCCCTCCCTCCAGGGCCGCCGGGCCGCCGGACCCAGCCCGGCCCGGCGGCCCCTCCACATCCGCGAGGTCGAACCCGATGCATGACACGCTCCTCGCCTGGCTCCGAGTCGCCGCGGAGCGGCTCCACACCGAGGCGCCGGCCCTGACCGCCCTCGACCAGGCGATCGGCGACGGTGACCACGGGATCAACATGGACCGCGGTTTCAGCGCGATCGTGGCAAAGCTCGACGGGCTCGAGCCGCCGGGTGCCGGTGGCGGCGGCCTCCTTGGCGGCGGCGATCCCGCGGCTGATGACACGGCCGCGACCGCGGACCTCCTCCGGCTCGCCGGCAAGACCCTCATCAGCACCGTCGGCGGTGCCGCCGGGCCGCTCTACGGGACCGCATTCCTGCGGGCCGCCGGTTCCGTCGCTGCCGGCGCGGCCGGTGCGGCCGGCACGGTCGCGGCGTCCCCGGCACCGACCTCGGCCGGCGCCTTCGTGGCAGCCCTCGAGGCCGCGGCGACCGGGATCGGGGCGCTCGGCAAGTCGACGACCGGCGAGAAGACGATGCTCGATGCCATCGTCCCGGCAGAGACGGCGGCCCGGACAGCCCTCGAGGCCGGCGGCGACGTCGTCGCCGTGACCGCGGCCGCGGCGGACGCCGCCGAGGCCGGCGCGGCCGCCACGATCCCGATGCTTGCGACGAAGGGCCGGGCTTCGTACCTCGGCGAGCGCAGCATCGGTCATCGCGACCCGGGGGCCAGCTCAGCTGCGATCCTGCTCCGGCTGCTCGCCGAGACCGCGGCCGCCGCCGGTTCTACCGGCAGCGGCGCCACAGATTCCACCGGATCGACGGCGGTGCGGTCCGCCGCGCGGTCCGCCTAGGCCCGGACCGAGTCACGACGATGACCCGCGCCGTCCTGGAGGGACGCCCCGGCTCGTCGGGCGTCGGGATCGGGCGCCTTCTGTGGGTCGCCCCGGCACCCCTCGATCCTGCCCCGGCCGGCGTTGCCTCGAGCGCGCTCCGAGCCGCCGGATCCCAGAACGGCACCGGCCCGTCGGCCGAGGTCGATCGCCTCCGGTCGGCCCTGGAAGCGGCGGCCCTCGAGCTCGAGGCCCTCGCCCGCGACACCACCGCCCGGGCCGGCGACGAGGTCGGGGCCATCTTCGAGGCCCAGGCCCTGTTCGCCCGCGACCCCGGCATCGTCGACCCGGCCCTGGCCCTCATCCGCGACGGGGCGACCGCCGTCGGGGCGATCGAGCGGATCTCGGCCGAGCAGGCGGACCTCCTCGCGGGCGTCGACGACGCCTATTTCCGCGAGCGCGCGGCGGACCTGCGCGACGTCGCCCGGCGGGTCGTCGATCTCCTGACCGGGCGGGCCAGGCCGCCGCTCCACCACCGCGACGGCACGCCGGCCGTCCTCGCCTCGGGCGACCTCGAGCCGTCGCTCGTCGCGGCGCTCCGCCCGGAGCTCGTGACCGGGATCGCGCTCGCCGCCGGGGCCCCGAACGGCCACGCGGCGATCGTCGCCCGGGCACTCGGGATCCCGCTCGCGCTCGGCCTGGGACGGGCCCTCGATCCCGCCTGCGACGGGCGCCCAGGCGCGGTCGACGGGGGCGAGGGGCGCCTCGTCATCGATCCCACGGGCGAGGACCTCGA
>MGOD01000093.1:0-158 GCA_001795245.1 Chloroflexi bacterium RBG_16_70_13
GGATCCTGGCCGCCAACCTCGAACGCGTCGTCCGCGAGCGGGAGCGCCTGACGTCCGAGCTCGGGGCCGCGGGCTGGCGCATCGGCCCGTCGGTCACCAACTTCGTCCTCGCCGACTTCAGGACGCCCGAGGTCGCGGACCGGATCGCCGAGGCACTC
>MGOD01000093.1:210-650 GCA_001795245.1 Chloroflexi bacterium RBG_16_70_13
CGGATCACGGTCCGGAGCGTCGAGGAGAACGACCGGCTCATCGAGGCCGCCCGCGAGCTGCAGCAGGAGACCGCCCGATGACGACGCCCCTCGGCGAGCTCGAGATCCTCGAGGCCGGCCCCGGGCGGGTCGCCGCCCTCCGGCGCCGCACTCGTGAGACGGATGTCACCGTCCGGGTCGCCCTCGATGGGACGGGCGAGGCCTCGATCTCGACCGGGATCGGCTTCTACGATCATCTCCTGGCCTCGCTCGCTCATCACTCGCTCGTCGACCTCCGGATCGAGGCGACCGGCGACCTCGAGGTCGACGACCACCACACGGTCGAGGACGTCGCGCTCGTCCTCGGGGCGGCGCTCGCGGCCGCCCTCGGTGACCGGGCCGGGATCCGTCGCTTCGGCGACGCGGCGGTGCCGATGGACGAGGCCGTCGCCACGTGTGTC
>MGOD01000093.1:681-1059 GCA_001795245.1 Chloroflexi bacterium RBG_16_70_13
CCGCCCCTACGCCGTGATCGACCTGCCGTTCCGGGGCGAGAAGATCGGTGCACTCTCCAGTCAGCTCGTGGAGCACGCCCTCGAGGCGTTCGCCAGGATGGCCGGGGCGGCGCTGCACGTCCGGGGCAGCGGGCGGAACGACCACCACCTCGCCGAGGCCGCGTTCAAGGCGCTTGCCCGGGCGCTCCGGGAAGCCTGCGAGCCGGATCCGCGCCGGGCGGGCGTCGCCTCGACGAAGGGGTCGTTGGGATGACCCGCGAGCCCGGCCCGCTCCGGGTCGCCGTCGTCGACTACGGCGCCGGCAACCTGGTGAGCATCGAGCAGGCGCTTACGTTCGTCGGCGCCGACGTGCGCGTCGCGACGGGGCCTGCCGACCTC
>MGOD01000093.1:1198-1532 GCA_001795245.1 Chloroflexi bacterium RBG_16_70_13
CGGCCTCCAGCTCCTCTTCGACGGCAGCGACGAGGACGGCGCCGCGACGTTCGGCGTCATCCCGGGGAGGACGGTGCTCCTCGAGGACGCCCCGACCCTCCCGCACATCGGCTGGAACCAGGTCGAGCGGCGCCACGAGCACGCCCTGTTCGCCGGCATCGCCGACGGCGCGGACCTCTACTTCGTCCACTCCTATGCCGGCCGGCCGGAGGGCGCCGGCGCCGACGCGACGACCCTGGCCGAAACCCAGCACGGCGGCGGGCGGTTCGTGTCGGCGGTCGATCGCGGCAACGTCCTGGGCGTCCAGTTCCACCCCGAGCGGAGCGGCGGCGCG
>MGOD01000093.1:1584-1914 GCA_001795245.1 Chloroflexi bacterium RBG_16_70_13
CGGGGCCGGGGCCGAGCGGAGCCCGGTCGGGGCCGGCGGCACGGCCGGGAGCGACTGACGTGCTCCGCCGGCGCGTGATCCCGTGCCTCGATGTCGCGAACGGCCGGGTCGTGAAGGGCACCCGCTTCGTCGACCTCGTCGACGAGGGCGACCCGCCCGAGCTCGCCGCCCGCTACGCGGACGAAGGCGCCGACGAGCTCGTCTTCCTCGACATCACCGCCGCCCCCGAGGGTCGCCGGACGCTCCTCGAGATCGTCGAGCGGACGGCACGCCGGGCCTTCATCCCGCTCACCGTCGGTGGCGGCGTGCGGTCCGTCGACGACATGCGCG
>MGOD01000093.1:1960-2419 GCA_001795245.1 Chloroflexi bacterium RBG_16_70_13
CGGACCCGTCGCTCGTCACCCGCTGTGCGGCGAGGTTCGGGCGCCAGGCTGTCGTCGTGGCGATCGATGCCCGGCGGATCGAGTCCTCGGGCATCGAGCCCGGCGCCGACGCGAGACCCCGGTGGGAGGTCCTCGTCAAGGGCGGTCGCGAGACGACGAGCCTCGAGGCCGTCGGCTGGGCGGTCCGGGCCGCCGAGCTCGGGGCCGGCGAGCTCCTCGTGACCTCGATCGACCGCGACGGCACCCAATCCGGCTACGACACCGAGCTCCTCCGGGCCATCACGTCGCGGGTCTCGGTGCCCGTCATCGCGTCCGGAGGCGCCGCGGCACCCTCGGACTTCGTGGCGGCTGTCGTCGAGGGCGGAGCCGACGCCGTTCTCGCGGCCTCGATCTTCCATCGCCGGATCCACGCGATCGCCGACGTCAAGAGGGCGCTGCTGGCGGCAGGGATCCCGGTCC
>MGOD01000093.1:2478-8774 GCA_001795245.1 Chloroflexi bacterium RBG_16_70_13
TCGTGCCGGTGGTCGTCCAGGACGAGGCCGACGGGCGGGTCCTGATGGTGGCGTGCACCGACGTCGAGGCGCTCGCCCTGACCGAGGCAACCGCCCAGCTCCACTTCTACTCGCGCTCGCGCCAGACGCTCTGGCGGAAGGGCGAGACGAGCGGCAACACCCTGCGCGTCGTTCGCCTCGACCTCGATTGCGATCGCGACGCCATCCTCGCCACGGTCCGGCCGGCTGGCCCGACCTGCCACCGCGGGACGCGGAGCTGCTTCGATCACGAACCGGAGACGGCCGAGGCCGACGAGGCCGCCGACTGGGTCGAGGCCGCCGTCCGACCGGTCGAGCCGCCTACCGAGGTCGCCGTCACGCACCCGCAGCCCCAGCGCTTCGACTGGCTCGAAACGCTGTGGGACACGATCGAGGATCGCCGCGCCCGCCGGCCCGCTGGCTCGTACACGGTCTCGCTCCTGGACAGCGGCGTCGATGCGGTCGCCCGCAAGGTCACAGAGGAGGCCACCGAAGTCCTCATCGCCGCGAAGGACGATGCCGCGGCGGAGGCCTCGGGCAGTGACCGCGCCGCGACCTCGACCGCGCTCGCCGGCGAGACCGCCGATCTGCTCTATCACGCCCTCGTCCTGCTCGCCGAGCGTGGTCTGCCGCCGAGCGCCGCCCTCGAGGTGCTGCAGAACCGTCACGCGTCCTGATCCGGCCGCTCGGCCTCAGCGCGGAAAGAGCTTCCAGTGCCCCTCGGTGACGACGTCGACCGCGCCGTCGGCCACCTTGATCGCGGTCTCGTCGTCGATCGCGTACGCCGGCGCGCCCAGGTCGGCTGCCCATCGCTCGGCGTCGGCCATGCTGTTCTCTGGCAGCTTCGGGTGGTCCAGGTGCGGGAAGATCGAGAAGTCAACGATGCCAAGGGTGCGGTCGTCACCTGTTGGTGATTGCCACTCGACGAAGTCCGCGCCGATTCGCGGCGTCACGACCATGCTCCCGGCGCTCAGCCCCACCCACACACTGTCCAGCGAGGGCAGCATGTCTGCGAGCCCGGACTGACGCATCCAATGGCATAGGTAGAGGGCATCGCCTCCGGCCACCAGCAGGGCGTCGGTCTCCCGGACCTTGGGCACCCAGCGCTCGGCGTCGATGCTTGGCAGTGCCGTGAGCTCGAGCACGCCCATGGACTTCCAGCCCAGCTCCACCATGGGAAGGTCGGAATTCCCGCTGATGAACCGCCAGGGACCGGCGCCTGGTCCGACCGAGGGGTGCCCGTACTGAGCGGTCGGGATGCACAGCGCGGTTGACTCGGCGATCGGCTTGCCGAGGAGCTCGACCAGGGCGTTTCTGATGCTGTCGTTCTTGACCCCGGCGGACGTGAGCAGGAACCTCATGGCCACTCGCAATCCCTCCTACCCAGCATGTCCGCCACCTTGTCGCTGCCTTCGCCTGGCCCGCTACCTGACGAGGCGGCCCAGCTCGCGGCGACGCTTGCCGATGCGGACCTCCCACCACTCGCCGGCGATCGGGGCGGGCATCGGGGCGGCGGGGTCGCGAATCGGTTCGCCGTTGATCGTGAGGCCGCGGTTCTGGATCATCCGGCGAGCTTCGCCATTCGAGGCGAAGACACCGGCACTGGCGAGGACCGTCACGACCCCCGCGCCGGCATCGCCGCCGGAGCCTTCGACCTCGAAGCCGCCGACGCTCGTGTAGAGCCGCTCCAGGAGCGCCGGATCCCGAATCGGATCGGGGGCGAACAAGGCGATGGAGTCCGCCTCCACCTGGCGGGCAACGTCGGCGCCATGGGTTCGCGCGGTGACGTCGAGGGCCAGCGCCCGCTGCGCCGCGCGCGCGCCGGGGCGCGCAACGACCTCGGCATCGAGCGCCTCGATCTCGTCCGGCGACATCGTCGTGAACCAGCGGAGGTAGACGCCGACGTCGCGATCGTCGCTGTTGAGCCAGTGCTGATAGAAGGCGAACGGCGTCGTCATCGAAGGATCGAGCCAGACCGAATCGCCGCCCTCGCTCTTGCCGAACTTGGCACCAGAGGGCGAAAGGAGAAGTGGGTAGGCAAGACCGTAGGCCGGCTCGGCGGCGCCAGAGATGAGTGTCTCCGTCTCGCCGGGACCATCGGTGGTGACGAACGAGTCCGCGTACGACCCGGCCTGCTCGTCCGCCGTCACTGCAAGGCCGCTGGTCCGCCGAATGAGCTCGAGCCCGGCGGTGATGTTGCCCCACTGGTCGGCGCCGCCCATCTGCAGCTCGCAGCCCAGCGTCCGGTGGAGATGGGCGAAGTCGGCCGACTGGAGGAGCATGTAGCTGAACTCGGTGAACGACAGCCCCCGCTCGAGCCGGACCTGGACCGAGTCCTTGGCCAGCATGTAGGGCACGGTGAAGTGCTTCCCGACGTCGCGCAGGAAGTCGATCATCGTCATCGGCGCCAGCCAGTCCAGGTTGTTGACGACGACTGCGCCGCGCGGCCCCTCGAAGTCGAGGAACTGCTCCAGCTGGGCCCTGATCGAGGCCACGTTCGCCTCGAGCGTCTCCACGTCCAGGAGGTTGCGTTCCGACGACCGCCCGGACGGGTCGCCGATCATCCCCGTCCCGCCGCCGACGAGCGCGATCGGGCGGCCACCGTGGCGCTGGAAGTGGAGCAGCCCGAAGACGGGCACGAGGCTGCCGATGTGGAGCGACGGGCCGGACGGGTCGAAGCCGTTGTAGCCGCTGATCGGGCGGCCCGTGGCCAGCCGCGCCTCGAGCCCGTCGGAGGCAGCGTGGAGCATGCCCCGCCAGCGGAGCTCGTCGAGCAGCCCGGCCAGGCCTGCGTCGAACGACGTCACGGGATCCAACGCCGTCACAGCTCGCCCGCGCGAGTCGTCACGAGGCGCGCCGGATGGGTGGGAAGGTCCTCCACGGCACAGATGGTATCGTCACCCGAGATATGCAGACCAGCCTCGCGAGGCGCCAGCGCCATCGCCGCAGTGGCGCCGCCCGTCGAGGGCGCGGTGGCGGGAGCTCTGCCCGCCGGGTCGCACTCGCGATCCCCCTCTTCCTCTTCGCCAGCTTCCTGGCCCTCGGTTCGGTCGGATTCATCACCGCGGTCAGCGCGTACGCCTACTACGCGCGCGACCTGCCGGACCCCAGCAAGGCGCTCGAGGGGCTCGGCTTCGACCAGCCCTCGATCATCTACGACCGGACCGGAACCGTCGTGCTGGCGCGGCTCGGTGTGCTCAAGCGCGAGCTGGTGACCTTCGACCAGATCCCGGCCGAGGTTCTCGACGCCACGACCGCGATCGAGGACAAGGACTACTGGACCAACCCTGGCTTCGATCTCGGGGGCTTCATCTCGGCCTCGCTCGATACCCTCCAGGGCAAGCCCCGCGGCGGCTCCACGATCACCCAGCAGCTCGTCCGGGCCCGTCTCCTCCCGGCCAAGGCGTTCGAGGGCTCGATCTACGAGCGCAAGGCCCGCGAGATCATCCAGTCGATCCGGCTGACCCAGGCCTACCCCGGCCAGGACGGCAAGGAACAGATCATCACGGCCTACCTCAACCAGAACTTCTACGGCAACCAGCTGTACGGCATCTCGGCCGCCGCGAAGGGCTACTTCGGGGTGCCAATGGAGGAGCTCACGCTTGCCCAGGTCGCGCTCCTCGCGGCGATCCCACAGTCGCCCTCGGAGTTCGATCTCAAGAAGAACGCGATCAGCGAGTGCACGATCGTCCCGGCCGACGGCGAGGAGTGCCCGCTGGCGAACGTCCGGCTCGTCGTGCCCCTGGACAGCCCGGTCGTCATCCGCCGCAACAGGATCCTCGACCTCATGACGACCCGGAGCGTCCTCTCCCATGACAAGCACACCCTCGCCGAGTATGAGGCTGCCAAGAAGGAGGAGGTCGTTCTCGCCCGCCCGGACACGACGCCCGTGAAGGCCGGCCATTTCGTCGACCGGGTCCACGAGCAGCTCGGCGCGATCCTGTGCGGCGAGGAGAACGCCGAGACCTGCGAGAGGGTCGACACCGGCGGCTACCGGATCGTGACGACTCTCGACTGGGAGATGCAGCAGACCGTCGAGAAGTGGCTGTACCTGACCACCCGCGCTACCCAGGCCGTCAACATGGGCAGGATCCTGGACCGGTACGAGATCCCCGAGGCCGACCAGGCCTGGATTGCCAAGCTCCGCGATCGGAACATCCACAACGGCGCCGCGGCGATCATCGACTACCGGACCGGCGAGATCCTCGCCTACGCCGGGAGCGCCGGGTTCCACGGCACCGAGGACGAGCTCTACAAGCCCCAGTTCGATGTCCTGTCCCAGGGTTATCGGCAGCCCGGCTCCGCGATCAAGCCGCTCAACTACATCACCGGCATCGACGACCGGACGATGACCGCGGCCACGATGTTCATGGACGTCGTGACCGACTTCGAGGGTCAGAAGCCGTACACCCCGACCCAGGCCGACAACAAGGAGCGCGGCCCGGTCCGCCTCCGCCCGGCCCTCCAATTCTCGCTCAACATTCCCTCGATCAAGGCCGGCCTGACCAACGGCCTCGATCATCTCTTCCAGCGGTGGAAGGACTTCGGGCTGAATTTCGCCCCGGGTGCGGTGCCCGTCACCTCGATGTCCATCGGCACCCTCGAGATCCACCCGATCGAGCTCCTGAGCGCCTACGGGGCGATCGCCGACGGCGGCATCCTGATGCCTCGGATCTCGATCCTCGAGGTCCGCGACTCGAGCGGGAAGGTCATCTACCCGACCGAGGCCGGCACGCCGCTCGGGCGGCGGGTGGCGAGCGAGCAGGCTTCGTACATCGTCACCGACATCCTCCAGGGCAACACGATCGAGGCGGTCAACCCCTACTGGGCCGACTGGCTGATCCTCCAGGACGGCGAGCGCCGCCCGGCCGCCTACAAGACGGGCACGACGTCGGACACCAAGGACGTCCTCGCGTTCGGCTACCTGGCACCGCCGGACGATCCGGCCGCGCCGGCCCTGGCCGTTGGCGTCTGGATGGGCAACTCGGACGGCGAGACGGCGACAGGCAGCCTCTCGCTCGACTCGTCCGCGCCGCTGTGGTCCCGGATCCTGACCGAGGTCAGCCAGGGCATGCCCGTCGCGGACTTCAAGCAGCCCGCCGGGCTCGTGACGGCCGAGGTCGACGCCTTCAGCGGCCTCCTGCCCGGGCCGTACACGATCAAGACCGTCAAGGAGCTCTTCATTGAGGGCACCGTCCCGACCCGGACGGACGACCTCCACGTGGAGCTCGACATCGACGAGGCGACCGGCCTGCTGTGGCAGGATGGCTGTACGGGGCCGATGGTCAAGAAGGGCTTCCTCGACTTCAGCGGCGTCGAGCCGCGGTTCCCGGCGTGGCAGCAGTACACCCAGGAGTGGGCGGCCCGGGCCGCCCGCGGCGCGGGCGTGACGGGCGGTCCCGAGAAGACGGCCACGATCTACTTCTACAACAACAGCTTTGCCCCGTTTGGGAAGACCTGGGGCGGGACGTTCGCCCCGACCGAGGTCTGCGCACCGCTCGAGCCGCCGATCTGCGAGCCGGGGGCGTCGTTCGACCCGTTCGCGACGCCCGATCCGTCGGGCGCGCCGCTGCCGACACCGTGCATCGAGCCGACGCCCGAGCCGACCCACGGGAACGGCGGCGGGGGCGGAGGCCCCGGCAAGCCAACGCCGACGCCGTTGCCGTTGCCGACGCTGAATCTGCCGTTCTTCCTGCTCCTGCTGCCGCCGGCCGGGGTGTTGCCCTTCTTCCGGCGGCGCCGGACGCGGCGCCTGACGGGTGGGCGGCGGGTGTGGCCGTCGAGTCCGGGTGGGGGTTGAGGTTCAGCCGAGGCGTCAGCCCAGGCTGACGATCGTGGCGCCGTCACCGCCCTCGCCGCGCTCACCGGCCCGGACGGCCTTCACGAGCGGGTGCGCGGCGGCCGCCGAGCGGACCGCGTCGCGGAGCGCGCCGGTGCCCAGGCCATGGATGACGGTCACCCGGTCCAGGCCGGCCAGCGAGCCGTCCTCGAGGTAGCGGTCGAGCGCCGCGAGCGCCTCGTCCACCCGGGCGCCACGAAGGTCAAGCGAGGATGGCACCGTCCGCGCCCGGCTGAGGCGGATGGCGTCGACGTTGCCGCCTCGTACGCCGGCGAGAGCCGGCTCGGGCGTGAGGGCCTCGACGAGGTCCTCGAGGGGCACGCTGACGCGCATCCCGCCCGCCTCGAGGGTGACGCGACTGCCGTCCCGGTCGAGAGCCGCGATCCGACCCTCCCAGCCGCCCGACCGGCTTCGGGCCCGCTCCCCCACTCGCCACGTC
>MGOD01000093.1:8993-21896 GCA_001795245.1 Chloroflexi bacterium RBG_16_70_13
GCGCTCCTCCTCGGCAGAGCGCAGGAGGTCGCTCGCCCGGGCCTCCGCGGCCCTGGCCCGTTCCAGGGCGTCGGCGGTGGCGCCTTCGCTCTCGCGGATCTGGGCCAGGGTGGCCTCGAAGGCCCGCTGGTTGTCGCTCAGGCGTGATCGCGCGTCGCCCACGATCGCCTCGGGCAGGCCGAGGCGCTCGGCGATCGCGAAGGCCTGCGAGCCGCCGGGCAGCCCGATCGTCAGCCGGAACGTCGGGGAGAGCGTCTCGAGGTCGAACTCGACGGCCGCGTTCGACGCCCCGGGTGTCGTGTGGGCGTAGGCCTTGAGCTCGGCGTAGTGGGTCGTGGCGGCGACGAGGGCGCCGGCCCGGATGAAGTGGTCGAGAAGGGCCTGGGCGAGGGCCGAGCCCTCCGTCGGGTCCGTGCCCGCGCCGAGCTCGTCGAGGAGGACGAGCGTGCCCGGCCCGGCCGCGGCGACGATGCGGGTGATCGAGCGGAGGTGACCCGAGAACGTCGAGAGCGACTGGGCGATCGACTGCTCGTCGCCAATGTCGGCGAAGACGTCGCGGAAGACCGGCAGACGGCTGCCGGAGGCGGCGGGGACGTGGAGCCCCGCCTGGTGCATGAGCGAGAGGAGGCCCAGGGTCCGGAGGGTGACCGTCTTGCCGCCCGTGTTGGGGCCGGTCACGACGAGGGCGGTGAAACCGTCCCCGAGGCGAATGTCGATCGGAACCACCCGCCCGGTGAGGCCGGGATGGCGGGCCGAAAGGAGGATGACCTCCGGCCGCTCGGCGGTCGCCGCGCGGACGCCGTCCATGTCCGCCGCCAGCTGGGCCTTGGCGGCCCAGAGGTCGAACCGGGCGAGCGCGGCCAGGGTCTCCCGGAGGGGTCCGGCGTGGGCCGCGACGAAGGCCGACAGCTCGTCGAGAATCCGGCCGACCTCCTCCTGCTCGGCGAGCTGCGCCTCGCGCCAGGCGTTGCCGAGCTCGACGACGACCAGCGGCTCGATGAAGAGGGTCTGCCCGGATCCGGACGCGTCGTGGACGATGCCCTTGACGCGGGCCTTCGCCTCGGCCCTGACCGGCACGACGTAGCGGCCGTTGCGGAGCGTGACGATCGGCTCCTGGAGCGCCCCGGCGATCTCCGAGCCGACGAGGGTGTCGAGGCGCCGGCGAAGGCGGTCGTAGGCGATCCGGACCGCCGCGCGGAGGCTCCCCAGGCGCGGGGAAGCCGTATCGAGGAGCTCGCCGGCGGGATCGAAGGAGCGGACCAGCGTCGAGCGGATGGCCGGCAGCGCGTGGAGCTCGCGCGACAGCGCCCGGAGGAGGGGCCGCCGATCCTCGGCCAGGGCCGCATGCAGACGGGTCGCACCCTCGAGGGTCTCGGCGATCTCGAGGAAGTGGGCCGGATCCAGGCGCCCGCCGCGGGCGGCTCGCTCGATCCACGGCCCGATGTCGTGGGCCGCCCCGACCCCGACCCCGGGTCGCTCCTCCAGGATTGCGCGCGCCTGGTCGGTCTCATCGAGGCCGCGGGCGACGAGCACCGGATCCGCCTCCGGGACGAGGGCCTCGGCGAGCCGCCGGCTCGGCGGGAACGAGGTGTGCGCAGCGAGCCGCTCGCGGACGAGCGGGAACTCGAGGAGCGCGATCGAGCGGGCGTCCATCGTCAGCGGCCGACGATCCGGACGGTCGGGCTCGAGGCGTCGAGGAACCGGTACGGCAGCGAGATCCACGGCTCGCCGGCATAGGCGACCCCGATCCGCGGGGTGCGGGTGATCCTGACCGGCCGGGCGCCGGGCGGTGCTGCCTCCAGGTGCAGCGCGGCGGTCGGGTCGCAGAGATCCCGGCCGGTCATCGAACGATCGATCGAGAAGGCCGCCGCGACGAGGCCCGGACCGCCGGCCAGGCGGCGGTCGGGGGTGTGCCGTCCCGCAGAGGTCTCCGACCCCGGCGATCGGCGTCGACGGCGCGCGGCCGCGTGCGCGGCCAGGGCCGCCCGCATCGCGATCATGCCCTCGAGCGGCTCCACGGCGCGGATCAGGACGGCGCCGGCCCGGCCGCTCGGGCCGCTGACGACGTTGAGGCAGTCGTACATCCCGTAGACAAGGTACACGTAGGCCACTCCCGGCGGCCCGAACATCGGGGCGGTCCGCGCGGTCAGGCCCGCCCGGGCGTGCGAGGCGCGATCCTCTGGCCCCAGGTAGGCCTCGACCTCGACGATCCGTCCCACGCGGCGCGGGTGCTCCGGGACCGACGAGCCCGCGTCACCGGGATCGCCGCCCGCATCGCGGACGAGGAGCGTCCCAAGGAGCGCCGCGGCGGCCTCGACCGCCGGACCGGCAAGGAGCTCCCGCGGGAAGCCGGGGCCTGCCGTGCCGGACCGAGGGCTCAGGGCGCGAAGACGTCCTTCACCGCGGGCGGGAAGGCGAAGCCGAAGATCAGCAGGATGAACGGCACGATCCGGTCGCGGACGATCGTCGCCGTCAGCGACTCGTTGAGCGCCCCGTGGATCTCGCGGATGAATGGGAACTCGGCGGTGGTGCGCTCGGCGCCGACGGTCAGGAAGAACGGGTCGGTGATCAGGAAGAACGCCCCCAGGATCAGGCCGGCCTCGATGACGCCGATGACGCCGCCGAGGATCTCGTCGATGACCGGGTACTGGGCGAACAGCGGCAGGGGTCGGTAGAAGAGCTGGATCGCGATCGTCGCCGCGACGCTGCCGGCCAGGAAGACGGTCCCGAACGCGATCATGTGGTTGTACTCGGTCGGGTACTGGGTCCAGTTGTTGGCCAGGAACTCGCCCAGCGGCGCCCGGACCTGGGCCGCGACGAGGAGCGAGATCAGGATCGAGGCCGTCCCGAGCAGCCGCCGGATGATCCCCTGCATGAAGCCGAGGATGAACATCCCGAAGAGGGCAAAGAAAACCAGGAGGTCGATCGCGTCGATCGACGTGATGGCCCCGATGATGTCCACCGTGCTCCACTCCCCCGGCCCGGCGCGTCGGAGCGACCGTTCGGTCGCTGCCGTTCCCGGGCGGCCACAGGGTAGCAGCGCCCTTTCGGCCGCCGCAACCGGATCGTTGCCGCGGCGCACCCGATCGATCGATCGGCCGGCGACCCGCCGGACGGATCCCGATCAGCTCCGGAGGCGCCCGCCGGCGGTCTCGAGCGCCCGCACCACCGCCGCCATCGCCGCCTCGACCTCGGCCTCGATGAGCGTCCGATCCGCGGCGGCGAAGCGGAGCCGGAAGGCGAGGCTGCGCTCCTCGGCCGCGAGCGGGGCGCCGCGGTAGACGTCGAACAGCCGGACGTGACGGAGGAGCGGGCCGGCGCTGGCCCGGATGACCATCTCGAGCTCGCCGCTCGGGCGGTCCTCGGTGACGACGACGGCGACGTCGCGCTCGACGTCGGGCTGGCGGGACGGGGCCACGGCCCGCGGGACGGGAAGCTGCCCGGCCGTCAGGCCGCGGACCGACAGCTCGGCGACGATGACCCGTCCGCGGACGTCCCAGGCCTCGACCAGACTGGGGTGGAGCTCGCCGATTCTGCCGGCCAGGCCCGTCGCGCCGGTCCCGTCGATCGCGCGGACCTCCGCTGCCCGTCCCGGGTGGAGGCTCGGCTCCGACGGGACCGGCGTGTACGAGGGCTCACCGAGCCCGAGGTAGCCCGCGACGAGGGCGACCAGGCCCTTGGCATCGTCGAGGTCCGCGTCGCGAGCGGGCCGATTCCATGCCGGCTGGTCGAGGGGGCCCCACAGCGCGAGCGCAAGGCGCCACCACTCGCTCGTTGTCTGCCCAACCCGGCCGTAGCCCTTGCCGACCTCGAAGATCGCGACGTCCGGGCGCCCCCGCCGAGCGTTTGAGGCGACGATGTCGAGGAGGCTCGCGACAAGCGACTGGCGAAGGACGGAATGGTCGGCCGAGAGGGGGTTCGTGACCGCGATCGGCGTCCCGCGCGCCTCGGTCTCGCCATCGGCGACGTCGACGGGCTCGCGCCAGCGCACCCGATCGAGGCTCGCCGGCGCCACCAGCGCGTGGGTCACGACCTCGCGCAGGCCGGCCCCGACGAGCGCCCGACGCAGGCCGTCGCGGAGCTCCAGCGGTGAGGATCGGAAGGGCGGCATTGATGTCGAGGGCAGGGTCGACGGGACGAGGTCGTAGCCATGGATGCGGGCCACCTCCTCGGCGATGTCGGCCTCGATCTCGATGTCGCGGCGCCAGGTCGGGACGACCGCAACGAGGACATCGGCCGGATCGGCCTCGACGACGAGTGGCCGCTCGCCGGCGGCGACGCGGACGTTGACGCCAGCCCCGGACCCGGCGGTCGTCGGATCGTCGCCGGCCCCGCCGGCTTCGATCGCCAGCCCCACCCGCTCCAGGACCGCCGCCTGTTCGGCGGGCGCCAGCGCGGTGCCCAGGAGCCGGTTCACCCGGGCCGGGCGGAACGCGACCCGGGCTGGCGGCGGCTCGGCCGGGTGCGTGTCGACGACGCCCGGGGCGACCGTGCCGCCGGCCCACTCGGCGACCAGGCGCGCGGTCCTGTCGGCGCCGATCCTCGCCAGGCGATGCTCCTGGCCCTTCTCAAAGCGGAGGCTCGCCTCGGAGCGGAGGCCGTAGCGGAAGGCGGTCCGGCGGATGCTGATCGGGTCGAAGATCGCCGATTCCACGACGACGTTGCGGGTCGCGTCGGAGACCTCGGATTCGGCGCCGCCCATGACCCCGGCGATTCCGAGCGGCCCGGCCGCATCGGCGATGAGGAGCGTCTCAGGGTGGAGCTCGCGATCGACGTGGTCGAGCGTCACCAAACGTTCGCCGGGCCGGGCGAGCCGGACGACGATTCGGCCGTCGTGGACAGCCGCGGCATCGAAGATGTGGATCGGCTTGCCCAATTCGACCATGACGTAGTTCGAGGCGTCGACGACGTTGCTGACGGGCCGCACGCCGGCGGCGATGAGGCGCATCTGAACAGAGGCTGGGGACGGGCCGACCCGGACGTCCTCGACCCAGCGGCCGACGAACCTGGAGCACAGCGTCGGGTCCTCGACGTCGACGCGGAGGCGCTCAGGGGTTGGGCGCCCGGCCTCGGTCACGGTGCTGTCCGGAAACCGGACGCTCGTGCCGGTCACCGCGGCGATCTCGCGCGCCAGCCCGACGATCGAGAGCGCGTCCCCGCGATTCGGCTTGACGTCGACATCGAGGACGACGTCGCCGTACAGGCCGGCGAGCGGCACACCGAGCGGCGTGTCGGCCGGCAGGATCATGATTCCGTCGGCGTCGGCGGTGAGCTGGAGCTCATCGCCCGAGCAGAGCATCCCGTTGCTGACGACACCCATCTTCTCGGTCCGCTCGATTCGGCGGTCGCCGGGCAGGACCGCGCCCGGCAGGGCGACCGGGACGCGATCGCCGGCCGCGATGTTCGTCGCCCCGCAGACGATCTCGAGCGGCTCGCCGCTGCCGGTCGTCACCCGGGTGAGCGACAGCCGATCGGCGCGGGGATGCCGCTCCACCGACAGGAGCTCCCCGACGACGACATTCCGCCACTCGAGCCCCCGGTGCTCGATGCCCTTGACTTCCATGCCCAGGAGCGTCAGGCGCCTGGCAATCCAGTCTGGCGATTGCTCCAGGTCAACGTAATCGCGCAGCCACGACAGCGGCACTCTCATCGGAATTGCCCCAGGAAGCGGAGGTCGTTCTCCATGAACAGGCGGAGGTCGGTGATGCCGTGCTTGAGCATCGAGATCCGCTCCGGGCCCATCCCGAAGGCGAAACCCTGGTAGCGCTCGGGGTCGAGGCCGCCGTACTGGAGCACCACCGGGTGGACCATCCCCGCGCCGAGGATCGTCAACCAACCCGTCCGGCCGCAGGCCGCGCATCCCGGCCCGCCACAGACCAGGCATTCGACGTCGAAGGCAACGGACGGCTCGGTGAACGGGTAGTAGCCCGGCCGGAAGCGGGTCCTCTTGCCGGCCCCGAACATCGCGTGGGCGAACTGGTCGAGGAGGCCCTTGAGATCGGCGAGCGTCGTGCCCTCGTCGACCATGAGGCCTTCGACCTGGAAGAACTCGAAGCCGTGGCTCGCGTCGACGGCCTCGTAGCGGAAGCAGCGGCCCGGCAGGAGGACGCGGATCGGCGGTGCCATCGACTGCATGACCCGGATCTGGCCGGGCGAGGTGTGGGTCCGCAGGAGGTGCCCGGGCAGGTCGACGTAGAGGGTGTCCCACAGGTCCCGGGCCGGGTGGTCGGGCGGGATGTTGAGCATCTGGAAGTTCGTCCGGTCGTCCTCGATCTCGGGCGACTCGACGACGACGAACCCGAACTGGGCGAAGATCGCCGCGATGTCGGCCATCGCCTCGAGGCTCGGGTGGAGCGAGCCGCGGCGGATCGGGCGACCCGGCGTCGTGACGTCAACGCGCTCGCGGGCGAGGCGGGCGTCGAGCTCGCCGCCCCGGAGCGACTTCCCTCGATGGCGGATGGCCGCCTCGATCCCCTCCCGGACGGTGTTGGCGACGGCCCCGACCCGCGGCCGGTCCTCGGCCGGCAGGGCCCCGATCCCGCGCAGGACGGCCGTCAGCCGGCCCCTCTTCCCGAGGAGCTCGATCTCGAGTGCCTCGAGGGCGGCGCTGTCCGGCGCGGCGGCGGCCTGGGCCATGGCCTCGCTGCGGAGGTCCTCCAGGTCGCCGGTCAGCTGGGCGAGGTCCATCGGCGGTGAACGCCTCCATCGGGAGTGGCTGGATGGTAGTGGGTCGTCCGGCATCGAATCAGGAGCCCTCGATCGTCGCTGACGTCGAGGGCTCGGTGGCGGCGGGATAGCCCGGCGGTCAGGCGCCCTTCGCCACCTCGACGATCCGGGTAAACGTGCCTTCGTCGCGGACGGCGATGTCGGCCAGGATCTTGCGGTCGATCTCGACGTTCGCCCGCTTCAGGCCGGCGATGAACTTGCCGTACGGAAGGCCCTGGGCCCGGACCGCGGCGTTGATCCGGATGATCCAGAGGCCGCGGAAGTCGCGCTTGCGCTGCTTCCGGTCTCGGGTCGCGTAGGCGAGGGCGTGCATGAGCGCCTCGCGGGCCGGCTTGACCAGCCGCGATCGCGTTCCCTTGCGGCCCTCGGCGTCCTGGAGAAGCCGCTTGTGGCGGGCGTGGGCGGTGACGCCGCGCTTGACTCTGGCCATCTGGTCCGGGTGCTCCTAGAGGTACGGAAGCAGGCGCTTGACCTGCTTCGCATGCTCGGCGCTCATCACCGTCTTGCCCGCGTAGCGGCGGGTTCGCCGGGACGACTTGATCTCGAGGTGATGGCCGCGCCAGGCGTTGACCCGGACGACTTTCCCGCCACCCGTCACGCCGATGCGCTTCTGGGCAGCCTTGTGGCTCTTCATCTTCGGCACGGCTGCCGTCACTCTCCCGTCGTTGCCGGCTGCGGTGCCGGTCGTGCTACCGGCCTCGGGGCCGGGTTCGTTGCTGCCGGCGTCGCCGCCGGGCGGTTTGTAGTCGTCGCCGCTGCGGGTGCGGGTGCCGCCCGCGCCGCTGGTGCCGGTGCCGCCGATGCCGCTGGTGCCGGTGCCGGGGCCGCGGTGGCGGGCGCCGGTGCGGCGGGTGCCGGTGCGGCGGGTGCCGGTGCTGCGGGAGCTGCCGGAGCTGCCGCTGGCGGCCCGGTGGCCGCTCCGTCCGCGGCTCCCGGCGGAGCCCCGTCCTCGGCGGATCGGCCCGGCCTCGCCGGAACGTCCTGGCCCTTCGGCTTGTGGGTCGATGCCATCGTGATGAACATCGACTTGCCTTCCAGGACCGGTGTCCGCTCGGCGATGCCGTGGTCCTTGACCTGGTCGGTGAACCTCGCCAGGAGGGTTCGCCCCAGCTCCGGGTGAGTCAGCTCGCGACCCCGGAACCGGACCGTCACCTTGATGCGATCGCCGTCCTCGAGGAACTCGATCGCCCGATGCACCTTTGTCTCGAAGTCGCCGATGCCGATCTTCGGCGAGAGGCGGACTTCCTTGAATGTCACCGACCGCTGGCGGCGCTTGGCTTCCTTCTCCCGCTTCGTCAGCTCGTACTTGTACTGGCCGAAGTCGAGGAAACGGGTGACCGGCGGGGAGGCCATCGGGGCAACCTCGACGAGGTCGAGGCCACGTTCCTGCGCCATCTCGAGAGCCTTCGGCGTCGGCATGATGCCCAGCTGGTTGCCCTCGTCGTCGATCACCCGAACCTGTGGGATCCGGATCATCTGGTTGACGCGCAGGTCTCGGCTGATGGTTGGTCCTCCGGCGTTCGGTGAATCGATCGTGCGGACACGGCGGCGCTGACGCCTTTGACCGCCGCGGGACTATACCACGGGGTTTCGGGGCGGGACAACGACGGGCCGAGTGACCCTGCCGGCACCGCGCCACCGGGCGGATACTCGGCCCGAGGTGTCCCGATGAGACTGCCAATCCGCAAGCGCCAGGAGCCCCACCCGGATCCGTCGCGACCGCACGAATTCCGCCAGATCCACGACCCGGGGATCATGGCCATCGCGGGCGGCGCCGGCATGAGCCGCAGCTTTGGCGCGGCAACACCGGTAGCCGTGACGGACAACTTCATCCGGAAGTCGCGCTGCGGCGTGCCCGGATGCGGCCGCGAGCGCCACGACCCGATCCACGAGGCCGACCGCGACTCGCAGCTCTGACCCGGCCCGCCCTCCTGGCCGTGGCGCGGGAGGTCACGGGTGACTCGTCCGCCGGGTCGCGGACGCCTGGCCCGGGCCCATCCTCGGCGGCGGCCCTCGAGGTTCACGCCTCGCCGCTCACGGCTCGCCGCTCCCATCGCATCCCCGGACGCTGCGTTCCGCGCACCTCCGCCGTCCTATCATTCGGCTGCCAGGCGAAGGTCGCTCGCCTCCCGGCAGGATCGGACAGGAGGACGCTCAATGCGCCGATTCGTATCCCTGGCGTTGGGAGCTGGATTGCTCCTGGGTCCGGTGGCTCCCGTGTTTGCGGTCAGACCCGACGCGAGCTGCCCAGACGAGTCGTCGGGCTTCGTCACCGTCGACCAGCAGGGCTGGTGGGACAACACCGTGGCCGGGTTCGTCGCCGAGGGCATCCCGGTGTACATCGGGGGCGATCCGGCCAATGGGTTCACGGAGGAGTTCGAAGACTTCGCGATGGCGTTCGGCTTCGCCGACGCCCAGGCGTTCTACGACTATATCTGGGGCCCCCAGTGGCAGAGGATCGACAGGAACGACGACCTGCTCGTGTGCATGAAACCCTATCCCCTCACGCCGGGGAACCCTGCCTACCTGTTCAACGGCATCGACAACACGGCCAATTAGGCCCCATCACGCGCCTCTCGCGGCGGCCTCGGAGGCGAGGCGGTCCGCGAGGGACTCCCAGGCTTCGGGCGGCTGCTGCTCCCCGGCCCTCGTCCGGGGAGCCGCGGTCCGCGCCTCGACTTCGCGGTCGCCGAGGACGAGCATGTACGGCACTTTCTGCTCCTGGGCGACCCGGATCTTGTTCTGCATCCGGCCGTCCGAGGCGTCGACCTCCACGCGAAGGCCGCGGACCCGCATGATCGCGGCGAGCTCCCGGGACGCTTCCACATGTCGGTCGGCGATCGGGATGATGACGGCCTGGACCGGCGCGACCCAGAGCGGGAAGGCCCCGGCGAAGTGCTCGACGAGAATGCCGATGAAGCGCTCGAGCGAGCCGTAGATCGCGCGGTGGATGGCGATCGGTCGCTGCTCGGTGCCGTGCTCGTCGATGTAGGTCAGGTCGAAGCGTTCGGGCAGCATCGTGAGGTCGATCTGGATGGTGGCCATCTGCCATTCACGGCCGAGGGCGTCGTCGATGTAGATGTCGATCTTGGGAGCGTAGAAGGTGCCGTCCTTCGGCTTCAGTTCGTACCTGATGTCGGCGGCCGCGAAGGCCTCGATCGTGAGGCGCTCGGCCCGCTCCCAAAGCGCCGGGTCGCCGATCGCCTTGTCCGGCTTCGTGGCGAACGTGAACCGCGGCTCAAGGCCGAACCAGCCGTACGCCTCCCGAACCTCGCCGAGCAGGGCCACGATCTCGTCCGCCAGCTGGTCCGGCCGGACGTAGATGTGGGCGTCGTCCTGGATGAACTGCCGGACCCGGGTCAGGCCCGAGAGCGTGCCCGACCGCTCATTGCGGTGAAGCCGCCCGTATTCGCTGAAGCGCAGCGGCAGGTCGCGGTAGGACCGCAGCCGGGAGCGGTAGATGAACGTCGATTCGGGGCAGTTCATCGGCTTGAGGCTGAAGGTCTGGCCCTCTGATTCCACCAGGAACATGTTGTCCCGGTACAAGTCCCAGTGCCCCGACTGCCGCCACAGCCGCTCGCTCACGACGATCGGCGTCGAGATCTCCTGGTAGCCGCGCCGGAGCTGGAGCTCGCGCATCGCCGACTCGAGCGTCCGCCAGATCGTCTGGCCCTTGGGATGCCAGAACGCCGACCCGGGGCTGACGTCGTGGAATGAGAACAGGTCCAGCTGGACGCCGAGGCGACGGTGGTCGCGCTTCTTGGCCTCGGCCCGCCGCCAGAGGTAGCGCTCGAGGTCCTCGGCCGTCTCCCAGACCGTGCCGTAGATGCGCTGGAGCATCGGCCGCTTCTCGTCGCCGCGCCAGTACGCCCCGGCGACCGAGAGGAGCTTGAGCGGCCCGATCTTCCCGGTACTCGCAATGTGGGGGCCTTTGCAGAGGTCGCTGAACGGCCCGTGCCCGTAGAACGAGGTGACGGGCGGCGGCTCGCCGGCCTCGGCCGCCCGGCGGGCAAGGTCGTCCAGGATTTCCACCTTGTACGACTGGGACTGGCCCTCGGCGGCGGCGCGGGCCTCGTCGAGGGGGACCTCCTTCCGGACGAAGGCGTGGTCGGCGGCGATGCTCTCGCGCATCCGGGCCTCGATCGACTCGAGGTCCGCCGGGGTGAGCGGACGGGGCAGGTCGAAGTCGTAGTAGAAGCCGTCGGCGATGGCCGGCCCGATCCCGAGCTTCGCGCCGGGGAAGAGGTCCAGCACAGCCTCGGCCATGACGTGGGCGGCGGAATGCCGCATGGCGTCGAGGGCGTCGTGGGCGCCGGCATCGAGCAGCTCGTCGGCGGACCCGCGCGCGGGCGCTTCGAGGAGCTCCTCGTCCGGCCGTGCCTGCTCAACCATCGCCTGACCTGCCTCTCTCAAGAATCGAACGACCTCCCGTCCGACAGGACGAGAGGTCTGGCCTCCCGCGGTTCCACCCGCCTTCACGACCCCGTCGACGTCGGGGTTTGGCCGACTCGAGATCGCGCGCTCGTGCCGCGCTAACGGGCGGACCCGGACCGGTTCTCCGGTCGCTCGCGGGTGGTGCCGTCGCCGTTCGGTCGCCGGGCTCTCAGCCGTGGCCCAGCTCTCTGGGGACCGATCCCGTCGTGGCGCGTCCCGCTCATCGCGTTCGCTATGGAGGAGAGGATACCCCACGGACCGCCGCGCTCGGGCTCCCCTGCTTCGCGGCCCGGGTGGTGGGCGGTACTGGACTCGAACCAGTGGCCTCATGCATGTCAAGCATGTGCTCTAACCAACTGAGCTAACCGCCCGCGGCGGGAAAGGGTAGCACGGCCCTCCGCTGCTGGCGGAGGGCCGTGCCGCGCGCTCGGCTAGGATCCGTCAGCCGCCCGAGGTGAAGGCCCCGCTGGCCCCGATCCACCCGACCACGATGACGGCGACGATGACCAGGACGATGATCCAGCCCCGACTCAGGCGCATCGAACCCTCCTTACCAGCTCTGGAGGCAGCACGAGCTGCCGGTGTAGCCGTTGACCGAGGCTCGCATGCCGTGGCTCACGGTGATCGGCGAGCCCTTCCAGATGAATGACACGTCGAAGTTCGACCCGTAGTTCGTGTCCGGAAGCCCGCTGTGGTAGCTCCCGCACCAAGTGATCGTCACCGTGTACCCGATCGCCGATTGGGTGCACGTGACCGACGTCCAGGAGACCTTGCCGGTCGATGAGTTGCGGACGTACGTTGCCGTCGCGGTGACCGACCAGAGGAGCAGGATCGACTGACTCTTGACCCAGGTCGAGCCGCAGTGGGTGTAGCTGGGCGGCACGTAGCAGGCGGCCGCCATAGCGACGCCCTGGGTGCCGCCTCCGCTCTGGACGATGACGTAGCACGCCTTCCTTGCCGATTCACCCGACGCCGCCATCGCGGCCTCGCACTCTGCCCCGCTGATCCGGACCTTGGACACCGACTGGGCGGCGCTCGCCACCCCGGGGGCCACCGTGGCCAGCACGATGGCGCCCGCAAGGGCGAGCGCGGCGCTTCGCCCGTGCCGTGAGAACTGGAGCACTCCCGACCCTCGTTTCCCTGTGGCGGGCGGCGGGGTCGATGGAGCCACGCTAGCAGCGGCCGCTTACCGGCGGCTTATCTGGCGTGGCGGCGCCCGGCGCCGGCGCTTCCCCGACCGCCTGTGAACGGCCCGGCAATGGCCGGCGCCGAGTCCCGCGCCGGGCGATGATGGCCTGGTGCCAGACGACGCCTACGCCCTCATCGACGCCGGCGACGGCCGGCGGCTCGAGCGGTTCGGGGACCTCCTCACGGATCGACCGGCGCCGGGCGCCACGGAGCCCCGGCGCGCCCCGGAGCGCTGGGCCGACGCGGCGATCTTCCACACCGGCAGCGGCTGGTGGGCCGCCGACGGCATGGCGCTCGAACCGGAAGGCCACCCGCTCACGCTCGCCGGCATCAGCCTCGAGATCCGACCCGCCGCCGGCGGGCAGGTGGGGCTCTTCCCGGAGCATCTCGCGAACAGCGCCTGGCTGGCCGGCGTCGTCCGCGCCCGCACCGGACCTCCGGGCACTCGGCCGCCCGACGTCCTGAACCTCTTCGCGTACACGGGCCTGGCCACGCTCGTGGCGGCAGCCGCCGGCGCCCGTGTCGTCCATGCCGACGCTTCCCGGCCGGCCGTCG
>MGOD01000093.1:21973-22258 GCA_001795245.1 Chloroflexi bacterium RBG_16_70_13
GCCTTCGTCCGGCGCGAGGCGCGGCGAGGCCGGCGCTACGCCGGCCTCGTTCTCGATCCCCCGTCGTACGGCCACGGCGGCCGGGGCGGACGGCCAGGCTGGCAGCTCGACCGGGGGATCGTCGAGCTCCTCGATGCCTGCGCCGGGCTCGCTGAGCCGGATGCCGCGTGGCTGCTCACGGCCCACACGCCGGGCTGGGACCCGGAGCGGCTTGCGGCAGCGCTTGCGACTGCGACCGACGCCGCGCCCGGCGAGGTCGAGGCGCTCGAGCTCCGCCTCGACGCC
>MGOD01000094.1:0-156 GCA_001795245.1 Chloroflexi bacterium RBG_16_70_13
AAGCGACCCTGGTTGGTCTGGTCAGCGCGGGCTTCGGTTGTGGCGGAACGTCACCCGAAATCTTCGCCCGCGTTGATACATCGACGCTCGGCTTCCTCAACTCGTATCTGAAATAGAAGGAACTGAGGTCTTACGATCCGGATCACATCCTTCGAT
>MGOD01000094.1:166-11121 GCA_001795245.1 Chloroflexi bacterium RBG_16_70_13
CTGGCCAGGACAGACGGAGTTCCTCCAGAATGCGGTGACTGGAGCTCGAGAATGGGTAAGCCGAGGGCCCGTTAGACTGCGGGACATGCCCCAGCTCCGAGCCCCGCGCGGTACGCGCGATCTGCTGCCCGACGACGCCGCGCGGTTCCTGCGTTTCGCCGAGGTCGCCCGCGGGCTGACCGAGCGCTACGGCTACCGACCCATCGAGACGCCGCTCATCGAGCAGGCGGCGGTCTTCGAGCGGGGGATCGGCGAGGTCACCGACGTCGTCGAGAAGGAGCTCTTCCGGATCGCGCCGCGGACGGAGGAATCGGAGGCCTGGGCCCTTCGCCCGGAGCCGACCGCGGGCATCGTCCGGGCCTACGTCCAGCACGGCATGCAGACCTGGCCCCAGCCCGTCCGGCTCACGACGACCGGGCCGATGTTCCGCTACGACCGGCCACAGGCCGGGCGCTACCGCCAGTTCTGGCAGTTCGACGTCGAGGCGATCGGCGATCCCGGACCGGCCGTCGACGCCGAGATCATCGAGCTTGGGCTGCGCTTCTTTGCCGAGGTCGGCGTGCAGGGCGCCGAGGTCCTCCTGAACTCGATCGGGGATCCGGCCTGTCGGCCGGCGTACCTCGAGGCGCTCGTGGCCTTCTATCGCGGCCACGCAGCCGAGCTCCCGCCGACCGAGCGCGACCGCCTCGAGCGGAACCCCCTCCGGCTCCTCGATTCGAAGGACCCGGCCATGGCCGCGCTCAACGCCGTGGCGCCGCGGACCGTCGACCACCTGTGCGAGGCCTGCGCGGCCCACTTCGCCGGCCTGCGCCGCCACCTCTACGCGCTCGCGATTCCGTACCGCATCGAGCCCGGTCTCGTCCGGGGCCTCGATTACTACACACGGACGGCGATCGAGTTCTACGTCGCCGGGCGGGAGGGCCAGCAGCAGGCGCTCGGCGGCGGGGGCCGCTATGACGGCCTGGTGGAGCTGCTCGGCGGGCGGCCGACGCCGGGTATCGGGTTCGGGTTGGGCCTCGACCGGATCGCCCTCGTCCTGGACGAGCAGCGCGGTACCGCGGAGGCCGCCGGGCCTGGCCACCACGACGCCCCCGACGCGGTCGTCGTGTCGGCCGATCCCGCCGACACCGTCGGCCGGCTCCGGATCGCGACGGAGTTGCTGGCCGCCGGCCTGCGGGCGCGGGCGGACCTGGGCCATCGAAAGCTCGGCCGCCAGCTCGAGGCCGCCGGCCGCGACGGCGCGCACTTCGCCGTGATCCTCGGCGACGAGCTGGCCGAGGGCCAGGTCCAGCTCCGCGACCTCGAGGCCGGCACGCAGCGCGCCGTCGCGATCTCCGACCTGGCTCGCGAGCTCAAACGCGGGGCGAGCCAGCACAGGCACGGCTAACACGGCGCCGGAGCCCGATATCGCGCGGGCGTGACCCGGAGCCAACAAACCGGGGGTCAACGCCGGCCGGACGGACGCCTCGGGGGCAGGAGCACGTGGATTGTTGACTCCAGCACACGAATGAGCGCCGTGGCTGCGGCATCATGCCTCCGCTCGTGCATTCAACCGACCCTCGGGTCGGTATTGATGTTTGGGAGTCACGCGGACACGGGCCTTCCGCCTCGCGCGCCGGGACAACGCCACTCCGCTACGCGGACCTGTCCCTCGGCGTCGCGGCGTTGCCGACGCGGCCGTCATCGCCCGCGCGGAGCGTTCAGGGCGACACGTCATGACGCTTGATCATCGCGACTTCGACGTCGTCGGCCGGAAGGTCGCGCTTAACCCTGGTTCCATAGCCCGAGCTCAGTAGCTGAGGACGCGATCGGCCTCGAAGGCGAGCCGGACGAGGACGTCGGGCGGCGAGAACTCGACCGGAACCGTGCCGACCTGGTCGGCGGCGAGGCCGCGCGCCTTCGATGACTGGCCGGACGCGAAGAACCGGGCGCCGCCGGCGACGAGCGCGTCGATGTGCTCGCGCATCGAGCCTGTCCCGATCCCGACGCCCGCGTCGAGGGTCGCCGGGCGAAGGATCCCGACGCCCTCACCGGCGATGAACACGTCGACGGCGTGGCCCGCGCCGAGCGCCGTGCGTGCCACCAGCAAGCCCAGCGCCGCGCGCGTGGGGTTCTCGGGCCCCGTCGCGATGTGGACCAGCAGCCGTCCCATGATCGATCCCTCCCGTGTCAACTCGCCCCCGGACTCCGGCGGCTACGATACGCGCGCCATGAGCGACCCCACGAGCCCTGTCGCCGGCCTCGCCACGCCCTACCGGACGCATACCTGCGGCGCGCTGCGCGCGTCTGACGCAGGCTCGCCGGCCCGCCTCGCCGGCTGGGTCCATCGGCGGCGCGATCACGGCCAGCTCATCTTCATCGACCTCCGCGACCGTCACGGCCTGACCCAGGTCGTCATCGACGCGACGGATTCCCCGGAGGCCCACGAGATCGCCTCGCGGGCCCGCTCCGAGTTCGTCGTCACGGTCGCCGGCGAGGTCGCGCGGCGCCTGCCCGGGACGGAGAACCCGCGCCTCCCGACCGGCGAGATCGAGCTTCGGGCGACCGAGGTCACCGTCCTCAACGAGGCGAAGACGCCGCCGTTCTACATCAACGACCCCGACGCCCCGATCGACGAGACGCTGCGCCTGAAGTACCGCTACCTGGACATCCGGCGCGAGGCGATGCAGCGACGCCTCGAGCTCCGGAGCCGGCTCGTCCAGGCGATCCGCGAGGTCCACCACGCCTCGGGCTTCGTCGAGGTCGAAACCCCGAATCTCATCAAGAGCACGCCCGAGGGCGCCCGCGACTTCATCGTCCCGTCGCGACTCCAGCCGGGCGAGGTCTACGCCCTGCCCCAGAGCCCCCAGCAGCTCAAGCAGCTGCTCATGGTCGCCGGCGTCGATCGCTACTTCCAGATCGCCCGATGCTTCCGGGACGAGGACCTCCGCGGCGACCGCCAGCCCGAATTCACCCAGCTCGACCTCGAGATGAGCTTCGTCGACGAGGCCACGGTCATGGACTTCGTCGAGCGGATGGCGATCGAGGTCAGCCGCGCGGTGGTCCCGGAGCGCACGCTCCTCGCGACGCCGTTCCAGCGCTTCACCTACCACGAGGCCATGGAGCGCTTCGGCTCGGACAAGCCCGACGTCCGGTTCGCGATGGAGCTCGTCGACCTCGCGCCCGAGATCCGGGGCACGGCCGCCGATGGCGCCCCGGCGTCCGGGTTCCGCGTCTTCGACGAGGCCCTCGCCGGTGGCGGCCGGGTCAAGGCGATCACCGTCCCGGGCCTCGGCGACGCCCCGCGGAGCCGGATCGATGAGCTGACCGAGGCGGCGAAGCGATTCGGGGCCAGGGGCCTCGCGCACCTCTCGGTCGAGGCGAGCGGCTCGGTCAAGGGCCCGATCGTGAAGTTCCTCGGAGAGGACCTCGCGGAGCGCCTCGCCGCCCGGGCCGGGGCGAAGCCCGGCGACCTCGTCCTCATCGTCGCCGACAGCTCAGCCGTCACCAACGACGTCCTGGGCCGTCTCCGGGCGGAGCTCGGGACCCAGCTCGGGCTGGCCGATCCCGACGTCCTCGCCTACGCCTGGGTCCACCGCTTTCCGATGTACCAGTGGGACGTCGAGAACGGCCGCTGGGACGCGACCCACAACCCCTTCTCGGGCGTCCTGCCCGAGGACGAGGTCCTGCTCACGACGACCTCCGGCGACCTCGCGCAGCCGACGCCGGACGATCCGGCCGGCCGGGCCCGGGCGATGCAGTACGACATCGTCCTCAACGGCTGGGAGCTCGGCGGCGGCTCCGTCCGGATCTGGCGTCACGACCTCCTCGAGCGAAGCTTCGCCCTCCAGGGCTACAGCCGGGAGCGGATGCAGAACATGTTCGGGGCGATGCTCGAGGCCTTCGAGTACGGGGCGCCGCCGCACGGCGGCATCGCCCTCGGCATCGACCGCTGGGCCGCGCTGCTCGCCTACCAGGTGAACATCCGGGAGGTCATGGCCTTCCCCAAGACCCAGTCCGGCAGCGACCTCATGCTCGACGCCCCATCGGAGCCCGACCCGGCCCAGCTCGCCGAGCTCGGGCTACAGTTCGTCGGCGTCCCCAACCGGACGGGATGACGGAGCCGGCGTTGCCGGGCAGGCTCGGGCCGCGCGCCGAGGGACGAGCGCCGACTTCCGAGCGGCGATGAGCGAGCGCGAGCCGGCTGGGTCGATCATCGAGCGCTTCCGCGGCACCGAGTGGGAGACGCCGCAGGCGCCGCCACCGCGACCGCCGTCGCGCGGCCGCTTCCCGATCGTCCTGGTCGTGGGCGTGCTCGTTCTCGGCATCGGCCTCGTGACCGGGATCGCCTTCCTGTCCGGCCAGCCGCCGGGCCGAACGGGCATCTCGGGGACCCCGACCCGCAATCCCTTCGTCACGCCGCGGGTCCCGGACTCGATCCGCGTCCTCGAGCTGTTCTGGGCGACCGTGCGCGACCCGGACCTGAGCTACCACCTCGAGGGCTCCGGGGAGTTCCAGAGCGAGGCCTTCACGACGTCGTTCGAGCTCTCGCTCGAGGTCGTCGGCGACGACTACACCGGGACCGTGAACACGATCGGCGGGACCGGGTTCGCAGAGATCATCCGTCTCGACGGCGTGGTGTACGCCCGACGTACCGGGGAGGACTGGGTCAGCCGGCGCACGAGCGACGCGGGGCTCCGCCAGGACCCGTTCATGGGCCTCGCCGGTCGCCGCGAGCTCGTCTACGACGACGAGGTCCTCGAGGACGGCGAGACGCACCACCGACTCGTGTCGACCCAGTTCTATGCGCCGAGCGTCGCCCGGATGCTCGACCTTGGCGCGTTTCGCGTCTCCCAACCGAAGACCCTGACGCTCGAGCTCATCGTCACCGACGAGGGCGTCCCGCTCCGGGCGACCTTCAACCTGCTGGTCGAGGGCAGCGCCGTCGACGGGCTCGCCCCGATGGAAGGCCACGCGGAGTACGCGTTCACCGATGTGGGGGTGCCGGTCGTCGTCGCAACGCCGGCCCCGTGACCGCGCTGTACGACGCGATCGCGGCCCGTCCGCGCATGGCGGCCCTGCTCGGGGCGCTGTGCATCGCATTCTCGGGGATCTTCTACCGCTATGCCGACGTGTCGCCTTCGACGGTGACCGTCTTCCGGTGCCTGTACGGCCTCCCGGTCCTGGTGCTCGTGGCCTGGCTCGAGCACCGGCGCTACGGACCGCTGCCGGCCCGGGCCATTCGCCTCGCGGTCGTCGCCGGCGTCTTCTTCGCCGGCGACCTGCTGACCTGGCACCATGCGGTCGATGCCGTCGGGGCCGGCCTGGCCACCGTGCTCGGCAACCTCCAGGTGCTCGTCGTGGGGTTCGTCGCCTGGGCGGTCTTCGGCGAGCGGCCGCCGAGACCGGTCATCGCCGCCACGCCCATCGTGCTTGCGGGAGCCGTCCTCATCTCGGGCGTCGTGGGGTCGGGGGCGTACGGCGCGAACCCGCCGCTCGGCGTTGGCCTCGGCCTCCTGACCGCCCTCTGCTACGCAGGCTATCTCCTGATCATCCGTCGCGGGACGCACGACCTCCGAAGGCCAGCCGGGCCGGTTGCGGTCTCGACGGCCTCGACCATGGTGGTGGCGATCGTCGCCGGGGCGATCGTCGGCGACCTGGACCCCGTGCCGGCCTGGCCGAGCCACGGCTGGCTCGCCCTCCTCGGGCTGACCTCGCAGTCGATCGGCTATCTCCTCATCTCGATGTCGCTGCCGCGGCTGCCGGCCGCCCTCGTGTCGATCATCCTGCTCGTCCAGCCGGTCGCGACGGTGCTCCTTGCCCGGGTTCTCCTCGCCGAGGCGCCGTCCGTCTTCCAGGTCGCGGGCGTCGCCCTGATCATCGGCGGGATCGCCGTCGCGACGCTGCCCGTCGGTCGGCTTCGCGACCGGGCGAGGGAGGCGCTGGCGTGACAGAGCAGGAGATCCTCGGCCCGACGCCTGGTTCGCTCGAGGCGCGGACGTCGCTCGCGCTGAAGGTCCTCGCCGGCCTGAACGTCGCGGCCGTCGTTCTCTCCCTGTTCCCGCCGCCGTTCCCGATGTCGTGGCTCCAGGCGGTGACCTTCAACACGGCGGCCGGGATCCTGGCGATCCTCTTCGTCGTGGCGGCCGTGGCCATCGATCGGCGTCGGCCGTGGGCCTACGCGGCCGTCCGGCCGATGCTGGCCGTGCTCGGCGTGACCGGCCTCTCGGCGCTCGGTGCCGCGGTCGGCGACGGCCATCCGCGGGTGCCGATCGACGTCGTCCTGGCCGCCTGGGCCTGGCTCGGGACCCCCGATCCCCGGGCGGCGCCGCGCGGCGACCATCGCACGGTCGAGCTGGTCGCGGCGACGCTCCTCCTGCTCGTCATCCCGCTGACCGGGCCGAGGGTGCTCGGCTGGGGCGGCCTCCTCGACGTCCACGAGCGGGACTTCCGGGCGACGCTCGAGGTCGACTGCGGCGCTGCCGACGCCGGCCCGCCGTCGGCAGTCGGCGTGACCTACGACTGGTCGTGGGCGAAGTGGAGCCCGTTCCCGAGCGGAACGGACGTCGTGGTCATCGGCTGGACGGGTGACGACGGCCTCGGCCGGCCGCTGTATCTCCTGGGTCGCACGCCCGCGTCCGGGGCCGGGATCGTGCAGGGTCTCCAGGTCGATCCCAGCGCGGCGATGGCCCGCGCGGTCGAGGCGGAGTCGGAGGGGTCGTGGCACTGGGGGATCGAGCTCGACACCCAGCACCTGGCCTCGGGCCGGATCGAGGTCGAGTTGGCGAGAACGCGGGAAACCCAGCCGCAGCCCGGCCCGCTCACGATCGTCGCGACGTACATCCATCTCGGGCTCTGGCGGGCGGATGCCGCCGGCGTCACCTGCTCCTGGTAGCTGCCGGGGCGGTCCGTGACGTCAGCGTCAGGCGACGACTAGGCGCTCCTCGGGCGCCGCCGGGTGTGCGTTACTCGATGGTCTCGGCGGGCTCGTACGGCGCCAGCGCGGGTCCCGCGAGCGGGGCCTCCTCCGGCGTCGCCGCGACCGAGGCCCCCCATTCGTGGGCGTGCGGGGCGGCCGGCTCGGCCGGGCCTTCGTACGCCGGCAGCTCGTCGCGAGGCGTCGCGCCGTCGATGACCGTGCCGGGATCGCCGAGATCGATCGTCCGGGTCACGACCGAGCCGCCCTCGGCGAGGGCCGCGAGGAGATCGTCCGGCATGTGGCTGGGCGAAAGGACCCGGAAGGCGCCCAGGGCGCCGAGCGGCAGGAGCGCCGGCCAGCCGGCCTCGCCGCGATAGGCCGGGCGGAGGAGTGCCTCGCCGTCCACGCCGTGGGCCTCGATGAGCGACGTCACGGTCTCGGGGCCCACCCAGCACAGCCGGGCCGGCCAGACGAGCGCCGCGTCGGTGGCGCTGACCTCGGCGACTGCGAGCTCGATGGCCCGGACGACCTGGGCAACCGGGCCGCCCTCACGCGGGGCCGGCGTCCCGAGGGTCACCGGCGCACCCGCCAGCGCCAGGGCGACGGTCCCCTCCGGGTCGGGCGAGACGACGACGATCGGGGTGGCCCCACCGGCCCAGGCCGCGTCCGCGATCCGGCGCACGCGGGCAACCCCGGCGGCATCGCCGAGCGCGGATTCGACCGAGGCGGCGAGGATCACGGCGGCGACGGTCACGGCCGGATGCTAGCAGGGCTCGCTCCGACCGACGGCGGGCAGGCGGCCGAGGGCTCCGGATGCTGCGGGTGCTGCCAAGGAGGGATATCCCGACACGACGATCGGCACTGGCCATCCGCGGGCCGCGGGTCGATTCTCAGGCGAGGAGGATCCGGCCGTGGGAACGCAGTTCGTGGTCCAGATCGAGAATCACCCGGGCGCGCTCGCCCGGTTCGCCCATGCCCTCGCCGAGCGGGGGGTCAACATCGTCCACTGTGCCGCCGGCGGGGCCGGCCCGGTCGGCTATGCGATCGTGGAGACCGAGGACGACGACTCGGCGCGGGCCGTCCTTCGCTCGATCGGGCTGCCGTTCGTCGAGGGCCGCTCGATCACGGTGGAGCTGGAGGACCGACCCGGCGCGCTCGCCGAGGCGGCCGAGCGTCTGGCCTCGGCGGGGATCGGGATCCGCGGCCTGCTCATCGTCGGCCGGCGCGACGGAATGGTCCATGTCGCGATCACGACCGACGACGAGGCCGCCGCGAAGGAGCTCCTCAACCCGACCCTCGCCCCGGCCTGACCGGCGCGACATTCGGGTCCTGTCTGGCAGTCCGGGATTCCTGCGCAACGCGGCCAGCGACGTCGCCACGACACAGGCCAGACCGCGATTCCTGGCCCGGGAGTCCGGATTCGGGGCACAGCGGCCCCGATTCGGAACGACCACGGCGCGCCACTCAGGTTTCATGGACTGTCAGACACGGGCATGCGAGGCGACCGCGGCGGAACCTGGTTCCGGCTCGGCGCCGTCCCTGTGCGACAATCCGCAGCCCCATGGTCGATCCCATCCGCTCGACGCTGCCCGGCGCCATCGATGTCGTGGCGCCCGACGTCGACGCGCCCACCGACGCCAGCCACGCGCCCGGCAGCGTGGCCCGCGAGGACCTCCGGGACGTCGCGATCGTGGCCCACGTGGATCATGGCAAGACCACCCTCGTCGACGCGATGCTTCGCCAGACCGGCACCTTCCGGGCCAACGAGGCGGTCGTCGACCGGGTTCTCGACTCGATGGACCTGGAGCGTGAGAAGGGGATCACGATCCTGGCCAAGCAGACGACCGTCGACCACGACGGGGTCCGCCTGAACATCGTCGACACTCCCGGCCACGCCGACTTCGGCGGCGAGGTCGAGCGCTCACTCCTCATGGTCGACAGCGTCCTCCTCCTCGTCGACGCGGCCGAGGGGCCGCTGCCCCAGACCCGCTACGTCCTCCAGAAGGCAATGGCCCGCCGCCTGCCGGTCGTGGTCGCCCTCAACAAGATCGATCGCAGCGACGCCCGCCCGGCCGAGGTCCTCGACGACGTCTACGAGCTGTTCATCAACCTCGGTGCCGACGACGACCAGATCGACTTCCCGGTCGTCTACACGAACGCGAAGCTGGGCACGGCGACCCTTGATCTCGCCCGGCCGGGGACGGACCTGCGGCCGCTCCTCGACCTCCTCGTCCGCGTGACGCCACCACCCCGGCACGTGCCGGGTCACCCCCTCCAGCTGCTCGTCACCAACCTCTCCGCCAACGACTACGTCGGTCGCATGGCCGTGGGCCGCATCCGCAACGGCTCGATCCGGGTCGGCCAGCGGATCGTCGTGGTCCGGGACGACCCCGACGACACCGCGGGGGCCGTTGAGCCGGGCCGGACCGTGACCCTGGGCGGGACGGTCACCAGCCTCCAGACCGCCCACGGCATCGAGCGGGTCGACATCTCCGAGGCCTCGGCCGGCGAGATCGTGTCGGTCGCCGGGCTGCCGGACGTGACGATCGGCGACACGATCACGGACCCTGGCGACCCCCGACCCCTGCCGCGCCTCGACGTCGACGCCCCGACCCTCCGGATGACGTTCGGGGTCAACACCTCGCCGCTCGCGGGCCGGGAGGGGAAGTACGTCACCTCGCGCCAGATCAAGGCCCGCCTCGATCGGGAGGTCCTCGGCAACGTCTCGATCGAGGTCTACCCCACCGAATCGGGCGACACGTTCGAGGTCCGCGGTCGCGGCGAGCTCCAGCTTGCCGTCCTCATCGAGCAGATGCGGCGCGAAGGCTACGAGCTCACGGTCTCGCGCCCGGAGGTGATCCTGCGCGAGGTCGACGGGCAGGTCCAGGAGCCCTACGAGCGGGTCACGATCGACATCCCGCCCGACTACATCGGCGAGGTCCAGGCGGCGATCGCCAACCGCAAGGGCCGCCTCGAGCAGATGACGACCGACGCGGACGGACGGGTCCGGATGGAGTTCGTCCTGCCCGTCCGCGGGCTCATCGGCTATCGCGGCCAGCTCCTGACCGACACGCGCGGCACGGCCCTCCTCCACCAGATCGGCGAGGGCTACGGCCCCTGGGCCGGCGAGGTCACCCATCGAACGGCCGGTGTCCTCGTCAGCGACCGAACGGGCACATCGAACGCCTACGCACTCTTCAACCTCCAGGAGCGCTCCGAGCTCTTCATCGACGCCGGGGTCGAGGTCTACGAGGGGATGATCATGGGCGAGAACGCGCGCTCGGGCGACATGGACGTCAACCCGACGAAGGAGAAGAAGCTCACGAACATCCGGACCCACGCCCACGACGAGGCCCTCCGGCTGACACCGCCCCGGCCGATGACCCTCGAATCGGCAATCGAGCTCATCGCCGCCGACGAGCTCGTCGAGGTGACCCCGCACTCGATCCGCCTGCGCAAGCGGCTCCTCGCCAGGCACGAGCGGGAGCGCGAGCGCGGCCGCGAGTACGACCGGAGCCGGGCCGAGGCGTAGCCGCCCCTCGCCCGGAGCGCCGCGCCCGGTTTCAGGAGCCGGGAGAGCAGGCCGGGACGAGCTCCGGCTCGACGGCCCCGCTGCCGTCCGGGACCCCGCCGGACGTCGTGACCGACAGGTCGGCCTCGATCACGATCCGCGTTCGGCCCTCGTCCACTGTGACCGTCGTCAGGAGGGCGCAGGTGTCCGTGTACACCTCGATGGTCACCGGGACCGGCTTGCCGTCCTTGACGTCCATCGCCCGCTCCGCGGTCTGGAGGATGCCGCTCCTGGCGGGGATGAGGAGGTCCTGGCGCGGCGCTCCCTCGCTCTCGACGATGACCTTGACCCTGACCGGCAGGTCGCCGGCATTGCGGATGGCGAGCGAGAACTTCGCCTCGCCGGGCGACGTCCCGCAGGCGCTGACGAAGAGGATGGCGAGGCCGAGGGCGATGACCCGCGGCAGCCCTCGAAGCCGCCGGAGCCTACCGAATGCCCCCGGGACGTTTCGGCGCACGGCGGGAGCCTAGCACCCGAATCGGGCTC
>MGOD01000094.1:11227-12167 GCA_001795245.1 Chloroflexi bacterium RBG_16_70_13
CGCCGATCGCGCTCAACGCCGTGACCGGCATCGTCGACCGGGCCCGTATCCGGGCCTTCGAGCTCGCCCTCGCCCTTGGGGTCTTCTTCATGATCCTCGTCCACGTCCTCTGGCACTGGGGCGCACCGTCGACGTGGACGACCCCGATCGGGCAGGCCATCAGCTTCGCCGCCGGCCCAACCGCCGCGCCGGTCTTCGTCTTCCTCATGGGCGCCTCGCTCGGGGCGGCCCCCCGATCGGCGTTCCGGTCGCTCGCCGCCCGCGGTCTCTGGCTCGTCTTCCTGGGCTACGTCCTGAACCTCCTGCGGGGCGTGATCCCGGCCTCGCTCGGCCTCGCCACGGGCGTCATCACGGCCGAGGAGGTCTGGCCGTACACCCTCTGGTGGCTCGGTACGACCGTCGATCTTCATCACATGGTGGGGCTCTCGCTCGTGGCCATCGCCGCCCTTCGGGCGAGGGTCGAGCCGGGCGTGGTCTGGCTGGGCCTCGCCGGCGTCCTCGTGCTGGTGGCGCCGTGGCTGCGAACGGTCGCGGTCGGCAGCCCGATCCTCGACGCGCCGCTCACCCCGTTCGTCGGCTCGGCCCCCAACGTCTACTACGCCGTCGTCCCGTGGCTGGCCTACCCCCTCGCGGGCGCGGTGTTCGGGCGCCTCGTCGCCGGCGCCGCGGATCCGACGGCGCTCTTCCGCCGCGGGGCAGTCCTCGGGATCGGCCTGATCGGCGTCGGGAGCGTCCTGATCTACCTCCAGCGACCGGGCTTCGACGTCTACACCTACTGGCGCCAGCCGGCCTCGTTCGCCGTCGCCATCTTCGGGATCATCCTCGTCTGGCTGGCGGCGTGCGATCTCGTCACCCGCTGGCCGGCCATCGACCGGCGACTCGGCATCTTCTACGGCTGGAGCCGGCGGGCGATCGCCGGCCAGCGGGTGACGAGATCGCA
>MGOD01000094.1:12186-14459 GCA_001795245.1 Chloroflexi bacterium RBG_16_70_13
CGGCTGGGGCGTCGGCCTGGTCGGCTTCCGGGACCTCGGTCTTTGGCAGGTCCTCGCGGCCATGACCGCGGCCGTCGTCGCGACGAGCTTCCTCTCCCGCTACGCGGTCCGGCTCGAGAGCAGCTGGTGGCGCCGCCGGCCGAGCGAGGAGCCCCTCGATGGCGTCGTGGCGAAGGCCAGGGTTGCCTGACGGAGGGCCGCCGGGCCGGCGGCCTACAATCGACCGATGCCGCTCTATCTCGACCATGCCGCCACGACCCCCCTCCGGGCGGAGGCCCTCGAGGCGATGCTGCCGTACCTCGGCGCCGAGTTCGGGAACCCCAGCTCGCCCCACGCCTGGGGCCGCCGGGCCCGGGGCGCGCTCGACGAGGCCCACGAGCGAATTGCGGCCGGTCTGGGCTGCGGGCCGCGCGAGATCGTCATCACGAGCGGCGGGACGGAGGCCCTCAACCTCGCCCTCAAGGGTGCCGCCTGGGCCGGCAAGGCCCGCGGTCATCGAATCCTCACGACCCGGGTCGAGCACCATGCCGTCCTCCACCCGCTCCAGCATCTCGAAAAGTTCGGCTTCGAGGTCGTCGAGCTGCCGGTCGACCGCTACGGCCGGGTCGACCCGGCCGACGTCGAGGCCGCGCTCACCGATCGGACGATCCTCGTCGCCATCGGCCATGCCAACAACGAGGTCGGGACCGTCCAGCCGGTCGCCGAGATCGTCCGGCGCGTCCGGGCCGGCGGGCCGAAGGGCTGCCTCGTGGCGGTCGATGCGGTCGCCGCCGCGCCGTACCTGCGCGTCGACGTCGGGGATCTCGGCGCGGACCTCGTGGCGATCGCCGGTCACAAGCTCGAGGGCCCCAAGGGTGTCGGGGCGCTGTACGTCAGGGCTGGGACTCACATCCTCGGGCAGCAGCACGGCGGGACCCAGGAGCGTCATCGACGGGCCGGCACGGAGGATGTCGCCGGCGCCGTGGGGATGGGGGTCGCCGTCGAGCTCGCGGTCGCCGAGCGGGAGGCCACCGCCCGGCGCCTCCGGCGGGCGCGGGACCGCCTCATCTCGGCCCTCACCGCGATGGAAGGCGTCGAGCTCACCGGGCACCCCCGGGACCGATTGCCGGGCCTCGTCTCGATCATCGTCCGCGACGTCGAGGGCGCGTCGGTCGTCGTGAAGCTCGATCTCGAGGGCGTCGCCGCGTCCGTCGGTTCGGCCTGCACGACCGGCTCGGCCGAGCCGTCGCACGTCCTGACCGCGATGGGCTACCCGGAGGAGGAGGCGCGCGGCTCGCTCCGGTTCTCGATGGGCCGGAGCACGACCGACGCCGACGTCGACGAGGCCCTCTCGGTCGTGCCTCGCCTCGTTGCGGAGGCGCGCGCGGCGGCCGTCGCCCTCGCCGCGGAGCGGGCCTCCATCGCGCCGGCCGGGGCCGGCACGGGTGCTGTCGCCGGCGCCGTGGGGATGGGGGTCGCCGTCGAGCTCGCGGTCGCCGAGCGGGAGGCCACCGCCCGACGCCTCCGACGGGCGCGGGACCGCCTCATCTCGGCCCTCACCGCGATGGAAGGCGTCGAGCTCACCGGGCACCCCCGGGACCGATTGCCGGGCCTCGTCTCGATCATCGTCCGCGACGTCGAGGGCGCGTCGGTCGTGGTGAAGCTCGACCTCGAGGGCGTCGCCGCGTCCGTCGGTTCGGCCTGCACGACCGGCTCGGCCGAGCCGTCGCACGTCCTGACCGCGATGGGCTACCCGGAGGAGGAGGCGCGCGGCTCGCTCCGGTTCTCGATGGGCCGGAGCACGACCGACGCCGACGTCGACGAGGCCCTCTCGGTCGTGCCTCGCCTCGTTGCGGAGGCGCGCGCGGCGGCCGTCGCCCTCGCCGCGGAGCGGGCCTCCATCGCGCCGGCCGGGGCCGGCACGGGTGCCGGAGCCCCCGCGGGTGCCGGAGTTCCCGCGGACGCGAGCTCCGTCGTTGCCGGATGAGCGTTCCGGGCCGCGTCCTCGTCGCGATGTCCGGCGGGGTCGATTCCTCGGTTGCCGCCGCGCTCCTGGCCCGGCAGGGTCACGAGGTCGTCGGCGTCTGGATGCGCCTCCATGACGTGGCTGACACGGTCTCCGAGTTCAGGAAGAGCTGCTGCTCGCTCGATGCCGCCGAGGACGCCCGGCGGGTGGCGGCCCAGCTCGACATCGCGTTCTACGTCATGAACCTCGAGCGCGAGTTCGCCGACGGCGTCCTCTCGCCGTTCCTCGGCTCGTACCTCGGCGGGACGACGCCGAGTCCGTGCGTCGA
>MGOD01000094.1:14656-17531 GCA_001795245.1 Chloroflexi bacterium RBG_16_70_13
CGCCAGGACCAGCTTCGCGACGCGCGGTTCCCGCTCGGAGAGCTCACGAAGCCCGAGGTCCGCGCGGTGGCCCGCGACCTGGGTCTCGCCACCGCCGACAAGCCCGAGAGCCAGGGGATCTGCTTCATCCCCGACGGCGACGTCCGCGGCGCGCTCCGCATGCGCGGCGGCTGGGCCCCCGAGCCGGGGCCGGTCCTCGACGCGGACGGGGCGACGGTAGGGGAGCACGGCGGCGCCGCCGGCTACACGCCGGGACAGCGCCAGGGCCTCGGGATCGCCCTCGGCGCGCCGCGCTACGTCTCGCGGGTCGACCCGCTGACGAACACGATCACGCTCGGTCGGCGGGAGGACCTCGAGACCACGTCCTTCGCGATCGACGACGTCGGGTTCGTTGACGACGGACCGCCGACGCTGGACCGGCGGGGCTTCCGCGCCGCCGTCCGGATCCGTCATCGGGCGGCACCGGTGCCAGCGACGATCCGCCAGGTGGACAGCCGCGCCGCACCGCTCCGGGCCGACCGCTGGATCGTGGAGACGGACGAGCCGGTCTGGGCGATTGCCCCGGGCCAGGCGGCCGTCCTCTACGACGGCGAGGCCTGCCTCGGGGGCGGCCGGATCGCACGGTCGGCGAACGGATCGAGCGTCGCCGCCCGGCCGAGCGGCGCGCGGAGCGCCGGGTCCGCGCCGGCACGGGTGCCCGTGGCGTGATCCTGGGCCCGGCCCCGGTCCTCGCCCTCCTCGTCGGTGTCTTCCACGTGTCGATCTACGTGCTCATCCGCGGCCGCGCCGAGCAGCGGCTGCCGATCCTCGTGCTCGCCGCGTTCCTGGGTGCCTGGGCCGGCGACGGCCTGGCGGGGCGTCTCGGCGGCGACCCGCTCAGGATCGGCGACTTCCACCTCATCGGGGCGTCGCTCCTCGCCTGGGTCGGGATCATCGTCGTCGCGCTCGTGGCCGTCCTCGGGCAGCGGGAGCCGCCGGCGCCGGGTGCACACCCCGTCCCCGGGACGCGCGATACTGGTCCCTGACATGACCATGAAACGCGCCCGCGCCGCGATCGAGCGTGCCGGCGGGATCTCGCCGGGCGAGGCTGGCGCCGCCGACGGCGGCAACGGCCCCGACCCGTCGCGGTTTCTCCGAGGCCTGGCGATCGGTGCCCTCGTCGGCGCGGCCATCGCCGGCTCGACGATCTGGCAGCGCCGCCGCGTCCGCGGCCGGATCCGCCGCGAGCTCATGGACGCGTCCGACCGCTCGGAATCCTGAGATACCCCTCCGGTCGTGGCACGGGTGGTGTCATTCCGGCCGGTCGGATAGTTCCCCGCGGGCGTCACGTCGCCGGATGCCGCCCGGCTCGAACCAGCTCCAGCGATCCAGTGACACCCACGCGTGTCAACCATCCACGGCGCCAGGCCGCCGACGGGCCGGCTCCGGCCGCGCGCCCCCGGGCGGGGAGGCTGCCTCGGCTACCATTCACGCCGATGGCGATCCCCACCTTCGAGCGCGATCCCCGGATCGTGCCGCTGCCCGCCGCCGAGATTCGCCGCCGCTTCGTCGAGTTCTTCGCCGAGCGCGGCCACACGGAGGTGCCCAGCGCGAGCCTGGTCCCCGGCGGCGACCAGACGCTCCTCTTCACGAACTCGGGGATGGTCCAGTTCAAGGACGCCCTCACGGGATCGGAGCCGCGGAGCTACAACCGGGCGGTCGATTACCAGCGCTGCCTGCGGGTGGCCGGCAAGCACAACGACTTCGAGGAAGTCGGGCGGACGCCGCGCCACCACACCCTCTTCGAGATGCTCGGCAACTTCAGCTTCGGCGACTATTTCAAGCGCGAGGCGATCCACTACGCCTGGGGCTTCCTGACCCGTGACCTCGGGATCCCCGCCGATCGCCTCGCTGCCACCGTCTATACGACCGACGACGATGCCTACGGCTTCTGGCGCGACGACATCGGCCTGCCGCCCGATCGGATCGCGCGGTGGGGCGACTTCCCGAACGGAGACGAGAAGAACTGGTGGCGGATGGCCGACATCGGCCCCTGTGGGCCGTGCTCGGAGATCCACTACGACCGCGGCGCCGAGTTCAGCGAGGGTGACTTCTGCATCCCCGACCATTCCGAGCACTGCCCCCGCTGGCTCGAGATCTGGAACCTCGTCTTCATGCAGTACGAGCTCCACCCGGACCGGTCACTCACGCCGTTGCCGGCCCCGGGCGTCGACACCGGCATGGGCCTCGAGCGCCTGGCGAGCGTCATCCAGCAGGTGCCGTCGAACTACGACACGGACCTCTTCACGCCGATCCACGCCCGGCTGCGTGAGCTCCTGGGCCACGATCCCGACGACTTCGAGGCGGAGCGCTTCAGCTACCAGGTCATCGCCGACCATTCGCGGGCCGCGGCGTTCCTCGTCGGCGATGGCGTCCTGCCCTCGAACGAGGGGCGCGGCTACGTCCTCCGGCGGATCCTTCGGCGCGCGATCCGCCACGGCCGGATCCTCGGCCGGCGGAAGCCGGTCATGGCCGAGACGGCGGCGGTCGTCATCGGGACGATGGCCGAGGCCTATCCGCACCTCGAGGAGCGCCGGACCGAGATCCTCGGCGCGATCGCCCGCGAGGAGGCCCAGTTCGGCCGGACCCTCCAGGCCGGCACGGACATCCTCGAGGAGGCGCTCATCCCGCTGACGTCGAACGAGCGCGTCATCGGGCAGCGCCCCGAGGACCTCGGCCCGGACGTCCCGCGGCTGCCGGGGGAGGTCGCCTTCAAGCTCCACGACACCTTCGGATTCCCGATCGACCTCACCGTCGAGCTGGCCGCCGAGTACGGCGTGGGCGTGGATCGCGACGGGTTCGAGCAGGCGCTCGCCGGGCAGCGCGAGCGATCGCG
>MGOD01000094.1:17608-20165 GCA_001795245.1 Chloroflexi bacterium RBG_16_70_13
GCGACAGCGAGTTCCTGGGCTACGAGACGACGGCCGTCCCGGAGGCGCGCGTCGTGGCCGTCATCCGCGACGGCATCGAGTACGAGACGCTCGAGGCGAAGGCCGACGAGGAGCTCCGAACCGAGGCCTCCGCCGGGGCCGAGGTCATCCTCGACCGGACGCCGTTCTATGCCGAGGGCGGCGGCCAGATCGGCGATCGGGGCGTGCTCCGGGCCGCCGACGGCGCCGCCGTCTTCGAGGTCGAGGACAGCCAGAAGCCCGTTGCCGGCCTCCACGTGCTCCGCGGCAGGCTCCGCGGGAAGCTCGCCGTCGGGCAGGCCGTCACTGCCGAGGTCGACGCTGAGCGGCGGGCCCACACGATGCGCAACCACACCGGCACGCATCTCCTCCATCGGGCGTTGCGGAACGTGGTCGGAGATCGGGCCCGCCAGGCCGGCTCGCTCGTGACGCCCGACTCCCTCCGGTTCGACTACCCCTTCGATCGTGCCCTGACGGACGACGAGCGGCGGGCGATCGAGGACGAGGTCCGGCGCATCATCCGGGAGGATCGGCCCGTCTCCATCGCGTTCATGGGCATGCAGGACGCCATCGATGGCGGCGCGGACGCCTTCTTCGACGAGAAGTACGGCGAGACCGTCCGCACGATCCGGGTCGAGGACTACAGCTTCGAGCTCTGCGGCGGCACCCACTGTCGCGCGTCCGGCCAGGTCGGCTCCTTCGTGATCACCTCGGACCGGAGCATCGGCTCCGGGATGCGCCGGATCGAGGCGCTGACCGGCGCGGGCGCGGACGCGTACCTGCGCGCCCGCTCCGAGGCCCTCGACGCGGCCCAGGCGTCGCTCGGCGCCCAGACGATCGAGGCGATCGGGCAGCGGATCGCCGCGCTCCAGGACGAGCTTCGCGAGACGAGGCGGCGCCTGCGGGCCGGTGGCGAGGCAGGGATTCCGAAGGCCGGTGAGGTCGCCGCAAGGGCAGCGGAGGTCGCCGAGGGCGTCCATCTCGCCGCCTTCGCCGCCCCGTTCGATTCGATGGACGCGCTCAAGCGGGCCGCGAAGGACATCTCCACCGCCCTCGGGAGCGGTGTCGTGGCGCTCGGCCTCGATGCCGACGAGCCGCAGGTCTTCGTCACGGTCTCGAAGGACCTCGTCGCGAGGGGCATCGCCGCGGGTGACCTCGTCCGGGCGGGCATGGCCGCCATCGACGGAAAGGGCGGCGGCCGCCCCGAGATGGCCCAGGGCAAGGGCTCGCGTCGCGACGGCCTCGCGGCGGCGATCGCGGCCATCGAGGCCGCCGTCCGTGACGCAGCCAGACCGAATGCCTGAACCGATCGCTGCCCTTCGGCGACTGTGGCAGCGCGATGGGCAGGACGAGGCCCTCACCGCCTGCACCGCCCTCGATATCGGGACCGAGTTCGCGAAGGCTCTCGTCTTCGAGATCGACGAGGAGGGGAAGGGCAGCGTCAAGGGCGTCGGGCGGAAGCGCCAGGGCCTCTCCCACATGCAGTCCGGCACCGTGGCCGACATCAGCGCGGTCGTCGACAACTGCTCGGTCGCGCTGCAGGAGGCCGAGGAGATGGCCGGCTTCCGGCCGTCCCAGGTCGTGATCGGCATCGCCGGCGAGCTGGTGAAGGGCTTCACGACGGCCCATTCGCAGGAACGGGCGAAGGCCGACGTCCCGATCACGGAGGCCGAGCTCGGGAAGCTCATCGAGGGCGTCCAGCGCGAAGCGTTGCGCGAAGCGGAACGTTCGGTCACCTGGGAGACGGGCCTCGCCAACGTCGACGTGCGGCTCGTCCACGCCGCGATCGTGGGGGCCTGGATCGACGGCTACGCGGTGACGAACCCGATCGGCTTCCAGGGCCGCCACGTGAAGATCGCGATCTTCGACGCCTTCGCGCCGCTCGTCCACCTCGGAGCCCTCCAGAGCGTGGCCGCGAAGCTGCAGCTCGAGCTCGTCGAGGTCGTCGCCGAGCCGTATGCCGTGGCCCGGGTCCTGAACACCGACCAGGTCCGCCAGGGCGGCGCCCTGTTCATCGACGTCGGCGGCGGGACGACCGACGTGGCCCTCGTCCGGCAGGGCGGGATCGAGGGCACCCGGATGTTCGCTCTCGGCGGGCGGGCCTTCACGAAGTCGATCGCCGACCGCCTGGAGCTGCCCTTTCCGCGGGCCGAGGCGCTGAAGGTCGACTACGCCCGGGGGATCGCCGGCGACCGCGCCGATGACGTCCGGGGTATCGTCGCCGACGATGTGGCGGTCTGGGCGGCCGGTGTCGAGCTGGTCATGGAGGAGCTCGCGGCAGGCGATCAGCTGCCCGGCCGGATCTACCTGTGCGGCGGCGGCTCGCACCTGCCCGAGATCCGCGAGGCCCTCGCGGACAAGCGGTTCTCGAAGGCCCTGCCGTTCTCGAGGCCGCCCGAGGTGACGGTCATGTCACCCGACCAGGTCGAGACGATCGCCGATGCGACGAAGCTGCTCGTCGACGCCCAGGACGTGACCCCGATGGGCCTGGCCTACCAGGCCATCGAGCTGGGCGCGGGCTCGGGGCCGCTCGACGCCG
>MGOD01000094.1:20427-20617 GCA_001795245.1 Chloroflexi bacterium RBG_16_70_13
GTCGGCGGGCCTGCCGACCCACGTCTCCGTGGCCGCGTTCGAGGCGCCGCCGGTACCACCAGAACCCGCCGGTCCGCCGGCGACGCCCGGGCCGGAAGGACCCTCCGCGGGCGCCGGTACGTCCGCGGGAGCAGCGGGGGCGGCGCGGGGCCCAGCCGGCGGCGTGGGGAGCGCGGGCGGCGCGACATCG
>MGOD01000094.1:20632-22328 GCA_001795245.1 Chloroflexi bacterium RBG_16_70_13
GGGCGGCGACACGCGCCACCACCGGACGACGACAGCCCGACGCTGGCCATGCCCGTCATCACGCCGCCCTCCGCCCAGCGGCCCCCGGTGCCCCTCGTCGGGCGGCGGCCGCCGCAGCGGCGCGGCCCGATCGTGGCCGCGATCGCCCTCGTGATCGGCCTCGTGGCGGTCCTCGGGACGGCCGGCTTCCTGCTCCTGCCGAACGCCGAGATCGTCGTCATCCCGGCCTCCGGCAGCGTCGGGCCGCTCCAGCTGAACGTCACCGCCCAGTCCGGCGTCACCGAGCCGGATCCGGTCAACCTGCTCGTCCCGGCGACCCGCTACACCTTCGACGTTGCCGCCTCGGAGACGTTCCCGACCTCCGGCGTCAGGGTCGAGGAGACGGCGGCGACCGGCGAGGTCACGTTCTCGAGCCTCAACACCGGCTCGTCGAACCAGATCGAGAAGGGCGCCATCGTCGAGACCGAGTCGGGGATCGAGTTCCGGACCCTGGCCGAGATCACCCTCCCGCCGGCCGACATCGGCATCGTCGACGGCGAGTTCGTGGTCATCCCATCGACCGAGAAGGTCGCCATCGAGGCCGTCGTCCTGGGCGTCTCGGGCAACGTCGCCGCGAACACGATCGTGGTCGTCCCCAAGGAGGAGAACGCGCGCCGGACGACCGTCACGAACGAGACCGCCACCGGCGGCGGGACCCACACCGAGACGAAGCAGGTCCAGCAGTCGGACATCGATGCCGCGCTGGCGGCCCTCGATCTCGCGCTTGCCGCCGATTTCGACCGCCAGATCGCCGAGAGGACCGGTGTCCCGGACGGGACGACGCTCTTCCCCGAAACGAAGACCCTCGGGGAGGGCACCCCGACCGTCGACCCGACGACGCTCGTCGGCACCGACGCCGAAGCGTTCGAGCTCGGCCTCACCGCCCAGGGCGTCGTCATCGGCGTCGATCCGGGCCCGGTCGACACGCTCGCGAAGGCCCGGATCCGGACGGCCGTCGACGACGGCTTCCGCCTGGTCGAGGACTCGATCCGGGTCACGCCGGATTCGCCGATCGTCGCCGGGTCGGTCATCACCTTCCCGGTGACCGTCGGGGCGCTCGAGGTCCGGATCGTCGACGGCCCCGCCCTCCTGGCCCGTGTCCGCGGCCTCGGCCTGCCCCAGGCGCGGACCGTACTTCGGGCCTACGGCGAGGTCACGATCAGCGTCTGGCCCGACTGGGTCACGACGATCCCGAGCCTCGAGGGCCGGGCGACGCTCACGATCGGCGAGCCGGCGCTGCCGTCCGCGAGCCCGGGGACGGGCGTCGTGGGTGCCGTGGGTGCCGTGCCGTGACCCGCCTTCTCGGCATCGACCTCGGGGAACGGCGGATCGGGCTGGCCGTCGCCGAGATCGATCGCGAGCCAGCCCAGCCCCTGGCGACCATCCGCCGGCAGCGCACGGCGGCGGCGGACGCCGAGCGCCTCGCCACCGTGATCCGCGACCAGCGGATCGACGAGCTCGTCGTGGGCCTGCCGCTCGAGGCCGGCGGTGCCGAGGGGACCATGGCCGTGGCCACCAGACGCTGGGCCGTCGAGCTTGAGACGATGCTCGGGATCCCGGTGGCGCTCCGCGACGAGCGCCTCTCCAGCCACCTCGCCGAATCGCGGCTGGGGCCGATGCCGCGCGGCCGCTCGGGCGGCCCGCCGACCCCCAGCCA
>MGOD01000094.1:22338-23277 GCA_001795245.1 Chloroflexi bacterium RBG_16_70_13
TATCGTGCCCGCGTGGATCGTGAGGCCGCCGCGATCATCCTCGGCGACGAGCTCGCGGCACGGGCCGGTCTCGGGGCGGGCCCCCGATGAGCCGGACGGTGAACCGTCGATGAGCATCCGGGGCGGCGGTCGACCGCGCGACCAGGCGCGTCGGATGAAGCCGGGGGCCTACGACGGCGCCGACATGCCGACCTGGCGGGCGACCGACGGCCGAGGCGGGCCGGCCCCCGGCCAGCCCCTCCGTGACCCCCGGCGCCGCCGCGGCCTGCCCGGCATCCTGAAGTTCATCGCCTTCACCGGGATCCTGGCGGTCGTCGTCGTGGTCGCGGCCCTGACCGCTCTCCGGCCCGTGGTCCGGGCCGCGGTCGTTGGCTGGGCCTGGGACAACCCGAGCTCGTTCAACCTCCCGTTCGTCGCCGAGCTCGTCCGCGAGGACCTCCAGAAGGACGGGCTGCTCGATGCTCCGGCGGGGACGGACCCGGCGGAGGTCGTCTTCGAGGTCTCGCCGGGCGAGACGCCGGCAGCCCTCGCCCCGCGCCTCGCCGACGACGGCTTCGTCCTGTCGGAGCGGGCCTTCCTGTTCACCGCCATCGAGGAGGATCTCGAGGATCATCTCCAGGCCGGCCTGTTCATCCTCCGCCGCGACATGACCCCGGCCGAGGTCGTGACCGCCCTCGTGGAGGCCCGAGTGGTCGTCACCAAGGTCGACGTGACGTTCCGGGAGGGTCTCCGCCTCGAGCAGATGACGGCCAAGCTCCAGACCATCGCCTCGGGCGTCGATCCGCAGGTCTTCTACGACCTCGTCACGGCCCCGCCGCCCGAGCTGCTGGCCGACTACCCGTGGCTGGCGACGGCCGGGCTGCCCGAGGGGGCAACGCTCGAGGGCTTCCTGTACCCGGCGACGTACACCCTCGTGACGTCGGCCAACGGCGGGCCGTT
>MGOD01000094.1:23434-24373 GCA_001795245.1 Chloroflexi bacterium RBG_16_70_13
TCCTCGACGATGAGCGGCCGCTCATCGCGGGCGTCTACCAGAACCGGCTCGTCGGGCTCGGCGAGGCCAACTCGATCCTCAACGCCGACCCGACCGTCCTCTACGCTGTCGACACGATGAAGCTTCGCGACCTGCCCTTCGGGGAGTGGCAGAGCTACTTCTTCTGGAGCGTGCCGGAGGGCAACCTGAAGGACATCACGGTGAGCGAGGACCTGACCGGCTACCAGACCTACCAGGTCCGCGGCCTCATCCCGGCGCCCATCTGCACCCCGACCGTCAGCTCGATCGATGCCGCCCTCATCCCGAACACCGAGGATGGCTACCTCTACTTCCTGGCCATCCCCGAGGGCGAGGGTGCCCACGAATTCGCGAAGACCCTCGAGGAGCACAACGCGAACAAGCGCAAGTACGGGTACGAGTGAGCATGGACAGATGACGACGACAACACCCTCGGCCTGGCCCCACCCGGCCGACTTCGCGGCCCCGCCGGCACGGTCCGACCTGGAGCGTTGGGCCGACGCAGATCTGGCGGCCCGCCCGACGCGCCTGGGCCGCCTCCGGGCGCGGATGGCCGCCGCCGGCGTAGACGGTTACTTCGGGGTCCGGCGCGAGCACATGCGCTACCTCACGGGGTTCACCCTCGCCGAGACCGAGGTCGCGTCGGCGGGTGACTCGGGCAAGTTCCTCGTCACGGCCGAGGAGGCGATCTGCCTGGCCGACAGCCGCTACACGATCCAGGCGGTCCGCGAGGCGCCCGACGCCAGGATCTTCGACAGCCCGGGCGCGCTGGCCGATCGCTGGCCGGAGCTCGTGGCGGAAACCGGCGTCCGCCGCGTCGCCGTCGAGGGCGGATTCGTGCCCCACGCGACCTGGGAGCGCCTCGTGGCGGCCGCTCCCGCCGTCGAGCTCGTGGCGGTCGAGGGCTGGGTCGAGGCCGAC
>MGOD01000094.1:24399-24786 GCA_001795245.1 Chloroflexi bacterium RBG_16_70_13
GCGGGTCGCGGCCGCCTGCGCGGTCGCCGACCGGGCCCTGGCCTCGCTCCTGCCGTCGATCCGGCCGGGGGTCACCGAGGCCGAGCTCGCCCTCGACCTCGAATGGCGAATGCGGACCGGCGGCGCCGAGGCCCTCGCCTTCGACGTCGCCTGCCTTGCCGGCCCCGAGGCGGCCCTGCCCCATGGATCGCCCGGCGCCCGTCCCGCCAGCCTGGGCGCCGTCCTCCTGTTCGACTTCGGGGCGCAGGTCGCCGGTTACCGGAGCGACATGACCCGGACGCTCTTCGTCGGCGACCCGACGGATCGGGACCTCGCCGTGTACCAGCTCGTGGCGGCGTCGCAGCGGGCGGCGATCGAGGCCCTCGAGGTGGGCCTCGCGGCGAGCCG
>MGOD01000095.1:0-6213 GCA_001795245.1 Chloroflexi bacterium RBG_16_70_13
GCCCAGTTCAGACGGCGGCCCGCCGGCCGACGTTACGAGGCCGCCCCCGACGTCGTGCCGTCGCCACGTCAGCCGGCGGCAGGGGCGGCCGACAGGGTCGGCGCGAAGTCGATCGGGGTCGGGACCTGGAGGGTGAGCTCCCCGGCCAGGGCCTGGCCCTCGGCCGCGGCCGCGACGCGCCCGCCGCCACCGCGCTTCGCGACAAAGCAGGCCCGGTCGGCGGCGAGGAGGATCGCGTCAGGTGTCGTCCCGTCGGTCGGATAGCTGGCGACCCCCGCCGAGGCGTCGAGGCGGAGGCCCGCGGCGTGGAGCCCGGAGCCCGGCCCGACGACGGCCGCAATCGCGCTGCGGATGCGCTCGGCGACCAGGCCGGCGTGGGCAGCGTCGGTCCCGGGGAGGATGATCGTGAACTCGTCGCCGCCGTAGCGGAACACCGAATCGGTGTCGCGACTGGCGCCCACGATGGCGGCGCCCACCTGCTGGAGCAGGTCGTTGCCGGCAGCGTGCCCGAACGTATCGTTGACGAGCTTGAACCGGTCGAGATCGATCATCAGGACGCTGAACGTCTCGCCGTGCTCGACGGCCAGGGCCAGCCGCTCGCGGAACGCGCCGTGATTGAGGAGTCCGGTCAGATCGTCAGTCTGGGCCCGCCGGGCGAGCGCGCCGTGGGCCTGGGCATTCTGGAGCGCGATCGAGACCTGGGCGGCGAAGAGCTTGACGAGGTCGAACTCGCCGTCATCGAAGGTCCGACCCTCACCGATCCGCTCGAGGGTCAGGACCCCGATCGCCCGGTCCCGGCCTCGGAGCGGGACCGCGATCAGGCTGCCATGGACCTGCTTGCCGTCGAAGTGGCGGACCCTGGGGTCGGAGAACTGGTCGGCGACGAGGGCCGGCTCGTTGTGGTCGACGACCCACGTTGCGAGCCCCTCCTCGCCCGGCTCCCAGGGCGCCATGTAGTAGGCGGCGTCGGCGCCCTTGGCGATGACCGGCGCCAGCACGCCCCGGCCGGCATCCAGCAGCTCGATCGCCACGTTGTCCCAGCCGACGAGCTCTCCGAGGCGGTCGGCGACGGCCTCCAGGATCGAGTGGACGTCGAGGTTCGTGAGGATCGATTCGGTGATCTGGAGCAGCTCACGCTGGCTCCGGACCTGGCGCTCGAGGGCCGCCGACTGGCGACGCAGCCGCTCGGTGGCATCGGCATTGGCCATCGCCTGGGCGGCGACGCTGGCGTAGATCTCGAGGAGCCGCAGATCGTCGTCGCGGAACTGGTTGAGGCCCAGCTTGGCCAGGACGAGGACGCCGATGACGTCGTCATCGAAGAGCATCGGTGCGAGGAGCATCGACTCGTCGAGGTCGTCCTCCGTGCCCGGGATCGTGTTCGCCCGGGGGTCGTTGGCGGCGTCGTGGAGGACCTGGGCGACTCGATGCTCGGCGACCCAGCCCGTGATGCCGCTGCCCACCTTGACCCGGAGCTGCTCGGGCGTCTCGTCGATGTACTCGCCGACCTGGCCCTTCATCGCGACCGGGATGAGGTCGTCGCCTTCGAGCCGGTAGACCCGGACATTGTGGTAGTCGATGAGCTCGTGGAGCTCCGTGGCGATGGCGGCGCCGATCTCCTCGACCGTCGACAGGCGGGAGAGGCGCGTGCCCAGCTGCTGGATCGACTGGAGCTGCGCTGCCCACGCCGACAGCTGGGCGTAGGTGCGGGCCGTGCGGATCGCGACCGAGGCCTGGGTCGCGAGCGTCTGCATCGTCTCGAGCTCGTCGTCCGACCAGTGATGGGGCTGATCGTGGTAGAGGTTGAGGCTGCCGAGCGGCGCCCGGTCCGGGCCGTCGAAGAGGGGCGCCACGCAGAGCGTGTCGAAGCCCTCCTGGACCACCGCCGCGCGGATCTCTGCCGCTCGCGGGTCGTCCCGGAAGGCGACTGAGAATACCGGCTCCCCGGTGGCGAGGGCAGTGGCGAGCAATGACCGGTTCGTGGGCGTGACGATGGCGTTGAGGTACTCGGCCGACAGGCCTCGCGACGCCGCCGCCCGGCGGCTGCCGTCGGGCTGGTAGACGAGGACCGACGCCCGATCGCCGCCGAGGAGGACGAGGGCATGGTCGACGAGGCCGGCCAGGATCTGGTCGAGGTCGAGGCGGCTGCCGATGTCGGCGGCGACCCGTCGGAGCGCCTCGGCCCGATGGAGCTCGTGGGCGAGGTCCGAGGCAGCGATCGCACCGTCGACGAGCGCGCCGAACGCCGCCGCCGAGGCGGCGACGAGGTCGATGAGCTCGTCCGGGAATGGCCCGGCATCGGTCCCGACCGCGTGGAGGACGCCCCACGGCCCGTCGCGACCGGGGATCGCGGCGGCGATCTCGGGGCCGGCCCCGTTTCCCACGCCGTTGCTCGCGCCGGGGCTCCCACTGGTGCCCGCCCCGGCGGTCGAGACGGGCCCGGTCGAGACGGGCCCGGTCGCGGCGAGCGCAGCGGCCATGATCCCCTGGCTCCGTGGCAGCTCGACCAGCCGGACATCCGCGGGGCCCGACACCGCGACCGGGGTCAGCCGATCGCCGCGAAGTCGCCAGGCCGAGACCTGCCGGAAGCCACCACCGTCGCGGACCATTCGCGTCGCCGAGCCCAGGACGATGTCCGGATCAACCGGCTCCCGGATGACCGAGGCCCCGATCTTCGCGAGGCCGGCGAGGACATCCAGGTCCGAGCGACGGCGGTCGGGTCGGGCGAGCGAGCGCCGCTCCGCAGCGGCACGGGCCCGCCGCCGAGGCCGGCGAAGACGTCGGCGCCCCCGGAGAGCGTCGCGAGGGCTGTACGACCGTCGCGCTGGCGGCCGCGCCGGAGGTGGCCGCCAGCCGACGCTTCGGGCTCCGGCGGCGGGCCCTCGGCGGCATTGGCAAGGAAGCGCTGGAGGTCACCCAGCCGATAGCGCCGGTCGCCCCGCGGATTGATCCGGTAGTAGCGCAGGCGGCCGGCGTCGCTCCAAGCCCGGATCGTGTTCGGATGGACGCCCAGGACATGCGCAGCGCGCGCGACGGTGAGCGTCGCGTCGGCCGGGCGAGGATGGAGCTGGGTTGTCGTGGGCACCGGTGTCCCCCGGGAAGATTTGTGAAGTTGAGCGACACTCTACGAACCCCACAGATCTTGCCAATAGGTCGATGGTCCCGGTGGCCCGGCGGAGGCGGTCACGGACGCGCGAGGGCGCGATGCAGACCTCGGCCAACGGGGCCTGCGTCAGCGTCGTCGCGTCGAGTCCGGGTGGCGGGTCGGCCGGGCGGTGAGACGGACCCAGGCAATGGTCAGGCCGGCGGCGAGGCCGGCGATTGCCAGGACGGCCAGGAACGCGGGTCCCAGCGCACCCACGAATCCCGGACCCTCGCCGGGGCTGCGTGTGTCCGAGCCGGCGATCGTCGTCGGGGCCGGCGATGCCGCCAGGACATCGCCGGGCAGGACGACCAGCGCCAGCCCGAGGGCGACGAGGATGCCGGCTACGAGGAGCAGGCCGGCGGCGAGCCGGCGCCGCGTCGCCGAGCCGGCGCCGAGGATGCGGATCGCCTCGGCCGGCTCGAGCGTGGTCAGCACGAGCGGCCGCCCACGCCCGGGTCCCAGGCGCGGCTGGCCGGCCGCGTCGACCGCCGGCACCCCGGCGGCGATCGCGTGCTCCACGCTCGACACGAGCTCGATGACGAGGCGGGCAGGCAGCTCGTCGGGTACCTCGTCCGGGATGCGATCAGCCAGGTCGCCGGCGACGCCGACGCTCTCGCGGGGGATCACGACGAGCCCGTCGGCGAGCGAGTCTCCGTCGATCGAGATGGCGTCGAGGCCCTCCCGGATCTCGAACGGGACGACCTCGCGGGCGACCTCGACGTCGCGCCAGCCACCCTCGTCGAGGACCTGGATCCGGGTCCGCCGGAGGACGAGCGGCCGATGGTCGGCATCCTCGAACTCGGCCTCGCTGTCGATCCGGCCGTCGATCCGAACGTAGGGTGCGCGACCGGTCCGGGCAAGCTCGATGGCTTCGGCGACGGTGACCCGCGGAGCGGCGGTCAGGAGCCGCCCGATGCGCTGTCTCGGACCGAGCGACATCGTCAGGGCGGCCGCGCCGGCGAGCACCGCAGCGCCGGCGACAAGCGCAATGAGGGCGTCCACGGCCGGGATGATCGCACGCGTGCTGCATGTTGCTTCGTGGCATCGGGGTGTATCTGATCCGAGTGGCCCGGACACTGCGCGGAATCACCAAGCATGAGCCTGTGCGCCTCCTCTATCGTTCGGGTGGCGGTTGCGCGTCCGCCGGCAAGTCCACGTTCGCCCTGATCGGGAACGAGGAGAGGGGACCAGATGCCGTCGGCGCGCGTTCGGGTGCGAGTTCGTGCCCTTGTCCTCCTGGCTGTCTTCGTGTTCGCCGCGCCCACGGCGCTGGCGGAGCCGCCAGAGGTCGTCCCGATCGAGGTGCCACCGGTCGTCACCCCGAACGACGTGCCGGCCGTCATCGCCCGGCCAGCGGCGCCGATCGAGCTCGTCGAGACGGGCGGGGGCTACGCCGCCGCCGGTGGTGTTAAGGCCCGGGTGGAGCCCGCGGCCCGAACCTTCCCGGCGACGGCGACCGAGGAGGTCGCCGCCCGGACCGAATACTCGACGCTCGTCGCGAACCCCGACGGCACCTTCTCCCAGACAGTCTCGCTCGGCCGGATCAACTATCAGGACAAGGCCGGGGCCTGGCAGCCGATCGACGTTTCGCTCGTATCTCGTCTCGTCGACGATTACGAGCTCGGCACGCGGGCCAACGACGTCGATCTCCGGATCGCCAAGGAACTCGGCGCCGACCACATGGTCGAGCTCGCGGCGGGCGACTACCGCGTTCGGATCCGGGTCCCGGGCCTCGCGAGCGGAACGGTATCGGGAGGTGCTGATCGGCTGACGTTCAACGGTGTCGGGACCGATCCGGGCTTCGAGATCCTCCCGACCCCCGAGGGCTTCCGGTTCCAGGTCGTCATCGCCGACGCGGGCCAGGCGGCGACGTCCAAGGTCGTGGTCCAGACGGTCGGGCTCGTGCCCGAGCCAACGCCCGAGGGCGCCATCTTCCTCGTGACCCCGGGCGGCGAGACCGTCGGGCTCATCAGCGCCCCGACGGTCATCGACGCCGCCGGCGAGATCGCCCCGGCCGAGGCCGTCACGACGACGGTCACCGACCCCGGGGCGGGAGCGGTCGTCCGGGACGACCTGCCGGCTCTCGAGCCCTCGACGAGCGAGCCCAACCCCGACGCCGCCGCCGGGCTCGCCCCCGAGCTCAACGTCGTCCGTGTCGGCGAGGTCGTCGTGACCTACGCGATCGACGAAGCCTGGCTGGCCGCGAAGGAGCGTGCCTTCCCGGTCCTCATCGACCCTTCGGTCTGCATCGCCTACGGCTCGGGCACGGGCTGCCAGGGCGCGACCGGGACCCGCGACGTCTGGATCACTTCCGGCCAGCCCAATCTCTCGCCCACCTCGGGACCGCTGCGCGCCGGGTATGTCGACCCGACCTACGGGATGACCCGCGCCGAGATGTACTTCCCCGACGTCGCCCTCGCCGACGGCGCCGTCGTCACCTCGGCAACCCTCCAGGTCACGACCCAGGGCGGCTACGGCGACCGAACCCTCAGGGTCGCCCCGCTCACCCAGCCGTGGCCCTTCGGCAACGGCACCTGGAACAACCAGCCCGCCCACGACACGACGGCCGCGCTGTCGTTCACGCCGCCCGGCGCGGCCGGGGCGATGACGATGGACATCAGTCCGATCGTGCGAGGCTGGTACTCCCGCAACGTCGCGACCTGGAAGCCGAACAGCGGCTTGAAGCTCTACCTCGCCAATGAGACGAGCCCGTGCTCGGCCGGGCAGTCGTGCTACCGGATCTACTTCTACGCCCTCGACGGGACGGCCTCGCAGCGCCCGAAGCTGACGATCAATTACAGCGTCCACCAGGCCCGAGTCGACTTCGACACGGCCCTCGGCGCCGACTTCGCGCCCGCGACGATGCCGGCCGGCGGGACCATCCACCTGCCCCTGACGGTCAAGAACTCGGGCTCCGGTTTCACCTTCACGAAGTGCGCCACCGGCGTCACCACCAACTGCTACAAGGTCGGCTACCGGTGGTTCGACTCGCTCGGCAAGTCGATGACCTTCACCGGCTCGTCGGGGACCGCGGACCTGCCGGCGAACCTGGCCTCGGGCGGGACGTCGGC
>MGOD01000095.1:6246-7339 GCA_001795245.1 Chloroflexi bacterium RBG_16_70_13
GCCGAACCCGGGCCAGTACACGATCCGGCTCGACCTCATGTGGATGTGGAACGGCGCCGCGGCGGGAGCCTCGGACTACGCCGACCCGTCGAAGTACTACGCCCGGGCCAAGGACCCGCTCGCGACATCGTCGAACGTCCGCTGGGTCGGCAGCTCGGCGCTCGCCCGCTCGGAGTTCCCGATCGCGGTCGTCGCCGGTGGCGGCACCGGGGTCGGCGAGACCAAGACCGTGGGCCTGCCCGACGGCTCGAGCCTGGGCGTCAACCTGTGGTCCAAGAACCTCCGCTTCGAGGGCTCGGGCGGTGTCGGCTTCGCCGACCTCGGCACCTCGGTCGACCTCTCCTACTACTACGATTCCGCGTTCCGGACCGACTGCACGAGCTCGATCCTCGGGGCCTGTGGCTGGGGTACGAACTTCGACGAGGGCTTCCTGCCGGGCGTCAACGGCGCCGACTGGATCTACCGCGACCCCGACGGCAACCGCTTCGCCGTCGACGCCACGCCCGACGGCCAGCTCGTCAGCGGCGCCGGCGTCCGGCTCGATCGCTACCGGGCGACCCTCGTCGACGACAACAACCTCAGCGGCTGGTCGGGCGGGACCGTCACCCGAACGACGAGCTCGCCGTACGTCGGGGCGTCGTCGCTGTCGATCTCGACGAGCGCGACGGCCTCGACGACGTACGGCTTCCGGCCGGTCGATGCCAGCCACTACGTCCTCGGCTCCTGGGCCGTCAAGGCGTCCGGCGCGACCGGCGCCGGGATCGGCTTCCACGTCAAGAACGAATCGACCGGCACCAGCGGCTGGCTGTACTACACCGTCGGCACCGACTTCGCGATCAGCGGCGTGACCAAGATCGCCCTCGGCGGCTCGGTCGCGAGCTGGAACCAGACCTTCCAGCGGAATGTGCTTGGGGACCTCGCGGCGAACGGCTTCGGATCGGCCTACGACCACTACCTCATCGACGGGCTCCAGGTCCGGGGCAACGGCACCGCCGGCACCGCCTGGTTCGACGCCGTCCGGTTCGAAGGCCGTGGCAGCCAGATCTACTCCGACCTCGGCGGCGGCCAGCCGGCCTGGACGGCGAACGCCGGC
>MGOD01000095.1:7349-10214 GCA_001795245.1 Chloroflexi bacterium RBG_16_70_13
AGCACGAGCGACAAGGTCGCCGGCGCCAACAGCATCAAGATCGCCCCGACGACGATCGCGCTGAGCGCGACGTGTGGCGGCTGCCTCGCGGGCGACATGAACGCCTATCCGTACCTGCGCTGGGCCTGGAAGAAGGTCGGCGGCACCACGATCGCGTACGTCGTCAACCTCAAGAACCTCCGGACCCTCGCGACCGGGACGCTCACCTACTATGCCGGCGCCACTGCGCCTGCCGGCGCGGTCAACCCGATGCAGGTCTCGGCATCGATCCCCGACCACTGGATCTACGTGACGCGGAATCTCCTCGAGGACGCCCGCTCGGTCCTCGGCTGGTACGACGACCACGACACCTCGGGGACCTCGACCGGGCCGTCCGGCGGCCCGACGCCCGACGACGTCCAGATCACCGGCTACGTCCTCGTCGCCGCCGACGGCGCCTACGGGCTCTTCGACGACTCCTCGATCCGGACCCTGCCCGACACCGGCGACGACTGGGGCACGACGACCGGCGACGAGTTCGGGGCGACGTACCGGGGCGGCTCGGTCCACCGGTTCGACCGCGAGGGTCGCCTGACGGCGATCCGTGATCTCGACGGCAACGCGACGGTCCTCGCCTGGACCTACGCGACCGACGGCCTATCCGAAGCGCTCGCCCAGATCATCGCCCCCGCCGATGGCGATCCGCTGAGCTCGGGCAGCGCCCAGCGCGAGCTCATCATCAGCTCCCAGGCCGCCGGCACGACCTATGTCCGGTTCAGCGAGAGCCTCGGGGTCGCGGCCCGCTACACCGAGTTCAGCCGGACCCTCGGCGGCAACCTGACCGCCGTCATCCCGGCCCGCCGGAGCGCGGCCTGCGCCGGTACCGGCGCGTCGGGCTGTCTCGAGTTCACCTACAACACCGGCAGCTACCTCGCCCGCGTCGACGACCCCCGCGACACGGGCACCAACAGCTTCCGGACCTCGATCACCTGGACCTCGGGCGCGCCCGACGTGATCACCGCCCTCGCGACCGGGGCCGGGCCGCTGTTCCGGGTGAACAGCTGGGACGCCGACGGCGGCTGGCGACTCCGCCCCCGTTACCAGGATGCCAACGGCGTCGCCAGCGGCACCTACGGCTACTCGCGCTACGACGACCTCAGCCCCAACGGCTCGGTCCTCGTCGAGTACGCCCCGGTGGCCTGCACCTCGGCCAACTGCGGGGCGGCGCCGGCCCCGGTCGACAAGCTCGTCGAGTACCTCGTCGACGGGATCGACAACTACTCGACCGAGATCCGCAATCGGACGACGGGCAACGCCAACCCGGTCACGACCCGGCGGGGCACGTTCGCCGCGGCCAAGGTCGACAACTTCGCCGATCCGCTGACCGCCGGGCTGACGGCCTGGACGCAATCGGCCGACCAGTACGCGGCCTCGGTCGCCGCCAGCAACCCCGACCTCTACCGCACGACCTACACGTACAACGAGTTTGGCCAGGTCACGAACGCCTCGACGCCGTTCACGAACCCGGCCGGCGGAACCTCGACCCAGACGGCACTCACCGTGTACGACGCCGAGGGCCACGTCATCCAGGCGTCCGACGCCGCGTTCCTCGCCAATCCCGGCTTCGAGGGCCAGCTGGCCGGCTGGTCGGGGACCGGCACGTGGACCCAGACCGCGCCCGCCACCGGCGTCGGCGCGCTCCAGCTCACGAGCACCCAGACCGAGTATCAGGCCGCCCTCCTCGTGCCCGGCGAGACGTTCCGATTCCAGGCGGCGGTCAAGGCCGCCACGGGCAACTCGGCCGGCTACAAGATCGACTACGAGAAGCCCGGCGGGGCCTACTTCGCCCTCCTGCCCCTCACCCTCCAGACGGGGACGGCCTGGTCGAGCGTGAGCTACGACGTGACGATCCCCCAGGACGGGACCGGCCGGATCAAGCTCACCTTCTCGGTCGGCAACGGTGCCGGCACCGCCTACGTCGACGACGTCGCGGTCTTCACCCGCTACGCCGGGACGAGCTACCTGACGAACGGGCTCGTCGACGCCGAGACCGACGTCCTCGGTCGGGTGACGAAGTACGCCTATGCCGCGACCCTCATCCACCCGGCCATCTTCCCCACGACCGTCACCCGCAACTGGATCTCGGGCCAGTCGGCCACCGCCGACCGAAACGTCGCGAGCACGGCCGTCTTTGACGCCTGGGGCCGGACGACGACCGCGACCGACCCCGATGGGGTCGCGCTCGACACCGTCTATGCGGCCAACATGACCGACGTCGCGACGACCCGGGACGGGCTCGACAACGCCACCAACTACCTGTACGACGAGATCGGGCAGCGGACCTCGGTCGACGATCCGGTCCACCCGGCCGCGACCACGACCTACACGTTCTTCGGCGGACCCCTCGACGTCACCGCCCCCGACGGCGTCATCACCCACTTCGTCTACGACGGCGTCGGCCGGAAGCTCACCTCGACGGCCAACTACGTCAACGGCGGCTCCGGGGTCAGCGGTGTCAACAACGTCAAGACCGTCTTCGTCTACGACCAGTTCGGCAACGTCACCCGGACGGTCGAGGACTATCTGGGCGGTCTCGCCACGTCCGACATCTATACCGATGCGACGTACGACCTCTTCGGCCAGGTCGTTACCCGGACGGTCTACGAGAACGGCACGACGACGGGGCCGCGGACGACGAGCGCGTACTTCAACACCGCCGGCCGGGCGACCGCCAGCCGCGGCCCGATCAATCCGACCGCGGCGAGCGCCCCGATCTGCCCGCCGTCGGGCTCGACGAAGTGCAATTCGGTCGCGATCCTCGACATGAACGGCCGGGCGACCCAGGTGACCGACGCCTACGGCACCCTCACCAAGACCTGGTACGAC
>MGOD01000096.1:0-3352 GCA_001795245.1 Chloroflexi bacterium RBG_16_70_13
GGAGTACATCCTCCGCGAGCAGCTGAAGGCCATCCAGCGCGAGCTCGGGGAGGACGATCCCCAGCAGGCCGAGATCACCGAGCTCCGGGACAAGGTCGAGGGCTCGGGCATGCCCGACGAGGTCAAGGCCCGGGCGATCAAGGAGATCGACCGGATGAGCCGGATCCCGTCGGCCTCGCCCGAGGTCGGCGTCATCCGGACCTACGTCGACTGGCTCGTCAGCCTGCCCTGGAACGTCACGACCGAGGACCGCTACGACATCAAGGAGGCGGCCAAGATCCTCGACGAGGACCACTACGGCCTTGAGAAGGTCAAGGAGCGGATCCTCGAGTACCTCGCCGTCCGATCGCTGGCCGACACGATCCGCAGCCCGATCCTCGCCCTCATCGGCCCGCCCGGCGTCGGCAAGACGTCGCTCGGCAAGAGCGTGGCTCGGGCGATGGGCCGCAAGTTCGTGCGGATGAGCCTCGGCGGCATCCACGACGAGGCCGAGATCCGCGGTCACCGGCGGACCTACATCGGGGCCCTGCCGGGTCGGATCATCCAGAACATCAAGACCGCCGGCACGAGCAACCCGGTCTTCATGCTCGACGAGGTCGACAAGATCGGGATGGACTTCCGGGGCGACCCCAGCTCGGCCCTGCTCGAGGTCCTCGATCCCGAGCAGAACAACACCTTCCAGGACAACTACCTGGAGGTGCCCTTCGACCTCAGCAAGGTCCTCTTCATCGCCACCGGCAACCTCATGGACCCCATCCCGGCCGCCCTCCGCGACCGGATGGAGATCATCCAGCTGCCGGGCTATACGCAGCAGGAGAAGATCGAGATCGGAAAGCGCTTCCTCGTCCAGAAGCAGATGGGCAACCATGGCCTCAAGGCCGGCCACATCGAGATCACCGACGAGGCGATGACCGAGCTCGTCCAGGCCTACACCAAGGAGGCCGGCGTCCGGAATCTCGAGCGCGAGATCGCGAACGTCATGCGCAAGGTCGCCCGCAGCGTCGCGGAGGGCCGCAAGCGCAAGACCGTCGTCGACAAGAAGAAGCTCGTCGAGTTCCTCGGCCCGCCGCGCTGGGAGTACGGCGAGCTGGAGCCCGAGGACCAGGTCGGCTCGGCGACGGGACTCGTGGTCACCGAGGTCGGTGGCGACATCATCGCCATCGAGGTCACCCGGATGGAAGGCAAGGAGGACTTCATCCTGACCGGCCAGCTGGGTGAGGTCATGCGCGAGTCGGCCCGCGCCGGGCTGTCGTGGATCCGCACCCACGCGAACCAGCTGGGCATCCCGCGCGAGACGTTCGAGAAGCAGACCCTTCACATCCACGTGCCCGCCGGCGCGATCCCGAAGGACGGCCCATCGGCCGGGATCACGATGGCCACGGCGATGATCTCGGCCTTCACCGGCATCCCTGTCCGGAAGGACGTCGCGATGACCGGCGAGATCACCCTCCGGGGCCGGGTCCTGCCGATCGGCGGCCTGAAGAGCAAGATCCTCGCCGCCCACCTGTCGGGGGCGCGGATGGTGATCCTGCCGAAGAAGAACGAGAAGGACCTCCGGGACATCCCCGAGGAGATCCGCAAGTCGATGAAGCTCGTCCTCGTCGACTCGATGGACCAGGTCCTCGATTCGGCGCTCCGGCGCCGCCCGAAGGCCATGACGATCCCCGGCCCGGAGAAGGGTCCTACCGAGCGACCGCAGCCCGTTCGCCGCCCGGACTTCCCGACCGAGCAGCCGCCTGTCGTGGTCTGAGGCAGGACGAACCATGACTCGCCGCTGGGGCGAGGTCAGCCCAAGGCGGAGGCGAGCATGCTCGCAGCCACGGAGCTCTCCGAGGTCCGAGGCGACGCTCCGGCGAGCCATCGGCCCGAGGATGCGAGCGCGCGCTGGCTCCAACGCGGGGATGGCCCGCCCCGGCGGTGACCGGGGCCACTGAACATGGTCGACGTACGGGACTATTACGCCGTCCTCGGCGTGCCGAGGACGGCGTCAGCAGCCGACATCAAGAAGGCGTTCCGGAAGCTCGCCCGCGAGCACCATCCGGACAAGAAGCCCGGCGACAAGGCTGCCGAGCAGCGATTCAAGGACATCAACGAGGCCAACGAGGTCCTGTCCGACCCCGACAAGCGCGCGAAGTACGACCGCTTCGGGAAGGACTGGGAGGCGTATGCCCGGGCCGGGGCGGGAGCCCGTTCGGCCGGCGCCACCGACCCATTCGGGCCGGGCGGCCCGTTCGCCGGCTACTCGACCTTCGGCGGACCGGGCGGCAATGTTCGCTACGAGTTCCACACGACCGGCGACCCCGGTCAGTTCAGTGACTTCTTCCGGATGATGTTCGGCGACGAGGCCGGCGGCGCGGGCCGAAGCACCGGCGGGCGGACCTTCCGGGCGTCCGGCAGCGGCGCCGCGACCTCGATCGACGACCTCCTCTCGGGCATGGGCGTCGACACCTCGGCCCGCGGGGGCGGCGGGCGGGCGACCCACAGGAACGCCCAGGTCCTCCTGCCCGTCGAGGCGACCGCCGAGATCAGCCTCGAGGAGGCCTTCCACGGCACGAGCCGGATCGTCGAGATCGGCGGCCGTCGCCTGGAGGTCACGATCCCGCGGGGCGTCGACACTGGCAGCCGGGTGCGCCTGTCCGGCAAGGGGCCGGACGGACGCGACCTTGTCGTCGTCATCCGTGTGGCGCCCCACGGGGCCTTCACCCGCCGCGGCGCGGACCTCGAGCGCGAGCTGCCGGTCACGCTCCGCGAGGCGCTCCTCGGCGGCGAGGTGCCGGTCGGGACGCTCAAGGGCCGCGTCCTCCTGACGCTGCCCGCGGGCACCCAGAACGGGAAGCCATTCCGGCTCACCGGGCAGGGCATGCCTCGCCTGAAGGGCGGAGCCGCCGGCGACCTGTACGTCCGCATCCGGGTCGTCCTGCCGACCCACCTGTCCGATGAGGCACGGGACGCCGCCGGGCGCTTCCTCGACCTCGCTCACCAGCCCGACCCGCGGGCCTGACCCGCACCAGCCCGCAAAGGATCAAACCGGGACCGACATGCAGCTCGACCGCTTCACCCAGAAAGCCCAGGAGGCCGTCCTCGCCGCCCAGCAGCTCGCCGAGCGGCTCCAGAGCCCCGTGCTCGACGCCGAGCACCTCCTCAGCGCCCTCCTCGAGCCCGACGACGGCGTGCCGGCCGAGACGCTTCGTCGTCTCGGCGTGGACCTGCCCGTCTTCCGCGGTGAGCTGGCTGTGCTGCTGGCCCGGCGGGCCAAGATCCAGGGCGGCTCGCTGGCCCTCGACCCGCGGGCCAGGCGGGTCGTCGACCGGGCCCAGGAAGAGGCCCGCCGCCTGAACGACGAGTACACCTC
>MGOD01000096.1:3393-4159 GCA_001795245.1 Chloroflexi bacterium RBG_16_70_13
CGAGGGCCAGAAGCTCCTCGAGGGGCACGGCGCCGGCCGCGAGGCGATCCTCAACGCCCTGGCCTCGGTCCGTGGCGGCCAGCGGGTTACCTCCCCGAACCCCGAGGGCACCTACCAGGCCCTCGAGAAGTACGGCCGCGACCTCACCGCGGAGGCTCGCGCGGGAAAGCTTGACCCCGTCATCGGTCGCGACGAGGAGATCCGCCGGGTCATGCAGGTCCTGTCCCGCCGGACGAAGAACAACCCCGTCCTCATCGGCGAGCCGGGCGTCGGCAAGACGGCCATCGCCGAGGGCCTCGCCCAGCGGATCGTCCGGGGCGACGTGCCCGAGGGCCTCAAGGACAAGCGGGTCGTGTCCCTCGACCTCGGCGCAATTATCGCCGGGGCCAAGTTCCGGGGCGAGTTCGAGGAGCGCCTGAAGGCCGTCCTCAAGGAGATCAAGGACGCCGAGGGCACGGTCATCCTGTTCATTGACGAGCTCCACACGGTCGTCGGGGCGGGTGCCGCCGAGGGCGCGATGGACGCCTCGAACCTCCTGAAGCCGATGCTCGCCCGGGGCGAGCTCCACACCATCGGGGCGACGACCCTCGACGAGTACCGCAAGCACATCGAGAAGGACGCCGCCCTCGAGCGGCGCTTCCAGCCCGTCCTCGTCGACCAGCCGACGGTCGAGGAGACGATCTCGATCCTCCGCGGCCTCCGCGAGCGCTACGAGGTCCACCACGGGGTCCGGATCACCGATTCGGCGCTCGTTGCCGCCGCCACC
>MGOD01000096.1:4224-5161 GCA_001795245.1 Chloroflexi bacterium RBG_16_70_13
GGCGTCGCGCGTGCGCATCAAACGCTCGTACGCTCCGCCGTCGCTGCAGGAGGCGAGCAAGGGGCTGGACGGCCTGCGCCACGAGAAGGAAGCCGCGATCGCCGCCCAGCAGTACGAGTACGCCGCCGAGTTGCGTGACCGCGAGGTCAAGCTGCAGGACAAGCTGTCCGGCATGCAGACCGGGTGGCAGGAAGAGCGCGAGCAGGAGAAGCCCGAGGTCACGGCTGACGATATCTGCGAGGTCGTTGCCATGTGGACCGGCATTCCGGTGACGCGCATCGCCTCCGAGGAGTCGCAGCGGTTGCTGCACATGGAAGAGGTCCTGCACGAGAAGATCGTTGGCCAGGACGAGGCGATATACAACATCGCCAAGGCCGTCCGTCGCGCTCGCGCCGGGCTCAAGGACCCGCGCCGGCCGATCGGTGTCTTCATGTTCCTGGGTCCGACCGGCGTCGGCAAGACGTACCTGGCCCGGGTGCTGTCTGAGTTCATGTTCGGCAGCGAGGAAGCGATGATCAAGCTGGACATGTCCGAGTTCATGGAGAAGCACAACGTCTCCAGGCTCATCGGCGCGCCTCCCGGCTACGTCGGGTACGACGACGCCGGCCAGCTTACGGACACGGTCCGCCGCAAGTCCTACTGCCTGATCCTGCTGGACGAGATCGAGAAGGCCCACCCGGAGATCTTCAACATGCTCCTCCAGATCTTCGACGACGGGCATCTGACGGACGCCAAGGGCCGCCGCGTGGACTTTCGCAACACGATCATCATCATGACGTCCAACGTGGGGTCCGACCTGATCCGCAAGGAGTCGGCGCTGGGATTCTCCATCAAGACCGAGGAGTCCAAGACGGTCGCCGATCAGCACGCGAAGATGAAGGAGAAGGTGCTCAACGCGATGAAGAACGTCTTCCGGCCGGAGTTCATCAACCGGTTG
>MGOD01000097.1:0-1066 GCA_001795245.1 Chloroflexi bacterium RBG_16_70_13
GACGGCTCCGGCCATCTTCGGCGAGGCCCACAGCCAGGGCGTCCCGGCGGCGAGATTGGCCCGGCCGTCGGCGAGCCGCGCCCGGACATCGTCGGTGTCCTTGCCCCGGGTGACCTGATCGTCGCCGAGAACCTGGTCTGGGTTGCCCCGCTGAACGGGGGAAACCGGGACGTCCGGCTCCTCGGCGCTCGCCTTCAGGACCTCGCGGAGGAGGTTGCCGATGACCTTGTGGCTTGTCGCGGTGATCCCGACTCGCTTGCCGGCGCCGAGCAGCGTCAGGACCATCCTGGCGCCGCTGTACGTCTTGCCCGAGCCCGGCGGCCCCTGGACGGGCAGCGTCGTCCGGTCGAGGGCGAGGGCCAACCGCCGGGCCGCGGCGAGGTCGGTCTCGCCGGCCCGGCCGAGGTCCTCGCCCGGTGCCTGGCCGACCCGCGGCGGACGGCCAAGGAGCAGGTCGCGGGCCGCCCGGAACGGGCCCGGGCCATCGATGCCGTGCTCCGCGACCCACTCCCCGATCTCGACGAGCGAGGCCTGGAGATCCGTCGTCCGGACCCAGTCGAGGGGCACGATCGCCCGCGGGTGGGGGTCGTAGAGCGACCTCCTGAAGTCCACGGTTCCGGCCGCGACGTCGGCGACGGCCGCATCACCGACGCCCCAGTCGAACGGGCTGGCATCGGGATCGGCCTGCTTCTTCGCCGGATCGCTGACGTCCCCCCGGCCGAGGTCGAAGTCCTGCGGCGGGAAGGTGTAGCGCCAGACCTGGCGGCCGTTCTTCAGCTCGCCGACCGGGCCGACCGGCTCGAGCATCCCGATCGGGGCGTTCTCGTCGACGAGCTGCTCCGGGGTGAGGTCCATCAGCCGATGGAAGTCCCACCACATCGACTTGTCCTCGCGCCGGTGCCAGCCGAGGAGCTGGGCCAGGAGCCAGCGGGCGTGCTCCTCGGGCGTCCGCTCGGCCGGGTCGGGCGGGATGTCCGGCGTCGCGAGGCGGTCGACGAGGGCCTGGACCCGCGCCTGCGCCTCGGTCAGGTCGGCCGGCAGCTCGTTGACCCGTGGCTCGGGGCGG
>MGOD01000097.1:1106-1720 GCA_001795245.1 Chloroflexi bacterium RBG_16_70_13
TCGAGCCAGTCGCGGAGCTGCCGGTTGCTCACGACGTCGTCGCGGTTGTAGCGCTCGATCCGCTCGAGGTGCGTGGACTCCGGTCGCGCGCCCTCGCCGAGCTCGAGCCATTGCTCGAAGGCGACGATGCTCGAGCCCGCGTCCCGAAGGTCGATCTCGCGGACGAAGCCGTAGAACGGCTCGATCTTCTTGATCGAGTAGCTCTCGACCGACGCCCGGAGCGACTGGCGGACGGCCCGCAGGAGGTCGACGAGGACGCCCCGCCGGAGGAGCCCGTCGACCTCGGCCTCGCGGGTCGCATATCGGCCCATGAGCCGCTTCAGGGCCGTCGGCTCGTAGGCGGCGTAGTGGTAGATGTGGAGCGACGGGTCGGCGGCGAGCCGCTCGCCGAGGAAGTCCATGAGCCGCTCGAACGCCGCCTGCTCGGCGGCCAGGGTGAACTCGCCGACCTCGTCGCGCGACCAGAAGGCGTGGAACGTGCCGTCCGTCTCGAGCACGCCGAAGAGGTAGTCGAGTCCGTCATCGAGGGCGTACGGGTCACCCTCGATGTCGAAGAACAGGTCGCCGGGAGACGGCGGCGGCAGGCTCGCCAGGCCACGCTCCGGCTCGATCTG
>MGOD01000097.1:1731-4405 GCA_001795245.1 Chloroflexi bacterium RBG_16_70_13
GGGTCCCGGGAGGAGCAGCTCGTACTTCATCCGCCGCTCGAGCCGCCCCTCCAGCTGGATCCGCGCCTGCTCTCGGACCCGGGCCAGGGCCCCGGCGCTCGTGCCCTCGATCGGCGGGTCGACCGGCAGCTCCAGCCGCCCGAGCTGTTCCAGGGTCGTGGTGCCACGCTCCCCGAGGGCGCGTCGCTGGCGACCCGAGATCCCGGCGACGAGGCTCAGGTGGTCGTCGGCCCGGCGGCGCACGACGCACTCGGCCTCCCAGCGGCAGACCTCGCAGTGCTCGACGGGGTCGGGGTAGGTGTCGGACGGCGGGAAGGCCGGTGGGCGTTCGTCGGCCATGGCCCCGAGGAATCGGTCACGGGCGGATCGGTAGTAGGCCATGTAGTCGTCGACTCGGAGCCGCTCCACGGCCCGGGCGCTGCCGCCGAGGGCGACGTGCATCCACTCCGGCCGGACGCCCTGGACGGCCTCGACGAGGTCGACATAGGTGCAGATCTGGAGGACCGCGCTGGCCTTGACGTGGCGGGCCATCTTCGTGTCGGCGACCTCGTAGTGGTATGTGCCGAAACGGCTGGGGCGGGTCGGGTCGTCAACCCGGAGGAGGAAGTCGGCGTGGCCCCGCCAGGCCTCGTTGAAGAACGTCGCCTGGTAGACCACGTCGGCGCCGGCGGCCATCGCCGCCGCGGTCGCGGCGGCCGCGGCCCGGAGCTGGTCGCCGCGGTCCTCGATCGAGCCGTCGAGGTCGACCTTCACCGCACGCCGGCCCGCGGCCGCGAGGTCGGCGAGGAAGCGCGCCTCGTGGGCGAAGCCGCGCTTCCGGATGATGTCGAGCTCGGGATCGACCCGCATCGGCCGGTGGACGAGCCCGGCGAGCGCGGAGCGCTCGAGCTGGGTCAGGTGCTCGCAGGCGAGGTAGGCGACGAGATCCGTGGCCGCGTACACGGGGCGGCCGTCGATCAGCTGCACCCGCCAACGATACCGGCCGCCAGTGACAGGTACCGTGGCACGCGGGCTACGATGATCGTGCCATGAACGACAAGCGCCCAGGCATCGGGAGCCCGCTCGCGCCGGCCGGTGAGTCCCTCATCGAACGTCAGCTCCGTGGTGCCCGGGAGACCGGCGCCTTCGATAACCTCCCGCACCAGGGCGAGCCGCTGCCGCTGGTCGACGATTCCGCGGCCGGCGAATGGGCTCTGGCCTATCGGATGCTCAAGAACGCGAGCTTCGCGCCACCCTGGATCGAGGCCGACAAGGAGGTCCGGGCGCTGCTCGCCCGACGCGACGCGATCCTCGAGCGGGCGCCACGTTCATCGATCGTCGGGCGACGACGGGACCGCGAGAAGCTGGCGCAGATCGTCCGGGACGCGAACGCGGCGATCCTCCGCGTCAACCTCGAGGCCCCCACGGCCCGCCAGCATCGAGTGCCCCTCGACCTCGAGGCCGAGCTCGCGGCGCTCGAGCGGGCGCAAGCCGCCGAGTAGGCGGATCCCATCACCTCCGGGCAGGGCTCGACGGCGATGGCGCCGGATCGTGACGCCGAGTCACGAATCCCTGCCTGAAGCCCATCCGACGCGGTCATCGAGGCACCTCGGAGGCCCGTTCATGACCAGGCGTGTCACGAACTCCGCCAGACCGGGCTCGCGGACGGGCTGCACGCCAGCAGCGCTCTCGGATTCATGACCAGGCGTCACGATCCGGGCCAGAGACGGCGATCGGTGGCACCCACCGACGATTCGAGCGCCGAATGATGACTGGGCGTCACGACTACGGTTGTCGCCCTCCCGACGGTCAGCCGAACAGCGCCTCGACGGCCGCCTCGAAGACCTCGGTGTGGCGGTCCACGTCCGCCTCGGTCGTGGCAGGGGACATCAGGGCCATGTTGTGGAAGGGCGTCATGAGGATGCCGCGGTTCATCGCCCAGAGGTGGAGGAACCGCTCGAGCTCGCCGTCGGCGTGGCGCCACTGCGCCAGCCCGTCGCGCGGCCGGGTCGGCATGAAGTGGTACTCGGCCCGGGCGCCGAGGCGGGTCACGTGCCACGGGACGTCGCGTGAGGCGAGCACCCCGTTGACCCCGGCCTCCCAGCGCTCCGCCAGCGGGATCATCCGCTCGAACGCCGCGGCCGTCAGAACCTCGCCGAGGGTCGCCCGAATCGCCGCTAGCGAGAGCGCGTAGCCGGCCAGGGTCCCGCCGATCCCACCGACGTCGGCGTCCTCCGCCGGGCTCAGGGCCGTGACGCGCTCGGCGACCTCGACCGTCATCCCGTACGTGGCCGCCGGGATGCCGCCGCCGATCGTCTTGCCGATGACGAGCATGTCGGGCGCGTAGCCGCCGGCCCCGGTCACGCCGCCCGGGCCGGCGCAGATCGTGTGGGTCTCGTCATGGATGAGGATCGTGCCGGTTCGCCGGGTGATCTCGCGGACGCCCTCGAGGTAGCCCGGCTCGGGCAGGACGATCCCGACGTTCGTCAGGGCCGGCTCGATCAGCAGGGCGGCCACCTGCCCGTCGGCGAGCGCGCGCTCGAGGGCTTCGAGGTCATTGAAGGGCACGACCCGCGTCGTCAGCGACGGGTCCACCGCGGGCCCGATGTTGCCCTGCCGGGACACGACCCGGCCGTCGCCGGTCAGCCAGGCGAATGTCTCGTCCACCGTCCCGTGGTAGTTCCGGTCATGGACG